>JBDTYK010000042.1:0-14502 GCA_040005715.1 Actinomycetota bacterium | reverse complement strand
CGACTGGCAGGCCGAGCTCGCGCCGCATTATGAGACGGCGTCCCGGATGCTGGGCATGGTTACCAACCCGTGCGACGGGCCGGTCGAACAGGTCATGCGTCAGGTGGCAGTCGATCTGGGCGTCGGCGACACGTTCCGCAAGACGCCGGTCGGCGTCTTCTTCGGCAGACCGGGGGAGCGCGTCGAAGACCCGTATTTCGGTGGTGCGGGCCCTGACCGCACCGGCTGCACCCTCTGCGGTAACTGCATGGTGGGCTGCCGAGTTGGCGCAAAGAACACCCTGGTCAAGAACTACCTGGCCCTGGCCGAGCGTCTGGGTGCCACGATCGAGCCAATGCGCACGGTGGTCGCCGTCGAGCCGATCGACGACGGCAGTCGCGAGGCTGGATACCGGGTGACCACCGAGGCGACCGGAGCCTGGATCCGCAAGAGACGTCATACGGTCACGGCATCGCAGGTGGTCCTCGCAGGGGGCGCCTGGGGGACCCAGCGGCTGCTGCACCGGATGTCGGCAGAGGGAAGGCTCGGTCGTCTTTCTCCTCGACTGGGCGAGCTGACCCGAACCAACTCCGAGGCGCTTGGGGGGGCGATGACCGTACGCGTGCCCACGGACGTCGATCTGACCAAGGGCGTCGCGATAACGTCTTCGTTCCATGTCGACCACGAGACGCATGTCGAGAACGTGAGGTATGGCAAAGGGTCCAATGCCATGGGGTTGCTCGCGACCATCCTGGTCGAGGGCGGGGGACCGGTACCGCGTCCTGTGCGTTTCCTGGCTCAGTGCGTCCGGCACCCCGCCGCCTTCCTCCGCTCGATCTCGGTGCGGCGGTGGAGCGAGCGAACCGTGATCGCCCTGGTCATGCAGTCCCGCGACAACTCACTGACCGTCTCGGCCAAGCGCCGTCGCGGTGGGGGGATCGCTCTCACCTCGAAGCAAGGGCACGGTGAGCCCAACCCTTCGTGGATTCCCAGCGGGCACAGGGCGATTCGCCAGCTCGCCAGCCGGCTGCAGGAGCGTGCCCGCGTTCCGGTTCTTCCCGCTGGCTCACTTGGAGAGATCGTTGACGTGCCCCTGACCGCTCACTTTCTCGGCGGCGCCGTCATCGGCAGCGATCCGAGCGAGGGTGTGGTCGACCCGTGGCACCGGGTCTGGAACTACCCCGGGCTCCACGTCGTCGACGGGGCGGCGGTCTCCGCGAACCCCGGTGTCAACCCCGCGCTCACCATCACGGCTCAGGCCGAGCGCGCCATGTCCTTCTGGCCAAACCGGGGAGGCGACGATCCCCGCCCGCCTCAGGGAGCGTCCTACGAGTGCGTCGCGGCGGTCAGCCCGGCAGAGGGCGGTCACTGAAGTCAGGCAAGGCCCGCACCTGTGTCCGCCGGCTCTGGCTCGTCCCGCCACGAGCGCCAAAGCGCGGCGTAGGCACCATTGGCGGCAACCAGCTCATCGTGGGTGCCGATCTCGCTGATCCTGCCGTCCTCCACCACGGCGACGCGGTCTGCGTCGTGCGCAGTGTGCAGGCGGTGGGCGATCGCGACCACGGTGCGCCCGCGAACCACCGCAGCCAGGGACCGCTCAAGGTGACGCGCGGCTCGGGGGTCCAGCAACGAGGTGGCCTCGTCCAGGACGAGGGTATGCGGGTCGGCCAGTACGAGGCGGGCCAGTGCCAGCTGCTGTGACTGGCCCTCGGTCAGGACATGGCCCCCGCTGCCGACCATCGTTGCCAGCCCATCGGGCAGCTCGCCGACCCAGGCCTCGGCATCCACGGCGCGCAGGGCAGACCACAGGTCGTCGGTCGCGGCCGCTGGGCGGGCGAGAAGGAGATTGTCTGCCATGGTCCCGACGAAGACGTGGTGCTCCTGCGTGACCAGCGCCACCTCGCCTCGGAGCTGTTCGAGCTCGAGGTCCACCAACCGAACGCCCCCGATCTCGACCCGACCTGATCTCGGACCGTCGATCCCGGCGAGCAGCCGCCCCAGCGTTGACTTTCCGGCACCGGAAGGACCCACGATGGCCAGACGCTCACCTGGCTTCAGCTCCAGCGAGACGCCGTTGAGGACATCGTGGCCCTCGCGATAGGCGTACCGCACGTCGTCGACCCCGATGTCCCGGCCCTCGGGCGACTCGCCGGTGGAGCTCCGGTCCGGCGGCACGTCGGCGACCCCGATGACCCGGGCCAGCGAGGTTGCGCCGACCTGGATCTCGTCGAGCCAGCTCAGTAGCTCGTCAAGCGGCCCGGCCATCTGCTGAACATAGAGGGTCACTGCAGTCACGATGCCGATCGTGGCCCTGCCGTTGGCAACCAGCCAGCCGCCCCACACCAGCGTGGCCGCGACGGGTACCAGATAGGCGAACTCGATCTGCGGGAACCAGATCATCCGCAGCCGCAGGGTGTAGATCTCGGCGTCGAAGCAGCTGCCGATGGCCTCGTTGATCCGCTTGCGGCGACGTGACCGCAGCCCCAGCGCATCCACCGTGCGGGCGCCGTCGACGGTCTCGGTGATCACACCGTTGGCCACGGCATACGTCGCACGTTCGCGCAGGTAGCCCGCGGGTGCCCGCCGGAGATACCAACGGGTCGAGAGCCACATCACCGGCACACCGATGACGATCGGGAGAGCCACCAGCGGTCCGGCAACGATGGCTGCTGCCACGGTGAGCACCGTCGTCACGATGGCGACAAACAGAGAAGGGATGCCGAACCGAACGACTTGGGACAGGGCCTCGACGTCGTTGGTCGTCCGGGACAGCAGATCGCCGGTGCCCGCCCGCTCCACGGTGGACAGGGGCAGCTCGGTGACTCGTGAGATGAACTGCTCGCGCAGCTCGGCGAACACGCTTTCGCCCATGATGAACGACGCCCGCCGTGCCGCCCACACGAGCCCGGTCTGCACCAGGACAGATGCCGCCAGCCAGATGGCGAGGGTGTTGATCTGCGAGACAGTGATGCCGTGGGTGACACCCTCGACGAGTGCCCCAACCAGCCGGGGAGCGACCAGCGCAGCCAGCGCCGCAAGGGCATGGAGCCCGATCACCGTGGTCATCGTTGAGCGGTGCTCGCGCAGCAGCCCTCGCGCGTGCAGGCGCACCGACGCCATGTCGGCGACGGGCAGCACCCGGGTGACCGGCTCGGTGGTCAGCGCCATCAGCGCACCACCTCTCCCCGGATGACGGTGTCCTTGTATGCGGTGCTGGTCGCCATCAGCTCCCGGTGCGTTCCCCTGGCTGTCGCCTTGCCATCGGTCAGAAGGATCACGGCGTCGGCCGTGTCGAGCAGCAGCGGGCTGGCGGTCATCACGACGGTAGTGCGCCCAGCTCGTGCGCCTGCCAGACGAGCGGCGATCCGTGCCTCTGTGTGTGCGTCGACCGAGCTGGTCGGCTCAACAAGGACCAGCGTCTCGGCATCGGTCAGCAAGGCGCGTGTCAGTGCGAGACGCTGGCGCTGGCCTCCGGAGAAGGACCGTCCGCGTTCCTCGACGTCGCTGTCCAGCCCGCAGGCCAAGGCCTCCATGACGTCCTCACCACCGGCGACATGGAGCGCCGACAGGATCGTGGCATCGTCATGGGTGCCGTGCGGGTCCAGCTCCTCCCGCAGGGAACCGGTGAACAGGCGTGGGTCGATCTCGCTGACGACGATCCGCCGGCGAACGGTGGCCAGCGGCAGGTCGGCAATGGCCACACCGTCCATGCGCACTGAGGTGCGGGTCCGTCCGAAGCGGCCGAGCCGGTCGGCCAGGGCACTGGACTCCTCGGGTCGGGCCGAGACGATGGCGGTCAGCTCACCGGGCTTGATCGTGACGTTGCTGGTCGGGTCGGTCAGGGGTACGCCGTGGGCGGGCTCGACCGTGTCGTGGGCCAGGCCGAGAGTGTCGATGGTGTCGGGATTGGTCGACAGCACCCTGATGATCTTGCGAGCCGCAATGTGGGCCCGGGTGGCTCGATCGGCGAACTCCGTGGCCGTCCGCAGGGGCATCACCAGGAACGCTGCATAGCCGTAGAACTGGACGAGGTCACCGGGGGTGATCGTCCCCTGCCGTGCGAACCGTGCCCCCAGCCATGTCACCAGGACCACGAACACGCCGGGCAGCAGGACCTGCGCAGCGTCGAGGCTCGCCTGGATCCCGGCGACCTGCACCCCCGACGTACGAACCCGCTGCGACTGGTCCTGGTAACGATGCAGGAAGGCCTGCTCTCCGCCGATGCCCCGCAGCACTCGCAGGCCGGCGACGGTGTCGGCGCCCAAGGTGGTCAGCTTTCCGGACTGCTCCCGCTGTTCGGCCTGACGCTTCTGCAGGGGGCGCAGGATCAGGGAGAGCGAGGAGACCAGGACCGGAACGCCGATGAGCACCACCAGACCCAGCGGCCGTGACTTGCTCAGCAGGATGACCGCGACGACGAAGTAGCTCACGATCGCTCCCGCGAAGCGCGCGGACACGTCATACAGCCCGCCCAGGCGCATGGCGTCGGAGGCAACGGTCGCGACCACCTCGCCCGTAGGCATCCGACGCGGCAGTGCCTCGCCGGTATCGGCCGCCTTGTAGCCGATCAGCTGCATGCACCGAAAGGAGGCGCGTAGCCAGTTCTCCACTGCGAACCGATGGCGCAGCATGCCGGCAAGGGCACTGAGGGCACCCAGCCCGACCAGCACCCCGCCCCAGATCAGCAGCGCCGCCGGGTTGTTGGCGATGATTCCCAGGTCGATAGCCTGACCGACGGCCGCGGGAAAGAGAGCCTGGCTCACCATCCAGATGACACCGAAGACCACCCCGCCAAGCAGGGCTCGCCACTGACCCCGCGCGACCCAGGCGAGGAACCGCAGGGGGGTGCGCAGGTCAGGGGTTCCGGGATCCGGGTAGGGCAGTCTTTGCATCGCAGCTCTCACGGTATGGGCGAGGCCCGCAGGAACCAAACCATTAACCACGGGATGGCGTGGGCAGAGAGACGAGCCCGGTGAAATAGCCTTAGCCGGTGCTGCGGACCGCTCTCAAACCCCGATGGCTCGGGCTGTTCGCGGCGGTCGTTGTCGTCATGGTCAGCTTCACGATGCTCGGCTTCTGGCAGCTCAATGTCGCGCGCGACCAGGGCCGGGTGCAGCAGGTGGGCTCACCGCCGACGCTCCCAGTCGCCGACGTGGCCACGGTCCTGTTCATGCACGCTCCCTTTCCTCCTTACGCTGATGGCCGCCGGATCACCGCGACCGGCCGGTATGACGGGTCCGGGCAGGTGCTCGTGACGCCACGTCTGCTGAGGGGCGAGCGTGGATACTGGGTCGTCACCCCCCTGGTCGTGCGGTCTACCGGAGCCCGGCTCGCCGTCGTGCGCGGGTTCGTCACCGATCCCGCGCAGGCCGTGCCGCCCAACATCGCCACGGACGTCACCGTCTCGGGGACCCTGACGCCAGGTGAGTCGTCGATCCAGGGCACCTCTCGAGGCGGCGGCGCCCTGCCAGAGGGTCAGATGGCGGCACTGGACCTGTCGCTGCTGGTCAACCGCTGGCCCGGCACGCTGTACAACGCGTTCATCTTTGCGACAGCAGAGGTGCCCGATGTGACTTCGGCCGCGTCCCCGGCGGTCCAGAGGGTGCCTCCGCCCACACCTGCGGCCGGCGGGATGTCCTGGCGCAACACGGCATACGCGTTCCAGTGGTGGGCGTTTGCCCTCTTTGCGGCGTACATGTGGTGGAGGATGGTGCGCGACGACTACGAAACAGGAAAGGCAACGAATGTCCGAGCAGGTTCGTCCGATCGTCGATGAGGCCGCCGCCCGTAAGGCCCTGGGCTACTTCAAGGTCATGGCGATACTCGTTGGCATCGGACTCTTGGTGCTGTGCCTGGGGATAGTGCTGAAGTTTGGCTTCGACAAGCCCGGCCTGTCGCAGTTCTGGGACTCGAAGCATGGCCTCCTCTACATGATCTACGTGTTCACGACGGCGAACCTCGGTTTCAAGATGCGCTGGACCCCCGGGCGGATGGTGGCGGTCATGCTGGCCGGCGTCGTGCCCTTCCTGTCGTTCTGGGCGGAGCGGAAGGTTGCCCGTGAGGTCGAGGCGCAGCTGGCCGGTAGCCTTGCCGCGTGACTGAAGCGCTCGTCTCGCTGTCCGCCCGGCCCGTCCTCGTTGTCGACTTCGGGGCGCAGTATGCCCAGCTGATCGCCCGGCGGGTGCGCGAGGCACATGTGTACAGCGAGGTCGTGCCGCACACCATGTCGGTCGCCGAGATGCTCGCCAGGGACCCGGCTGCCATCGTGCTCTCAGGCGGGCCGTCGTCGGTCTACGCGGAGGGCGCGCCGGCCCTGGACGTGGCCCTGCTGACGGCTGGGGTCCCGGTGTTCGGGATGTGTTACGGCTTCCAGGCGATGGTGCAGGCTCTGGGGGGCACGGTCGCCCGCACCGGAGGCGGCGAGTACGGGTCGACCCAGGCCACGGTCTCTGATCTGTCCTCCACTCTTTTCGACGGCCAGACTGCCGAGCAGTCGGTGTGGATGTCGCACGGCGACTCGGTCACGCAGGCGCCTGTAGGGATGAAGGTGACCGCCTCCAGCCCCGGTGCGCCGGTTGCCGCCTTTGAGGACGACGAGCGCAGGCTGTATGGCGTGCAGTGGCACCCCGAGGTGGTCCACACCACCTACGGCCAGCGGGTCCTGGAGAACTTCCTGATCCGCGGTGCCGGGCTGGTCGCGGACTGGACGGCATCCAATGTCGTCGATGTCCAGGTTGCCGCGGTGCGTGAGCAGGTCGGCTCAGCTCGCGTGCTCTGTGCCCTCTCCGGCGGGGTCGACTCCTCGGTTGCCGCCGCCTTGGTGCAGCGCGCCGTTGGCGACCAGCTCACCTGTGTGTTCGTCGACCATGGGCTGCTGCGCTCGGGTGAGGCCGAACAGGTCGAGAAGGAGTTTGTCTCGGCCACCGGCGTGTCGCTGGTGGTCGTCGATGCCCGGGACCAGTTCCTGAACGCACTGGCCGGGGTCTCGGATCCCGAACAGAAGCGCAAGATCATCGGCCGGGAGTTCATCCGCTGCTTCGAACAGGCGGCACGTGACCTGGTGGGGTCGGCCGTCGGGTCGCGACATCCCGTTGAATGGCTGGTCCAGGGGACCCTCTATCCGGATGTGGTGGAGTCTGGCGGGGGCACCGGCACCGCCAACATCAAGTCGCACCACAACGTGGGCGGGCTGCCCGACGACCTCCAGTTCAAGCTCATCGAGCCGCTGCGCATGCTGTTCAAGGACGAGGTCCGTCAGGTCGGCCTCGCGCTGGGAGTGCCTGGGCCGATCGTGTGGCGTCAGCCGTTCCCTGGCCCGGGTCTTGCCATCCGCATCGTCGGGGAGGTCACGGTCGAGCGGCTCACGATCCTGCGCGCCGCCGACGCGATTGCCCGCGAGGAGCTCACGGCCGCGGGGCTTGACCGCGACATCTGGCAGTGCCCTGTGGTGCTGCTGGCAGACGTGAGATCTGTTGGTGTGCAAGGCGATGGACGCAGCTACGGTCACCCGGTCGTGTTGCGCCCGGTCTCCTCAGAGGATGCGATGACCGCCGACTGGACCAGAGTCCCGTACGACGTGCTGGCCAGGATCTCGACCCGGATCACCAACGAGGTACCGGAGGTCAACCGCGTGGTGCTCGACGTGACGAGCAAGCCCCCGGGCACCATCGAGTGGGAGTAAGCCACCAGGTTGGAACCTGCTTCAGGCCTCGGGCCCTTCGACCGCCGCCCAGCACAAGGCGCGGACGATGTGGCCGGACAAGGTGATGCCGTGGGAGTCGAGCTCGGCGACCAGCTGATCCTCGGCGAACGACATCGAGTGGGGGACGCTGGCGAGCATGTTGGCGTAGGCGGTCTGAAGCGTCTCGGCGAAGGCGGCAGCGTTCTGGGGCTGATCGGTCATGGCGTCATGGTGCCGCTGATCAGCAGGTATGTCACGCCAACTCTCCGCACCTGGCTAGGGTGATCCCGTGTTGAGGACGTCTCTGGCAGTGATGGCCGGCAAGGCTGCGCGTGCCGCATCCAGGTTGCGAGGCGGCGGCTCAGCGCTGCCAGGGTTGGTGGTCGAGACGGTGGACCCCGCGTTCCTCACTCACGCCTTTGTGGGTCTGCCTCGCGGCGTCGTCGTGGTCACCGGCACCAACGGGAAGACGACCACGACCAAGATGCTCGTCGCGATCCTGCGTGAGCACGGGCTGAGCGTGTTCACGAACCCGACGGGCAGCAACTTCACCCGTGGCGTCATCTCGGCGATGCTGGCCGAGGTCCCGCTGTCGGGACGCCTCAAGGCCGACATCGCGGTCCTCGAGCTCGATGAGGCCCATGCCCTGAAGTTCGCCGCCGCGGTCAGACCGGCCTACTCGCTGCTCCTGAACGTCGCGCGCGACCAGCTCGACCGATTCGCCGAGATCGACCACACTGCCAAGCTCCTCGCAGAGCTGGCAGAGCAGACGACGGCCGGGGTGGTGCTCAACATCGACGACTCCTTCGTCTCACGGATCGCTGACCGCGTCCGGGGTGGCGTCAACGTGACGTATTTCGGCGTCGACCCGTCAATCGCGGACCGTCTGCCCGAGCTGCAGGAGGCCGATGTCCGCTTCGAGGACGACTTCAAGGCGCCCCTGCCAACCGATGCGGACGGCCTGCTCGAACCTCAGGACGAACGCAGCTTCGAGGTGCGGTTCGGCGACGTCGAGAGGGTTGGCCCGCTGGTTCTGAAGCAGCGTGGGCTCGCCGCCATGATCAATGCCACGGCCGCGACGGCGACGGCAAGAGTGTTGCTGTCAGAGGGGTTTCGCGCCAAGCAGGCGGTTGCCGCCCTTGAGAGGGTCGAGCCACCGTTCGGCCGCGGCGAGGTGATCGATGCGGGCGGACAGCCCCTTGAGCTGGTGCTGGTCAAGAACCCCGCAGGCTTCACCGTAGCCCTCGGCACGTATGGCAACGCCCCCGTGACCACCATGGTTGCCATCAACGACAACTACGCCGACGGTCGCGACGTGTCGTGGCTCTATGACGTCAGCTTCGGGTCGCTGCGCGACAAGGGGGTCGCACTCACCAGCGGGATGCGTGCTTATGACATGGCCCTTCGCCTGAAGTATGACGACGTGGCTGTGACGGAGGTTGAGCCAGACCTGGATATCGGGCTGGAACGGTTCCTGACGGCATACGCGGGCGAGCCCAAGCGCATCTTCTGCACGTACACCGCGATGATGACTCTTCGCCGGGACCTGGCATCGCGATACGGGCTGGCGAACTTCGGCGAGGACCCCGCATGAAAGGGCAGATCAAGGTCGTTCATATCTACCCGCGCGAGATGAGCATCTACGGCGATCTCGGCAACACGCGCGCGCTGGCGAGCCGGCTGCGCTGGCACGGCTACGAACCGGTCATCCTTCAGCACCACCCCGGCAACGACTTCCCGAAGGACGCGCACCTGGTCCTGGGCGGTGGTGGCCAGGACAGCGGGCAGGCCCGGGTCGAGAATGACCTGGCCCACAATGCTGAGGTCCTGCGAGCTCTGGCGGCCGATGGCACGCCGATGCTGATGATCTGCGGCATGTACCAGCTGTTCGGAAATGCGTTCATCACCGTAGAGGGAGAGCGACTCCCGGGCATCGGCATCCTCGATGTCACGACCCAGGGCAACGCCAAGCGGATGATCGGGCCGGTCGTCCTGCGCACGGCGTACGGCGACGTGGTCGGCTACGAGAACCATTCCGGCTCAACGCAGCTCGCTCCAGGGCAACAGCCCTTTGGCACCGTCAGGTCAGGCATGGGCAACAACGGGGCAGACGGGACCGAAGGGGCGGTCAAGGGCAATGTGTTCGGCTCTTACCTGCATGGTCCGCTGCTGCCTGCCAACCCTGCGTTCGCCGATGCGCTCATCAGGATGGCGGTCGAGCGTGCGCTCGGCGAGCCGTTCGTGCCAGAGCGAGTCGATGACGAGATCGCCGACCAGGCCCGCATGCGTCAGGTACGCAGGCTAGTCCGCCGCTGACCCCGGGGCGGGCGAAGCGAGCAGGGGATCGGGGGTTGGCGCGGTCTTGCGCGACACCCCCCACACGACCCAGCCGATCGCGCCCAGCGGGATCTCGAGCAGGTGGACGTAGATCGAGAAAAGGACGACGCCCGCCGTGGCCGCAGCCGGGTCCGCGCCGAAGGCGATGAGCACCGCGGCCGTCAGGGGCTCGGTGACGCCGATGCCACCAGGGGTGAACCCGATGGTGGAGAGCAGCCGTCCGACCGCGTAGGCGGCAAAGAGGTGAGCGAAGGTCACGTGGACGTGGGCGGCGTCCAGGCAGAACCAGAAGAGCAGGTAGTAGACACCGAAGAAGCCGGACAGTCCGAAAGTCATGCTGGGCCAGCCGCTGCGCACCACGGCGTTGAGCCGACCCCTCAGGTCGTGCACCAGCTCGTCGATGCTCAGTCCCTGACTGGCGCCCGAACGGCGCCACAACGGGTTCAGCACCTTGTCCAGGCCGCGCCCGAAGCCGGTGGCGGCTCGTTCGGACATGATCACCGTGACGAAGACGGCAAGCAGCAGGACCCCCACCACGGCGCCAATGGCTCCGCCTCTCACCACCGCCTTGGGCAGGCTCGAGGCATCGGTCAGCAGGATGCCGGTACCGATGACGGGCAGGGCCACCCGACCGAGGACGTTCCAGACACCGGTGACGATCACCGAGGTTGAGATGTTCCGCCGGGAGAAGCCCCAGGAACGACACATGCCGTATGTCGCAGCCACGCCCGCCGCTCCGCCTCCCGGCAACAGGTTGCCCACCGATGAGCTGGACACGTTGAGGATCAGGGCTTTGGGATGTGAGAGGCCGGGGAGCGATCCGGTGAGCACGAAGGTGTAGAGCCACAGCCCGGAGAGCATGACCACCATCAGCTTCAGGGCCGTCTGCGGACCAACCTGCCGCAGCTTGTCGAACACCTCGGCCCAGGTGGTCCCGATGAAGAAGGGAAGCCCCCAAACCAGCAGCGCCGCGGCGAGGCCGAGGCCGAGCAGGGCCTGGATGACCTGGCGCGTGCTTGGTTTCCAGGTCGAAAGACGTGAGTCGCTGCGAGCGGTGGAGGCGATGATCGGGTTCTCTGCGCTCATGGCAGCCCCACAAAGATGTCCTTGGAGATGGCGGCCCCTTGCGGGTGCGCTGGGTCCACGAACCACTCGCGACCGAAGACCACATCGAAGACCGGTCGCGGGATGCGCAGGAAGGCCGCGAGGGTGCGGTCCGATCCCCCGTCAGCGCTGGCCTGGGAGGCGTGGGCTCGCATCGAGGCCCTCTTGGCTCCGGCGTATCGGCTCACGTTGATCCGGTGGGTGATCTCCGCCCGCGGGCTGAAGGAACGCTGGAAGCTGGCGGGGTCGAACTCCGGGGGGAAGCGGTAGACCTTGCGGGCCACCGCCACCGCGCGGCAGATCGTGTCGCGGGGCACAGTGGCCTGAAGCACGCGGGCAGTCTTGGCGATCCGGGCAGCGCGGGCTCCGACCTCGTGAACCTTCACATGGTCACGATGTCCGTATCCGCCGTTGGCGTCGTAGGTCAACAGGACGTCGACAGACTCTTCGAGCATGATCTCGGCAAGGCGGCCGGCAGCCTCTTCGGCGTCCGCCGTGATGAAGCGTGTCCGACCCGGAGGATCTGGCAAGGTCTCCGGCCCCAGACCGCTGTCCGCATAACCAAGATGCTCAACGCGGGCAACGCCCAGCGCAAGAGCACTCGCGCGCAGCTCGTCCAGTCGCCGGTCACCCAGCCGGCCGTCTGCCGCGAAACGGCTGGAGGCCAGTCCCTCGTTGCCATCTGTGGCCACCACCACGATGACCCGGTGGCCCTCCGCGGCGGCGCGCGCCATCGTCCCCGCGGTGAGTAGGGCCTCGTCATCGGGGTGGGCATGGAAAGCCAGCAGGGTGTGCGCCATCAGGTTCCATCCTCACTCATGCCAAGGTGGGATTCGTGAAGATTGCCCTTTTGTCCGACTGTTATCTGCCACGCCTCGGCGGCATCGAGGTCCAGGTTCATGACCTCGCCGAACGCCTGATCGGCCGTGGGCACGAGGTGGTCGTGTTCACGGCCACCCAGGGTGAGCGCGGCGAGCGGGGTGGGTTCGTCGACGAGGTCGATGGCGTCAGCGTCCACCGGCTGGCGCTCAGGCTGCCGTTCGAGCTGCCGGTGAACCCGCTGGCCCCCAGGTTGCTGCGCCGCCAGCTGGTTGAGGGCGGGTTCGACGTGGCACACATCCACATGGGCGTGGTGAGCCCCTTCGCCGTCGACTGCGCCCGGGTGAGCACCTCCCTGGGCCTGCCGACCGCCATGACGTGGCACTGCATGCTGGGCTCCCTCGAGCCGGTATTTCGCGTGGCCGGACAGGTGCGGACCTGGGCCGCCCGCGGCGTTGCCATGAGTGCTGTCTCGGCGGTTGCCGCAGAGCCTCTACAGCGCCTGGTCGGCTCGTCGGGGGTGGTCAACGTCCTGTCCAACGGGATCGAGGTCGACCGATGGGCACCCCAGACGGGAGAAGCTCCGGTGCGGACACCCGGGGCTGCAGTCAGGGTGGTGTGCGCGATGCGGCTGGCTGGCCGCAAGCGGCCGATGCCCTTGCTACGCATGATGGCTCGCGTGCGCGCCATCGTCCCGGCGGACATCGGGATCAGCCTCGAGATTCTCGGCGAGGGCCCCGACCGTGGCCGCCTTGAGCACTTTGTTGCTACGCACGACATGAGTGGATGGGTGCAGCTGCCGGGGAGGGTTACCAGGGGCGAGCTCAGAGAGAGGTATGCCGCGTCCGACATCTACGTCTCACCTGCACCGTTGGAGTCGTTCGGGATCGCGGCTCTCGAGGCGCGCACCGTCGGTCTCCCGGTTGTCGGTCGTTGGGGTAGTGGCTTGCAGGAGTTCGTCACGGACGGGGTCAACGGATACCTGGCGGCTGACGACGAAGCCTTGTTGGGGGCACTGGCGCGCCTTGTCACCGACAACGAGCTCAGGGGGGCGATGACGGCATACAACATCAGCACCCCGCCCGAGCAGTCATGGGACCAGATCCTGGACCGGGCCGAGGACGAGTACCGCCGCGCCGTCGCTCTGAGTTGGTCAGCGGACAGGACCAGCCCTTGACCGGCGGACCACCGAGGTCCCCGCGCCTTGTCGTATCGGGCGTCGACGTGTGGGGCGCTGAGGTCGTTCGCTTCATCCTCGATCACGGCGACGACCCGGTCGCAACCCTGGCCCGGCACGGCTGGGGGGTGCGGAGGCCGCGTGAGGTCGTCAGTGGATGGAGCGGGCAGCACGAGCTGACGCGGCACGAGCTGACCATGTCGTTCGTCGTTGAGCCGCAGCAGGTCGTGCTCGCCGAACCGGAGACGGCTGGTCATCGGGACAGTGATCTCGTGCCTGTTGAGGGCGAGGTCCCCGAGCGGTACCAGCGGGTGGCCGCCTACGCCTTTGTCACCAGCTCCCGGGGAGTTCTGATGACCCAGTTCTCGGGCCGCACCAACGCCGAGGGTCAGTGGGGGCTTCCCGGCGGCGGCATCGAGGTCGACGAGGCGCCGGAGTCGGCAGTGCTGCGGGAGGCCTGGGAGGAGAGCGGCCAGGTGATCGAGGTGAGGGGCCTGGCCCTGGTCCACACGAGTCGCTGGGTCGGTCGGGCGCCTTCGGGGCGACTCGAGGACTTCCATGCAGTGCGGCTGGTCTATCGAGCGTCCTGTCATGCTCCCACCGAGCCGGTCGTCCATGATGTCGGCGGCACCACGGCAGCTGCCGCATGGGTGCCGCCGACCGATCTGGATCGGCTCGCTGTTGCGTCCAGCTGGCGCTCGGTGTTGTCAGGTGTCGTCATGGCGCCGGACGAGGCCGACGGCCCCAAGCGCCACGAGCACGAGCCCGATGCCGACGATTGAGCCCGGCCCCAGCCGTGACCAGTCGACATGGAGGCTTGTCGTCTCGCTGGCGATGATCAGGCCTGCCAGAGCGATGGCCACCAGCCCGAAGATGACCGCCCCCGCGTTCGGTCCCTTGCGACGAGCAGGAGGGTCGTTGGGCGGGTTGTCCTGCGGCTGGAGGATCTGTGTTTCCTCGTTCGGGTTGGGTTCCATTGCCTACTCCTTCACCACGGTGAGCTGTCCGACGCCGACTCCGGCGTCGACCACGACTTCGGTTGGCCCGTCGCCGATGACGACCGAGCGGGAGACATCTGTGCCGCCCTGGCCATTGCCGCCCAGGTCACTGGGCACCAGGATCTCGCCGAGGCCGACATGTCCCACGACCTTGACGGTCAGACCCTCGGGAACGACCACCTTCAGGTCGCCGATCCCCACGTAGGCCGGAATCCTTGCCTCGCTCAGACCCTCCTTGGGCAGCGAGCCCAGGTTGAGGACTGCGTCTCCTGCCCCCAGGCGGTAGTTGGCGCTGGTAGTCACCAGAGCGGGGGACCAGGTGGCGTCCCCGACCCGTCCGCCCACGTGGATCCCTGCCGGTACGACGCTGCTGGAGAACGCGGTGATCGCCAGGACAACGGCCAGGA
>JBDTYK010000041.1:0-14507 GCA_040005715.1 Actinomycetota bacterium | reverse complement strand
GTCGAGGAGTCCTGGACTCCCGAGACCGCATTTGACCCGTCCCTGGCCCAGCGGCTCTGCGGTCTGCTCGAGGACGCACCGATCCTGGCGACCGGTGCCGGGCACGACGCCGGGGTGCTGGCTGCTGCCGGGCTTTCAACCGCCATGCTGTTCGTCCGCAATCCCACCGGGATCTCCCACTCACCGATGGAGTTTGCCGAGAGCGAGGACTGCCATCGCGGCGTCGAAGCGCTCACCCGGGTGACCGAAGAACTGTCCCGATGACCGCGGCCGGCCCAACGCCCCCAACCGAACACCCCCGCGGCACCGTTTCGACTCCTGCCCGAGGCGAAAACGGTGCCGGAGCGGTGTCTGGTCGAGATGTGAGGTGGTGGTGGGCGGCATACGCGCTGCTTCCCACGGGTCTCGCGACCGACGTGACCTTCGAGGTCGCCGGCGGCCGCTTCGTGGCGGTCACGGCGAACACCGTGACAGGCGATGCCAGGGTGCTGCCGGGGGTGGTCCTGCCCGGGCTGGCGAACGCCCACAGCCATGCGTTCCACCGGGCCCTGCGAGGGCGCACCCACGATGGCCGGGGCACCTTCTGGACGTGGCGCGAGCGGATGTACACGCTGGCCGCCCAGCTGGATCCTGACTCCTACCTCGCGCTGGCCACCGCCACCTACGCCGAGATGGCACTTGCCGGAATCACGACAGTGGGAGAGTTCCACTACCTGCACCATGCTCCCGGCGGGGTGTCCTACGACCAACCCAACGCCATGGGTGAGGCTCTGCGACAGGCCGCCAGCGACGCGGGGATCAGGCTGACCCTCCTGGACACGTGCTACCTCTCGGGCGGACTGAGCGCCGACGGTCATACCCGTCTGGATGCGACCCAGCAGCGCTTCGGTGACGGTGACGCCGACCACTGGGCGCAGCGCGTCTCGGGCCTGAAGCAGTCGGACGGTATGCGCGTCGGTGCCGCCGTCCACTCGGTGCGCGCCGTACCACGCGATCAGCTTGGACTGGTGGTGGCCGCCGCCACAGGTCGGCCGTTGCATGTCCACCTTTCGGAGCAGCACGCGGAGAACGAGGCCGCCCTGGGGTTCTACCGCATGACGCCCACGGCGCTCCTGGATGAAGCGGGCGTTCTCGGCCCCCTGACATCGGCGGTCCACGCAACGCATGTGGGTGACGAAGACATCGCGGCCCTGGGGCGCACCCACACCACCGTCTGCTTCTGCCCGACGACCGAGAGGGACCTCGCTGACGGGATCGGACCGGCCCCCCGGTTGCGGAGCGCGGGTTCACCACTCTCGCTGGGTTCTGACCAGCACGCCGTCATAGACCTGCTCGGGGAGGCTCAGGCGCTGGAGATGGACGAGCGTCTGGACTCGCTGCAACGAGGGCGGTTCGGACTGGATGAGCTGCTGTCCGCAGCCACCCGCCACGACAGCCTTGGTTGGCCCGATGCCGGCCGGCTCGAGGTCGGTGGCCGCGCGGACCTCGTGGCCCTTCGGCTCGACAGCCCCAGGACGGCCGGGAGCGATCCGCGGCAGATAATCCTGACCGCCACCTCCGCTGACGTCGACACCGTGATCGTGGACGGCAGGACCGTGGTGTCCGGTGGTCAACACCTGCTGGGCCACGTGGGTACGTTGCTCCGGAAGGCGATTGAGCCTTTGTGGGAAAGCTCATGACCTCGATGGTGCTCTCGGGCATCGCGGAGCTCGTCACCAACGACGAGCTGCTGGAAGGGGCCGACCAGTCCGAGCACCTGGGCCGTCTGGCCGATGCCGCCGTCGTCGTGCAGGACGGCGTCGTCGCCTGGGTCGGCCCCGCATCGAGGGCCCCCGCGGCGGATGAGCTGCGGGACCTCGGCGGGCGGGCTGTGATCCCCGGGTTTGTCGACTCGCACTCCCACCTTGTCTTCGCCGGAGACCGCTCGGCCGAGTTCGCCGCCCGAATGACCGGGGTCCGGTACGACGGAGGCGGGATCGCGAACTCGGTCAACGCCACACGGGCTGCCAGCGACGAGCAGCTGCGGACGCTGGTCGGCGCGCGTGTCGCAGAGATGCGCGCGCAGGGCACGACGACCGTCGAGATCAAGGGCGGCTACGGGCTCACTGTCAAGGATGAGCTCCGGTCATTGCGGATCGCGGGCGAGTTCACTGCCGAGACAACGTTTCTCGGCGCCCACGTGGTACCGCCGGAGTTCGCCGACAGGCGGACCGATTACGTCGAGCTGGTCGCCGGCGAGATGCTCGCAGCGTGTGCTCCCTTTGCCCGGTGGATCGACGTGTTCTGCGAGCCGCACAGCGCGCACGCCTTCACCGAGGACGAGGCACGGGTCATCCTGTCCGCAGGTCGGGACGCCGGTCTCAGCCTGCGGGTGCATGGCAACCAGCTCGGTCACGGGCCAGGTGTGCGCCTCGCGGTGGAGATGGGCGCGGCCAGCGTCGATCACTGCACGTTCCTGTCCGAGTCTGACATCGAGGCACTTGCCGGGGCGTCAGACACCACCGTTGCGACGCTCCTTCCCGCCGTGGAGTTCTCAACGCGTTCGCCCTACCCGAACGCACGCCGCCTGCTTGACGCGGGAGTGAGCGTCGCGCTGGCCACCGACTGCAACCCCGGCACCTCTTACTCGTCCTCGATGCCGTTCGCCATCGCCTTGGCCGTGCGCGAGATGGGGCTCACCCCAGGTGAAGCCCTGCGCGCGGCGACGCTCGGCAGCGCCAAGTCGTTGCGACGCAGCGACATCGGCGTCATACGTGCCGGAAGTCGGGCCGATCTGAGCGTGCTGGACGCGCCGTCATACGTGCACCTCTCGTATCGCGCTGGCGTCCCCATGGCCCGCGCGCTCAACCTCGGCTCCAGTGAGCCCCGCCATGAACAGTGAGCTCGAGAAGGACCTGGGCATCGTGCGTTTCGCCGAGCTCCCGGCAATGCCCTGGCGCAATGGCGGCGGTATCACCCGCGAGGTGGTCGCCGCAGGATCCTTCGGACCGGACTTCGACTGGCGGGTCAGCATCGCGGACGTCAACGTGCCCGGCCCGTTCTCAGCCTTTCCCGGGGTCGACCGAACCATCACCCTCTTGCAGGGCGACCGGATGGATCTGGTCATTGACGGTGTCGAGCAGGTTCTGGGCCGGTTTGAGTCGCTCAGCTTCGACGGTGCGAGCCGGACCTCGTGCAGCCTCCCTGCCGGGCCGACGCGCGACCTGAACGTGATGACACGTCGGGATCGGGTGAGCGCGGCCGTCACCATGACCGACCTCTCGCAAACGCGCCCGATTGCCGTTGCTGCTGGCCAGGTCCTGGTCCTGCTCACCGGAGTGGCCACGGTGGGTGTCGCGGGCGGGACCCAGGTGGAGCTGCGACCGCTGGATGCCGTGTGCCCGCGTGGTCCGGTCGTCACAGAGGTCGGGGGATCTGGTCGAGCCGCCGTGGTGCGGATCGAGAGCCGCTGCTGAGCCGGCCTGATTGTTCTCGCGCGCCGGGTTCTCCCGGAATGCTCATCTGAGGCCCATTTTCGGGGCGTACTCAGTTCAGGCCGGTTCTCGGGGCGTACTCACTTCAGGCCGGTTCTCGGGGCGTACTCACTTCAGGCCGGTTTTCGGACCCGATTCGCGCCTTCCGAGCGGCCTGAACTGAGCAAGGCCGGTTCGCAGGCTTCCAGCGACAGACCTACGTTCAGGCCCCGCAGGCTTACAGCAGTGCCAGCAGTGAGGTCGGGTGCTCGACGCAGTCCGCGACAAAGCGCAGGAATCCGCCCGCCGTGCCGCCGTCGCACACCCGGTGGTCGAACGTGAACGAAAGCTGGGCCACCTTGCGAAGCGCCAGCTGCCCGTCGAGCGCCCAGGGACGGTCGATGACCCGGCCGATGCCCAGCATGGCGGCCTCGGGGTAGTTGATGATCGGGGTCGAGCCGTCGACACCGAACACGCCGTAGTTGTTCAACGTGAAGGTCCCTCCGGTCATCTGCGCCGGGGTAAGGGCGCCGTCGCGGGCCAGGGCAGTCAGCTCGCGCAGGGCAGCCGCCAGCTGGGCCGTGGTCATCTCGCCCGCACCGTGGACCACGGGCACCATCAGCCCGCGCGGGGACTGCGCGGCGAAGCTCAGGTTGATGCCGCCCAGCTGCACGATCTCCTGGGCCGCGATGTCCACGCGCGCGTTGAGCTCGGGGAACTTCGTCAAACCGGCCACGGTGATTCGCGCGATCAGCGCCATCAGGCCGATGCCGGCTTCTGGGTCAACGGCCTTGATCTCGTCCTTGGCAGCCATCAGCGCGGTCGCGTCGACGTCGACCCAGGTGGTGACGTCGGGGATCTCACGACGACTGGTGGTCATCTTGTCGGCGATCACCTTGCGCACTCCACGCAGAGGGATCCGTATGTCGCCACTCCGGTTCGCGCGAGCCTCGCCGTGCGTCGGGAGGATCTCGCCAACGGCGCCGACCGGCAGTGCTGCCTCAACGTCGGCTCGACGGATCACCTGTCCGAGCCCGAAGGGAGCCAGACGTCTGAGATCGACGCCCTTGTCCCTGGCCAGCTTTCGAACGACTGGCGAGATGACTTTCGGCGCCAGGGTCGTTGCGGCCACCCGGATCTCGGCTGCCGGCGGCTCGGCGGAGGTGGTGGTGTTGGCCACGGTTGGCGCCTTGACGGCCTCGACCGGAGGGGGTGAGGCCACGGCCGGGGGAGCCGCTGAGGGTGGAGAAGCCATGGCGCCGCCCTGTGTCACCCGACGTCGATGGCTTCGTTTGGTCTCGGAGGTGCCATACCCGACCAGGACGTTGCCAGAGCCGGTCTTCTCGCCTGCACCGAGCGTGATCAACGGCTTGCCGACCGCGAGCACGGCGCCGACGACCCCGTGCAGGGTGCCGACCCGACCGGCATACGGGCAGGGCAGATCCACACTGGCCTTGGCGGTCTCGACGGTTACGACGATCTGGTCAACCTGGACGTCGTCGCCCTCGGCCACGTGCCACTCCACGACCTCTGCCTCGGTGAGGCCCTCACCAAGGTCGGGCAGCATGAACGTCCGGTCAACAGTGGTGGGATCGGCCGAGAGGGTCATGCCGAACCTCCCTGGCCGGTCTGGGCCGCTGGGGCCGGGAACCGCGAGTCGGGCTGGTCATCCCACTGCAGCCGGGCGATCGCATCGAGGACGCGCTCGACCCCGGGAAGGTGGAACGCCTCCAGCTTGGGTGGCGGGTAGGGAATGTCCAGTCCGGCAACGCGAAGCACGGGGGCGTGCAGTGAGTGGAACGCCCGCTCCTGAACCCGGGCCGCGATCTCGGCGCCAACACCCGCGAACCCCTGAGATTCCTGGATAACGACGCACCTTCCGGTCTTGCGCACCGACGTGGCCACAGTCTCGTCATCGAACGGCACGATCGTGCGCAGGTCGACCACCTCAACCGACCAGCCCTCGGCCTCTGCGGCAGCCGCCGCCTCGATGGCCACCTCGAGGCTGGGGCCGTAGGCCACGAGGGTCACGTCAGTGCCCTCCCGTCGCACGGCGGCACGACCGAAGGAGCTGAATGTCGTTGCGGCAGCTTCGGCTTCGATCGATCCCTTGGACCAGTAGAGCCGTTTGGGTTCCATGAAGACAACAGGGTCGGGGTCATTGACCGCCTCACGCAACAGCGTGTAGGCGTCCGCGACGGTGCCCGGCGTGACGACCTTCAGACCCGCAGTGTGCGCGTAGTAGGCCTCGCTCGAGTCGCAGTGATGCTCCACGCCGCCAATACCGCCGCCGAAGGGCACGCGGATCACGATGGGCAGGTGGACCCTGCCGGAAGTCCGGTTGCGCATCTTGGCTACGTGTGAGGCGATCTGCTCGAAGGCCGGGTAGGCGAAGGCGTCGAACTGCAGCTCGATGACGGGACGGAACCCGGCCATGGCCATGCCGACGGCAAACCCGACGATGCCGGCCTCTGCGAGCGGGGTATCGAAGCAGCGGTCTTCGCCGAAGTCGCGGGCAATCCCGTCGGTGACGCGGAAGACACCGCCGAGGGTTCCCACATCCTCACCGAACACGAGAACATCGGGGTCTGCGGTCATCGCATCGCGCAAGGCCCGGTTGATGGCCCCAGACATGGTGACCACCTGGGCTGGTGACGTAGCGGGTCGGGCGGGCAGCGCTGCTGCGGTGAGGGTCATCGGCTGACCTCATCCTCATCGGTGTCGGCGTCGGCGTCGGCTTCGCGCTCTGCCCTGACCATGGCTTCCTGTTCGAGCAGCTGTGAGGTCGGTGCCGCGAACACGTTCCTGAACAACGACGAGGGGTCAACCACGGGGTCGATGCTCATCCGGTCGCGAACATCGGCGGCGAAGGCCTCGGCCTCCTGCTTGACCGAGGCGACGAAGGCCTCATCAACCAGGCCTTCGTTGCGCAGCCATGCCTCCAGTCGCGTGATCGGGTCGTGCCGGACCCAGTCGTCGACCTCTGACGAGTCGCGGTAGCGGGTTGCGTCGTCGGCGTTCGTATGGGCGTCCAGGCGATAGGTGTGCGCTTCGACAAGCACTGGCCCGTGACCCGAGCGCGCGTGCGCGACCGCCTTGTTGAGGACGGCCAGCAGGGCCATGGCGTCGTTGCCATCCACCTGCTCGGAGGCGATGCCGTAACCAATTCCCTTGTATCCCAGCGATGGAGCGGCTGTCTGCTTCGAGAGCGGCACGCTGATCGCGTACTTGTTGTTCTGGACGAGGAACACGACCGGGGACTTGAACACGGCCGCGAAGTTGAGCGCCTCGTGGAAGTCGCCCTCACTGGTGGCGCCGTCGCCGACAAATGCCATCGCGACGGTGGGACGACCCCTGCGCCGCTCGCCGTAGGCGAACCCTGCAGCGTGGACCAGCTGGGTGGCCAGAGGTGTGCACTGTGGCGCGGTCCGGACTTCCATCGGGTCGTAGCCACAGTGGCTGTAGCCGCGCGGCACGTCGAGGACCTGGATCGGGTCGAGCCCGCGGGTCACCAGGGCCATGGAGTCACGGTAGGTCGGGAACACCCAGTCGCCGTCAGCCAGCGCCAGCATGGACCCGACCTGGCAAGCCTCCTGACCGCGAGACGGCGGGTAGACGGCGAGGCGACCCTGCTTGGCCAGCGTGGTCGCTTGGATGTCGAACCGGCGGCCGATCACCATGGCCCGGTAGGCAGACACCAGCTGCTCGTTGGGCGGCTCGGCATAGTCGTCGGTGATCGCCTGGATGCGGCGACCGGTGTCATCCAGGAACTGCACGGGGATCGGCGCCGGCATCAGGCCCCGCGAGAAGGGCCGGTCAGCAGGAAAGCCTTGCAGGGGAGCACTCAGGCTCGCCACCGGAACACTCAGGTTCGTCGTCATGGCGTTGACCTCCGGGGCGAGGGGCGATTTTGGACCCGGTCAAGTGTGGCCGACGACCGATCTGGCACGTCATCGTCCCGCTATGAGCATTTTGTCGCAAGGTTCGCCAGGATTGCGAGATGATCGGCTCCATGGAGACCCAATGACGAGCCATCTGTCCAGTCAGTTGCCAGGCAGCGGTGCGACTGCCGGACGTTCGGTCAGGCCTCTGGACGCCCCCGACCGGCAGATCCTCAGTGAGCTCATCAAGGACGCCCGGATGTCGATCCGCTCGCTGGCCGAGCGGGTCCACATCTCCCGAGCCAGCGCATACGCGCGTGTGGCTCGTCTGGTGGCTGACGGGGTGGTCACCGGCTTCTCCGCCCGCATCGATCACGAGCGCGCCGGACTGGGGACCTCGGCATACGTCTCGCTGACCATCGAGCAGAACTCCTGGCCCGAGGTGTCCGCCCATCTGGGGCGGCTGCCATATGTCGAGCACGTCTCAAGGCTCGGCGCGGACTTCGACGTCCTGGTTCTGGTGCGCGCGCCTGACAACGCAGCCCTGCGGGTGGTGGTTCTCGACCGCATCCAGGCCATCCCGAGTGTCCGATCCACCCGCACATGGCTAGTTTTTGACGAGTTCGAGGGCGCCGGCGCCGACTGGCACGTAATCTGAGGCTGTGAGCACCGACAGACCCTGGGACGACAGTGTCGACAGCCCACCTGATCGAGAGCTGGTGGAGATCGCGCACGCCTGCTTCGACTTCGCGCGGGCAGGGGAGACGGCGAGACTGCGCGAGTATGTCGAGCAAGGAGTGCCGGCCAACCTCACCGACGCTGCGGGGAACACGCTGTTGATGCTGGCCGCCTGCCAGGGGCGTGCCGACACCGTCAGAGCGCTGGTTACCCTCGGCGCCGACCCGGACCGCACCAACGACCACGGGCAGAGCCCGCTGTCCGGGGCGATCTTCAAGGGCCAGGACGAGGTGGTGCGGGCCTTGCTGGCAGCGGGTGCTGACCCCGACGTCGGTACGCCCAATGCCCGCGCGACCGCCCAGATGTTCGACCGGAGCGATCTGCTCACGCACGCTTCCTAGGACTGCGAAGCGGGTGCAGCCGCCCGACCTTCGACGTCCTACCTGCCTGTCTGCAGCGCCTTTGGTGGGTGGCCGGCCGACTCCGTGTAGTACGCCGCCGCCTTGCGCGTAGCCAGCAGTCGCGAGACCTCCACGAAGGCGCCAGAGGCCACGGCCCAGCTGACCGCCCTCGGCCAAGACGCCTGAGAGTTGTTGGTATGGCCCGGAGGCGCCTTGCCCGTCGCAGCTGTCCAACCGGCGATCGCGAGCTTCCTGGCAAGAACTTCGGCGCTGACGGCGCCGCCCCTCCCGAGGAACTTCCAGACCAATGCGCCCACGACGGCCTCCCTGCTCGGATTCGGCTTTCGACCTCGAGCCTGCCATGCCCACCGGTGTATCGTCATCCTCGTAACAACAGGGGAGCGCCCCAAAGCGCTGAGAGTGCGGTTCGCCGCAGACCCTCGAACCTGCTCCGGTTAGCACCGGCGAAGGAAGTTGAGAATCTCAGGTGTGCGCTCGCCATACTCCTGCTGTGCTCCGGCACAGGCAGGTCGGTATGACGAGTGCGCGCGTCCCCGAGGCATCCAGCCACACGGATTCCACGGGAAGAGGAACACAGCAATGACCACACACCACTCCACCGAAGCTTCCGCCAAGACCGATCGCAGCTGGCGGACGCGACCGGCTTCCAAGCTGGCAACCCGCCCCCTGATGCGATGGCGCGGCGTCGACCTGATCACCGCAGCCATGCTTGCCGTGGCGTTCGGCGTCATGTTCTGGGGCTTCGACACCTTCATCTACCCGATCCTGGCCACGGCAACAGCCGGCTTCCCACCCGTTGGCGAGCTCATGCTCGGCGTCTGGCTGATCCCCGCAGTCGTCGGCGCCCTGGTCGTCCGGCGCCCCGGCGCCGCCGTGTTCACCGAGCTCGTCGCCGCCAATGTCGAGCTCTTCCTGGGCAACAAGTGGGGTGCCGCCGTCCTGCTATCCGGGGTGCTCCAGGGCCTGGGCGTCGAGCTCGCCGTGGCGCTCTTCCGGCATCGCCGCTTCGGGCTGGCGGTGGCGGTCCTGGGTGGCACCCTGTCCGCTGCCTTCGAGATCGTCTTCTACGAGTGGTACTCCTACGTCGCCGAGTACTCCACCGCCTGGAAGGCCATCTACCTGGCCTGCGGCATGCTCTCCGGTGCCATCATCGCCGGGGTTGGCGGTTGGGCGCTGGTGCGCGGACTGGCCCGGGCAGGGGCCCTGAACGCCTTCCCTCCAGGTCAGGAAGTCCGTGAGTCAAACCCGGTCTGAGGGCCTGCTCGCCGAGGGGCCGCACGTGGCGAATGGTGCGCTGGTTGAGGTGCGTGACCTCCGCTGGCGTCCCCTCGGTCGCAAGGAGCCGGTGCTCTCTGGCATCAGCCTGCGCATCGAGGCGGGTTCGCGCGTATTGCTCGCCGGGCCCAGCGGTTCGGGCAAGTCCACGTTGTTGCATGCCCTGGCCGGAGTCCTGACGACGACCGAGACGGGCGACCTCAGCGGCTCAGTCCTGGTCGACGGCTCGCCACCGGCAGGCTCATCGGTCGGCCTGATGATGCAGGATCCGGGGGATGCGCTTGTAGCTGGACGAGTGGGCCGCGACGTTGCCTTCGGTCCCGAGAACTTCGGTATGCCGCGAAGCGAGATCTGGTCGCGGGTCCGGTCGGCGTTGGCCTCCGTGGGGTTCCCGTATGACGAGGACCACCCCACGTCTGCCCTGTCGGGCGGCGAAGCGCAACGGCTGGCGCTGGCCGGAGTCCTTGCGCTGACCCCAAGACTGGTACTGCTGGACGAACCGACCTCGATGCTCGACCCCTCGTCCGCGGCGGTGGTGCGCGGGGCGATCCTGTCCGCTGTGCGTTTTTCCGGTGCGACCTTGGTGATGGTTGAGCACCGGCTGTCGGACTGGGTGGGCGAGGTGGATCGCCTCGTGGTGCTGGACCGGACCGGCCGGATCAACATTGACGGACCGGTTGCCGCGACTCTGGCCACATCGGCGAACTCGTTGGCGGCCCAAGGTGTCTGGGTGCCCGGGGCTCCGCCACCACGTCCGTTGGACGTCGCCCCCGAGCTGTGTGCTCCGACAGTGGGCGCCAAGACACTGGGCACCACGACACTGGACACCACGACACTCAAGGGGCCAATCGGAAGGGCCCGGACGCTCACCGGGGGTCTTGATCGAGACCTGCTGGTGTCGGCGGAGTCGGTCTCCGTCCTCCGCAAGCCCCGGGCGTCGGTCATGTCCGCAAACCGCGCGGCGACCGCAGTTCAGGCCTTGCTGGACGTCACCGCAACTGTCAGCGGGGGCGAGATTGTCGCCGTGGTCGGCCCCAGTGGTTCGGGCAAGTCGACGCTCACGTCCCTTCTCGCTGGGGTCGACGCACCCAGCGAGGGCATGGTTCGTGCCAGCGACACCCTACTGTCCGGCCTGAACGTGGGCTTCGGCAGGCGTGCGGGCGGCGGGATCGGCCCGAGCGTCCCAAGTCCCCTCATGCGCTGGAGCTCAGGGACGTTGGCCAGCAGGTTTGGATGGGTGCCCCAGCAGGCTGAGCACGCTGTTGTTGCCCGCACTGTCCGCGGAGACGTTCTCTCGACCAGTCGGCTGCTGGGTCTGGATGAGCGCGCTGCCGGAGCACGGGCCGACCGCCTCCTCGCAGTGCTCGGCCTTTCGGCGCTTGCCAACACTGACCCGCATCATCTGTCGGGTGGTGAGCAACGGCGCCTGGCGCTGGCCGGTGCCATCGCCCACGGACCTTCGGTTCTGGTCCTTGACGAGCCGAGCGTCGGTCAGGACCGTCTGACGTGGTCGGCAGTCGCGGGGGCGGTTCTTGGCGCCCGGGCAGCTGGGATGGCAGTCGTTGTGGCCACCCACGATCCGCTGTTGATCGACCTGGCCGATCGGCGAGTCACGTTGCAGGCTGGGCGGATCATCGACCCCGCGATCCAGCCGGTAACTGCCTCGGAGCCGGACCCGCAGGCTTCGCCGCAGGACACGGCAGCCGACCCTCCGAGCGTGCCCCGCGGGACACCTCCGGGCGTGCCCCGCGCGACACCTCCTGGCGTCGAGTCGGCACGGATGATCAGTCCATCCCGATCCCGGGTCCTGTGGTCAGGGCTCGCTGGCCGGGCCGGGCCGCTCTCGTTGCTGCTGGCCTCGATCGTCCTGGTGCTCGGAGCGCCATTCATCTCCGACCTGCGCCCCGCCGTGATCGCCTTTGGCGTCGAGATCGCGATGGCTCCAGTCGTGCTGGGGATCGGCCGGCCGAGCTGGCGCAGACTACTTCCCGGCCTGTTCGCAGTCGCCTCGGTCTCCTTCTCGAACTGGCTGCTCAGCCCGGGGCACGAAGTATCCACCGGTGCACTGGCCGGACTTCGGGTCGCGTTCTTCGTGCTGCCCGGTGTGCTGCTCGCTTCGCGGATCGACCCTTCGGCACTGGGCGATCACCTGGCTCAACGGCTGAGGCTCCCGGCCCGTCCGGTCGTTGCGGCGGTCGCAGCACTGCACCGCTTCGAGAGTCTGGGTGAGCAGTGGGACCAGCTGGCTCGTGTCCGCCGGGTGCGGGGCCTGGGTCCGGGTCGCTCGCCCCTGAGTCGTGGGCGCCACATCGCCGCGTTGACCTTTGGCCTGCTCATCCAGACCCTTCGCCAGGCCGGCCGGATGGCGGTCGCGATGGAAGCGCGCGGCTTCTCGCCCTTGGCTGAGACCGCACAACAAGCAGTTCCCCTCGGACCTGCCGCCCATGCCGGCGTCCCCGCCCCTCGTAGAACCTGGGCCGAGCCGGCGCCCTGGCGGCCCAGCGACTCGCTGATGCTGGCGCTGGGAGTCGGCGTGGCCGCCATACCGCTGTTGCTCTCCCGCCTCTAGCTCCGGTCGCCGGCCGGAGCCTGGGCAGCGTCCCATATCGCCCCATACGGGGGGTTCGTTCCCATTGCGTAGTTCCGGCGCTACTGTGAGTCTGCGGGGGGAAAGACCCCTCCCGGCCACCCAGCTGAGCAGGAGTCTCATGTCCCTATCACGCAGTCGTCGCGTTACCGGAGTCCTCGCCGCGGTGCTGGCCGGCGCAACAGGGGTGGTGATGACCGGCGGTGCCTCCCAGGCAGCACCGAACGGACCCTTGGTCAAGATCCAGGTCCTCTCGTTCAACGACTTCCACGGCAACCTCGAGCCGCCGACCAGCTCCAGCGGCAGGATCACCACCGGTTACACGCTCCCCCCACCGGCCATTGCGCCCGTCGCCACGACCGTTGACGCCGGGGGCGTCGAGTACCTGGCCACGCATCTGCGTGACGCCCGAGTCGGGAACCCCAACAGCGTCACGGTGGCGGCCGGCGACATCATTGGCGCCTCGCCGCTGCTTTCGGCCGCGTTCCACGATGAGCCGACGATCGAGGCGATGAACAAGCTCGGGCTTGAAGCCACCGCGGTCGGCAACCACGAGTTCGACGAGGGCTACCAAGAGCTGCTCCGGATGCAGAACGGCGGCTGCCTGCCCGACGGCGATGGTTTGAACAACCAGAACTCATGCGCCGCAGGCACCTTCACCGGTGCGAGCTTCCACATCCTCGCGGCCAACGTCAAGTACGCGGGCACCAACAACACGATCATGCCGTCGTACTGGGTCAAGAACTTCAAGGGAGCCAAGGTCGGCTTCATCGGCATGACGCTGAAGGAGACCCCAAGCATCGTCACCCAGGCCGGCATCGCGGGCCTCGACTTCACCGACGAGGTCAAGACGGCCAACGCGCTCGTGCCGGTCCTGCGCGCGCAGGGTGTCAAGGCGATCATCGTCCTGGTCCACCAGGGCGGCACGCCGTCCGTGCAGCAGTGGGTTGGACCCGACGGCAAGACCTACGGAGTCGGTTCCACCTACGACTACACCTGTGGTGGCGGCGGCACGCTGACCGGCGACTCGGCCATTCTGCCGATCGCGGCCAACCTCGACCCGCAGATCGACATGGTC
This sequence comes from Actinomycetota bacterium, assembly GCA_040005715.1. Lineage (GTDB taxonomy): Bacteria > Actinomycetota > Actinomycetes > Actinomycetales > Dermatophilaceae > UBA4719. The sequence goes on along the minus strand of JBDTYK010000041.1, from coordinate 1,134 downwards.
ATCTCGGGCCACACCCACCAGCCTTATGTCTGCAACGTGCCGGACCCGAGTGGACATCAGCGTCTGGTGACCTCGGCTTCGTCCTTCGGCCGGCTCTTCACCGAGACCAACCTGACCTTCGACCGCCGCACGCAGGACATCGTCCGGGCTTCGGTCACGGGCAACAACATGATCGTGACTCGGGACGTGCCGGCGGCAGCTGACGAGACCTCGCTGATCAAGACGTACAAGACGCTGATCGCGCCGATCGCCAACAAGCAGATCGGCACCATCACGGCCGACATCACCAAGGTGCAGAATGCCGCCGGAGAGTCCGCGCTCGGTGACCTGATCGCGGATGCCCAGGTCAACGACCCGTCCGTGGTGACCGGAGTCAAGACGCCGGTCGTCGCGTTCATGAACCCCGGCGGGATCAGGGCCGATCTGACCTACGCCAAGTCGGGGCCGGAGCTCACCGATGGCATCGTCCGCTACGAAGAGGCCTTCACTGTCCAGCCGTTCAACAACTACCTGGTCTCGATGGACCTGACCGGCGCCGATATCTGGAGCCTTCTGCAGCAGCAGTGGTCCGGCAGCAACAGCTCCGGCCCGAAGTTCCTGCAGATCAGCAACGGCCTGCACTACTCGTGGTCGGGGTCAGTCGGCGCGCGCGCTGTCACCGCGGTCAGCATCAACGGACAGTCGGTGGCCAATGACGGCTCTGCGACCTACCGCGTCGTCGCGAACAACTTCCTCTCCGATGGTGGCGACAACTTCGCGGCGTTCAAGAACGGCACCGGCAAGTACTTCGGCGGCCTCGACATCGACGGCTTCGCGGCCTACTTGCCGAACGTGTCGCCGTACGGCCCGCTGCCGCTGGATCGCATCACCCAGCAGTAAGCCCGACAGCCTCACCACCTTGCGCCGCAGATCTCCTGGAAACAGGCCGGTCTGCGGCGCAAGCCTTTTCGTCGGCCACTGCGCAGGGGGTCGGGGCCCCTTCCCGCCCATCCCCGGTCCTGCCCATCCCCGCTATCCCCATCCCCGCTATCCCCGGTCCCGCCTCCCCCGGGTCCCTCCCATCCCCGGTCCCGCCTCCCCCGGTCCCTCCCATCCCCGGTCCCTCCTATCTCGACCGAACACCGCGGTGGCACC
>JBDTYK010000040.1:0-14749 GCA_040005715.1 Actinomycetota bacterium | reverse complement strand
GCTGCCAGTCCTCGGAGGCGGCGTACTGCGGGTCGAGCTCGTTGCGGGTCGTGTCATAGCTGACGGAGCCGACGATGCCGCCGTTGCGGGGGTCGATGCCGTTGGCGCCGGTCGGGTCGTAGTTGTGGACACCCCAGTCCATGGTGCCGGAAAGGCCGATGATGGGAAGGGTGCTGACATCGACGCCGGCGCCCCTGACCGTGGTCGGGGTCGGTTGGTTGTCGGCCTGGTAGGTGACCCCAGTCGAGTAGTAGGAGTCGTTGTAGGCCTCCATGACCACCCACTCACTGAGCGGATAGGCGCTCTCGAAGTGGTAGTAGCCCGTGCTGTCGGTGGAGACCGCATTCGTGCCCCGGTCCATCAGCGAGTTGTCCTTCTTGCGCATGGTCAGCCCGAAGTTGGCGATGCCCGACTCGCCCGGGTCCTTCTTCCCGTTGCGGTTGAGGTCGTTGAAGACGTACCCGTCGTACTCCGTCCACCAGCCGGTTACCGGAATTTGGCCCATCTCGACGGTCTGACCGTTGCTCACGGTCACGTTGACCATGTTGAGGATGTAGTTCTGTGGCTCGTCCCACCAGGTCAGCTGGTAGTTGCCGTCGGGCACGCCGGAGATGTCGAACGCACCGTTCACGCCGCCCTGGCCCACCCACACGGCCTGGTCACCGTTCTCCAGGTCGGCGAGGGAGAGCCACGGCCTTTCGATCGGCTTGCCGGCCTTGCTTCCGGTCAGGCCCAGCCAGTAGTTGAAGTCGCCGCCGGTGGGGGGGGTGTACTGCTTGACCCCGACCACGACGCCCTTGATATGCCCGGTGGCTCCAGCCGCCAGGGTGTTGGTGGGCGGCGCGAAGCCGAAGATCGGTGTTGGAACAGGCTCGCCGGCCAGCAGGAACTCGGTGTCGTAACCGGTACTGCCCTCCATGAGCCAGGTGTCCCAGTCATGGTTGCCTTCCAGCGTCGTCGTCTGGATCATGGCTAGCCCGTTCGGGGGAGTAGCCGTAAGCGTGTAGCGGTTGGTGCCCAGGTGGGGGATCGTCAGGATGCCGTCAGCGTCGCTGAGACAGCCGCCGCCCTTGATGGCGACGACCGGGGTCTTTTCAACAGGGTCGAGGCTCCCGGATGGAATCTCATGGGTGACCGGGTTCTCGTCCACATACGTGGTGCACAGGGGGTTGCCGTAGACGTCGGTCTGCACCGCACCCAGGGTGTCGTTGATCTGGCCGATGAAGCCGGCAAGTCCAGCCTCACCCTGACTGATCTGCCCGTCGGTCGGCGCGGTGTCTTGGAAGATCTGGGCTTTGAGCGTCGAGTCGGGCAGCGGGTTGGGCTGCAGCTCCACCGTGACCGGGTCTGCGGTTGGTAGCGGGACGGTGAAGTGCTCCCCGTCAAGCTTGTAGCCGTCGGCCAGCACCGAGATCAGGTAACGGCCGTTGGGCAGGTCGAGACCGGCCGTGAAGTCGGCCTGGTCGCCCGAGGCGATGATGGGGCTGGTGGCGTGGGGTACTTCCATGATGGAGGGCCACTTGCAGGAGGCGGGGTAGTTGGCGTCGGCTGTCGAACAGCCCGAGCCAGGCGCCGGGGACCTCTGGGCGGTGGTGCCGGTGTTGTCCTCGTTGATGATGTATCTGAAGTTGGCGATGGGAGCGCCCTTGTCAACGCCGGCGCCGTTGAAGGCGCGCGCTTCAGTGCGGGCGCTGATCACCTCCAGCGTCAGCGTGTTCGTCGCCGCCTGCGCCGGCAGCGCGGGCAGGGCGACGAGCAGCGCGACCGGCATCGCAATGACGACCGAAGCAGTCCCGAAGCGTCGCCAGAGCGACCGCCTCCCAGGTCCGCTCAGCCTGCGCCGACCCGTCACGGCTTTGCCGTTCGGGAGGTTCTTCGCAGTCGATGAGATCGCCCACAGTCCACGCATTTTGCTCCACCTTCCAGGCAAGCCCGAATGCTCGCAAGATCCTGATCAATGTCCCCCGGTTGGCAGGCCGTGCAGGGATTCATGGCAAACGCGTCATTCTTCCTTCATCGTCGTGCGAGATGCCGGGTCGGACCTCTCCGTCGGGTGAATGTCGCCACCTGCAGGGGGTCGGGTCAATCCCGTTGTCGTCAAAGACAATCCAGATGCGAGCTGCTGCCGAACCCGCGAGGAGCGATCCAGTCCCGCGACAAAGTGCCGCTCAAGCTAAGGCTCGAGACATGGGCGATGGCGTTGACGGCGTTCATGAGGCAGCGGTGGACACGCAGGGGAGCGCGCTCGTTCAGGGTCATCGAGTGAGTTCCTCACTCAGTACTCACAAGGCCTCACCCAGTGGTTCCTCCACGCCTGGGAGCGACACGATCGCCAAGCCGGGGAACTCGATGTGCGCCATCCCAAGGGACTTGCCCCGAGGCGCTAAATGGCTACCTGGATACGGTGGCTGGGGAAAGCTGCCGAGTCGCCTGACCGGCCGGGATGGGGCAGTCGAGCGGAAAGGTGAGGATGATCGCCGCCCCTCCTTCGGGTGCGTGAGACGCCCGCATCGTCCCACCATGCGCGTGAGCAACCGCCTGGACGATGCTCAGGCCAAGGCCGGTCCAACGCTCCCCGCTGACAGTCTCGGTGGCTGTCACGGCGCCCGCCGTCTCTGTCCGGAACAGCTGCTCGGTGGCGTTGATGGCGAGGATCTGCTGGTCGGTCAGACCGACGCCGGCATCGATGACGCCCATGACGAAATGGTCGGCATCCCGAGACCCGACCAGCCGGATCGTGTCACCCACCGACGTGTAGCGAATCGCGTTCTCGACCAACGTGTCGAGCCCGGTGCGAAGTCGCTCGGGCGAACCAAGAACGAGGCCGGCCTCGGCGTCCAGCACCCATCGGCGGTCCGCGACCACCTGCCAGCGTTTGACCTCCTGTGCCAGCAGCTGGTCCATGTCGACCAGCTCACTGGCCGTATCGTCCTGCAGCCGGATCATCCGGATCAGCCGGTAGCTGACCCTCGAGAGTCGGTCGAGCTCGTCCTCCACCACGTCGAGGTCCTGGCGGTTCTCGGTCTCAGAGGCGCGCGACTTCAGAAGCTCGATGTAGCCCCGGGCAATGGTCAGCGGCGTGCGCAGCTCGTGAGATGTCAGGAGCATCAGGTGCTCACGGTCCATGCCGGCCCGGACCTCGCGTTCGGCCGCTCTGGTGACGTCGGCAAGCGCGACCTGGCGGCGACCCACCTGCCAAACCATGAGCATCGCCAGGAGGAACATCAACGGGATCTCGCTGGTCTCATCCCAGTTGATCACCCCGACCATCCATTCCCGGACCAGGAATGCACCTGCTACGAACGCGTTACAAGCCACCGCCGTGATCGCATCTTGCCTGCTCCACGTGCCGAGTCCGAAGGCGAGCGCGAAGCCGGCCCAGCCCACGTTGTACGGGATGGTCTCCTCTCCGGGCCGGATCAACATGACGATCACGCAGACTACGGACCAGAGCGTCCAGGCGGCGATGAGCGTCCGAAAGAACGAGCGGATATCGGCCCACGGCGCGTGCAGGGGAACCTTACTCGTCATAGAAGCAGTACCCTGCGCCACGCACCGTCTCGATTGGAGGGGTGGGCTTGAGCTTCGAGCGCAGCCGGCCAACCCAGACGTCGACCACATTGCTCCCCGGGTCGAAGTCCATGTCCCAGATGTCGCGAAGCAGCTCCTCGCGGGTGCAGACGTCGTTTCTGCGCTGCATGAGGTGGGCCAGCAGGGCAAACTCGCGCCCCGTCAGGCTGGCCGGTCCTTGGGCGGTGACGGCCCTCCGGCGATGAAAGTCGAGCTGCACACCGCCGGCGGTGAGATAGCGCCGTTCGCGGGCGGGTGGTTGGGTCTCGAGGTTCAGCTGTCTACGGATCCGCGCGCACAGCTCCATCGTGGAGAAGGGCTTGGCGACCACGTCCACCGCGCCCCGGTCGAGCGCCTGGATCCGGGTGGAGATCTCCGAGACGGCTGTCAGCACGATGACCGGCGGGGTGGACTTGCGGTCCTTCAGGGTGTTCAGGACGTCAAGCCCGCCGCTTCGTGGCATGACGAGGTCGAGCAGGACCAGGTCAATATCCCGGGAGTCGATCTGGTCCAGTGCCGCCTGACCGTCACCGGCTTCGCAGACTGTGTGTCCTTGGGCCGAGAGTGACCGGTTCAGGACGGTACGGATCCGCGGTTCGTCGTCCACCACGAGCAAGTTGGCCACCGTTCACCGACCCCTGCTGCTGCAAAGCGCGTCGCGCAGTCGCGACATGTCGGTCGCTCCTTGGCTGATCAGGCCCGGGCTTCTCGCATCTCCTAGAAATCTCATCCCAGACCTCAGCTTCCCCAAGCACTGGAGTCCCCAGAACACCAGGGCTTCTGCTCCGACGGTAAGGGTGAGGGGACCCTTACCGCATCCGTAGTTCGGGGGAGACGAGTCTCCTTCATTTGTATGAGACGAGTCCTGCCCACGACCACGGCAGCAGTCCGCTGCCCCGGCTGGCCGGAAGCAGGTCATAGCCGGCATGTGAGGTCGCGAGGCCGAAACCATCTACCAGGGCCAGGTCTTCCGGGAGCCCTGCGCGTGGCCTCGGACTACGTCATGCGCCTCTTGTCGCCGTGAGCAAGCTCAGCTAAGCATGGCTCCTGGGAGCGGTCCGTCCGAAAGAGGTTCGACCCCACCCTGCGAAGGGGAGTGTCGACCAAGTCAACGTGAGGAGACTCGTGATGAGCACCAAGCTCAATCCGTACCTAGGTTTTCGCGATAACGCCAGGGAGGCGATGGAGTTCTACCAGTCAGTCTTCGGCGGAGAGCTCGCGCTGAGCACGTTCGGCGAGTTCCAGGCAAGCGATGATCCGGACGAGAAGGAAAAGATCATGCACGGGATGCTGGTCACTGAGAACGGGCTGACCCTGATGGGTGCCGACACCCCGAACAGCATGAGCTACACACCCGGGGACAGCTACTCGGTCTCCCTCAGCGGCGACGACGAGGCCGAGCTGCGTCGCTACTGGGAAGCGCTTTCGGCTGAAGGCAAGATCGCCATGCCGCTCGAGCGCGCCCCGTGGGGTGACATCTTCGGAATGTGCGCTGACAAGTTCGGCGTCAACTGGCTGGTCAACGTCAACGGTGCGCAGCCCCAGGGCGGTTGACCAACCGCCGGCATGCCGGAGCACCGGGGCCATGGCTCTCCTGGTTAGCGGAACGAGCTGGTGAAGCCGATCAGGGCAGCCATGTAGTTCGCCCGTTCGAAGGCTGACGGGTCTGCGGTGTTGCGCTGACTGACGCTGCCCTTCAGCTGAGACACCGACTCGAAGCCCGACTCCATGGCCCACGCCACAAGCTCGTTCTCCACTGCGGCGACATGCTCGGGGCCGTTCTCCAGAAGCGCCGAGGTCATCATCGCCACGTCGGCGCCCGCGAGCAGGCAGCGGGCGGCATCCGCCCCCGTGTGCACGCCGGTTGTCACGGCGAGGGAAGCCTCGACGCGCCCGCTGAGAATGGCCGTCCAGCGCAGCGGGAGCCTCAGCTCTACCGATGACGACAGCACCAGGGCCGGCGTCACCTTGCGTGTTTTGGGGTCGATGTCGGGCTGGTAGAAGCGGTTGAAGAGCACGAGGCCATCGGCCCCCGCGTTGGTCAGCCTGGCGGCCACATGGCCCAAGGCGCTGTAGTAGGGGCCGATCTTGACTGCGAGCGGAATCGACAGGGACGCCTTGACCAGGGCAACAAGCTCCACCTGGTCGTCCTCGACCTCGCCGCCGGTCACGTCCATCTCGGTGGCAAGCCCGTAGAGGTTGAGCTCGACCGCGTCTGCGCCGGCGAGCTCCAACAGCCGCGCATAGCGCACCCATCCGCCCGGGGTCACACCGTTCAGGCTGGCGATCACCGGGATCGAGAGGGCCTTCTTGGCGTCCTCGACATGACGCAGGTAGCGGTCGGCGACCGACTCGTAGTCCCCGAGGTCGGGAAAGTAGCCGGTGGCCTCCGGATTGCTGTCCGTGCCCAGATCGCCCAGGCGGTCGGCCTGTCGTTCTTCGTGCTCGACCTGCTCCTCGAACAGTGAGGGAAGCACGACGGCGGCAATGCCGGACTGCTCCAGGGCGCGCAGCGAGTCGACCCGCCCGGTGAGCGGTCCGGACGAGGCGACCAGCGGGCTGCGAAGCCGCAGCCCCAGGTAGGTGGTGGACAGGTCGAAGTCCGGCGGAACGGTCGATCCGGCGGTCATGTTGGTACCTCCTCGGTGGCAATGCCTTCAGGGTCGACAACCGCTCCGGGCTCGTGGGGCACGCTGCGCTCGACCCCGGCGAGCTGCTCGTAGTAGCGCCAGCGTTCGTCGACGTCGGCCTGGGCCAGGGCCATGAGGTGGTGTGCCCGCTCGGGGTCCGAGCGTTCAAGCATGGCGAAGCGGGCCTCCGTGCTGGCGAACTCCTTGAGGGGGAGCGCCGGCTTGCGGGAGTCCAGCCGGAACGGCTTGGTGTGCTCATCGGGACCCGGGGCGAAGCGGTAGAGGGGCCAGTGACCACTCTTGACCGCGTCGCGCTGGTGGGTCATCGAGAACTTCATGTCGATGCCGTGCGCGATGCAGGTGGAGTAAGCCAGTACCAGCGACGGGCCAGGCCAGGCTGCCGCCTCTTGCAGCGCCCGGACCGTCTGAACCTCGTTGGCACCAAGGGCGATCTGGGCGACGTAGACATTGCCGTACTGCATTGCCAGTGCGCCAAGGTCCTTCTTCGGCGTCGACTTGCCCGCGGTGGCGAACTTGGCGACCGCCCCTCTTGGGGTTGACTTGGAGGCCTGGCCGCCGGTGTTGGAGTAGACCTCGGTGTCCAGCACCAGAACGTTGACGTTCTCGCCGGAGGCGAGAACGTGGTCCAGTCCGCCGTACCCGATGTCGTAGGCCCACCCGTCACCCCCGATGATCCAGAGGTCGCTGCGAACCAGGTCGTCGGCCAGGCTCAGGAGATGACGAGCGGAGAGGTCCGCCCCAAGCTGGTCCAGGCGCTCGCGCAGGCTGAGCACCCGATCTCGCTGGGCTTGCACCCCTGCCTCGTCGGACTGGTCGGCGTCGAGGAGCTCGCGGGCCAGGTCGGAGCCGATCGCCTCGGCCAGGGAGCTCACCAGGGCTCGTGCCGTGGCCGTGCCCTGGTCTTTGCCCAGACGCATGCCCAGGCCGAACTCCGCATTGTCCTCGAACAGGCTGTTGGACCATGCCGGTCCCCGACCATCGGAGTTGCGGGTCCATGGCGTGGTCGGCAGGTTCCCGCCGTAGATCGACGAGCACCCCGTGGCGTTTGCCACGATCATCCGGTCGCCGAAGAGCTGGCTGAGCAGCCGCAGGTATGGCGTCTCGCCGCACCCCTCGCAGGCACTGGAGAACTCGAACAGCGGCTGGAGCACCTGTGAGCCCTTGACCGTGTCGTGCGGGAGCAGGCCGCGGTCCAGCAGGGGGATGGTCTCGAAGAACGCGTAGTTGTCCCGCTCGCGGTCCCGGTGCTCGGCGACCGCTTCCATGTTGATCGACTTGTGCCCGACCACGCTCTTGCTGATCGCCGGGCACTGCTCCACGCATACCCCGCAGCCGGTGCAGTCGTCGGGGGAGACCTGGATGCTCAGCAGATGCGGCGTGGCCAGCTCGCGCGAGTTGAAGGACTTGGTCGCGAAGGTTTCCGGCGCGCCAGCCAGGTCGTCGGGGGAGAGGACCTTCATCCCCATCGCGTTGTGCGGGCACACGATTGCGCACTTGCCGCAGTCGATGCAGAGGTCGGGGTCCCAGATCGGGATCTCCTGGGCCAGAGCCCGCTTCTCGTATCGCGTGGTGCCGGTTGGGAAGGTGCCGTCGACCGGCATCGCGCTCACCGGAAGCAGGTCACCCTCGCCGGCCAGGATGCGCGCCGTCACCCTGGTCACGAAGTCCGGCGCCCCCTGCGGGATCACCTCACGCAGGGGAGTGGTCGAGGTGACGGCGGCCGGCACCGTGAGCTCGTGCAGCTCGGCCAGCGAGCGGTCGACGGCGGCGAGATTGCGCTCGACGACCTGACGCCCCCGTCTGCCGTAGGTCTTCTCCACAGCGAGCCGGACGGCGTCGATGGCCTGTTCCTGGGGCAGGATCCCGGAGAGCGCGAAGAAGCAGGGCTGCATCACGGTGTTGATCCGCCCTCGGAGGCCGAGCTCGCCGGCCAGTCGGTGGGCATCGATGACGTGGACCTTAAGGTCTTTCTCGATGATGGCTCGCTGAACCTTCTCGGGCAGGTTGTCCCACACCTCGTCGGCAGGGTACGGAGCGTTGAGCAGGACGGTCGCCCCTGGCCTGGCCACCGCCAGGACGTCCTGGGTGAACAGCAGCCCGAACTGGTGGCAGGCGACCAGGTCGGCCGCCTCGATGAGGTACGTCGACCGGATCTCCTGGCGGGAGAACCGCAGGTGCGAGACGGTGATCGCCCCGGCCTTCTTCGAGTCGTAGACGAAGTAGCCCTGGGCGTGCAGGTCGCTGTGCTCGCTCACGATCTTGACGGTGTTCTTGTTGGCGCCGACGGTGCCGTCAGAGCCCAGCCCGAAGAACACTGCCCGGACGTCTCCCTCGGGCGTTGGCAGCTCGAAGCTGCGGTCCGGGGGCACCGACAGGTGGGTCACGTCATCGACGATGCCGACTGTGAACCGGGGCCGCGGCAGCTCGGACCCGATCTCGTCGAAGACCCCCTTGACCATCGCGGGGGTGAACTCCTTGGACGAGAGACCGTAGCGGCCACCGGTCACCCGGGGCAGGGCGCCGGGCTCGCGCAAGCCGCTGGTGGTGGCTTCGGCCAGCGTCGCGATGACGTCGAGGAAGAGGGGCTCGCCATAAGCGCCAGGCTCCTTGGTGCGGTCGAGGACGGCGACCCGGGTGGCGGTCAGGGGCAGCGCCGCGAGCAGCTCGGCGGCGGGGAACGGCCGGTACAGGCGAATGGTGATGACCCCCACGCGCTCCCCCCGGCGATTGAGCTCCTCAACGGTCTCCTGGACCGCGCCAGCCCCGGAACCCATGATCACGATGACCCGGTCGGCCTGGGGGTGCCCTTCGTACTCCACCAGCCGGTGCGCGCGCCCGGTGAGCTTGGCCAGCCGATCCATCGCGTCCTGCACCGCGGCCGGCACCGTGTCGTAGAACGGGTTGGCCGCCTCACGGGACTGGAAGAACACGTCGGGATTCTGCGCCGATCCCCGCAGCACCGGGCGCTGAGGGGTCAGGGCCCGTTCACGGTGCGCGAGGACTCCGGTGTCGTCGATGAGGGCGCGCAGGTCTTCCTGCTCGAGCATGACCACCCGGTTCATCTCGTGGGAGGTGCGGAACCCGTCGAAGAAGTGCAGGAAGGGAACCCGGGTCTGCAACGTGGCCAGGTGAGCCACGGCGGCCAGGTCCTGGGCCTCCTGCACCGAGCTTGACGCCAACATGGCGAAGCCGGTGGTACGTGCGGCCATCACGTCGGAGTGGTCGCCAAAGATCGACAGGGCGTGCGTGGCGACCGAGCGGGCAGCCACGTGGATGACCGCCGAGGACAGCTCGCCGGCGATCTTGAACATGTTGGGCAGCATGAGCAGCAGGCCCTGGGACGAGGTGAAGGTCGTGGCCAGGGACCCGGTCTGCAGCGCGCCGTGCAGGGCGCCAGCTGCCCCGGCTTCGCTCTGCATCTCGACGACCCGCGGCACCATGCCCCACAGGTTGGTCCGGCCCGAGGATGCCCAGGCGTCGGCGTGCTCGCCCATCGGTGAGGAAGGGGTGATGGGGTAGAGAGCTACGAGCTCGCTGAGGGCATAGGCGACCCCGGCCGCCGCCTCGTTCCCGTCCACGCATTCATGCCGCATGCCATCTCTCCCTGCATTCTTGGTGACTGACCCCAGACACGGTATCCCCCGTGGCGGAGAGGCCGATCATGGGAAAGCAGAAAAGGCCAAGCCGGCCCACATTTGTGCTGGCAGGCGGCGTGCGCTCGCTACTGGGGGGTGGCGCGGCCCGGAGAGAACGCAGGTCCGTGGCCCGGAACCACCAGGTCCGCCAGGGCCAGCACTCGCTTGCGTTGCGTGCGCAGCGCGTCTGCATCGGGCGCATAAGGGTCATCGAGGGGGCCGTGGCTGGTCCACCACAGATGGGTCAGCACGACGACGTGGTCCGTAGTGCCCACCAGCACGCTGAGGTCCTGAGGGGTGTGGCCGGGAGTGGCGAGCAGACATACAGAAGGGGTGAGATGTACGCCGTCGGCTGCCCGCTCGTCCCAGCTGTCACGGTGGTAGACGGCCTGGAAGTCGTGCACCGGGATCTCACCGAAGAGGGCGATATTGACCGTGTGGTCGGGGTGATGGTGGCTCAGGACGATGTCGGTGACCTCGTCCGGAGACACCCCCAGTGCCCCAAGGGAGTCCAGGATCGCAGCCCTGGAGGGCACCATCCCGGGGTCGACGACGATCACGGCGTCTCCGTCGCGGATCAGACTTACGGTGCCGGCGACGCGCTCGTCCGCGTAGCCGGTGAACAGCACATCCAGCCGGGCGGTACGCGCTAGAGGGATCAGGTTGTCAGCCACGTCTGCACCTTATGTCGCGTCATGCCACGGGTAGGAGGTTCGGGCGCTTGCAGACGCCGGGCTCGGGTGCAGCAGACTGCCCGCGCATCTGTTCCCAGGCCCACGGGATCAGGTGCGAGCCTGCCCAGGAGGCTTCGAGAACGGCGACCCTCGCACGGCTCGGCGCCGGGACTGGCGGCGGCTCTGCCCGCCATTCCTCCACCTCGTGCCCGACCGCCTCCGCCAGCGCGGCGGCGATACGACGGTGCCCTTCGCTGTTGGCGTGCAGCCGGTCGGTATGCCACAACGCCGGATGGCTCGCCACCGGCGCCGCCGCGAGGTCGACTACAACTGAGCCGTAGAGCTCACGACAGCGCAGGGTGACCGAGTTCAGAAACGCAATCCTGCTACGCAACAGGACAGCCAGCGGCGCGACCCGTGTCATGTCCGGCATCGTGAACGTGAGCACCTTGGTCCCTGCGGCGGCCAGCTCGGCGTGCATGGCGCACAGGTCGTCACGCAGCGCGTCCCGGTCCAGCCTGGGGCGCAGCACATCGTTGAAGCCGGCCACCACCACAGCGAAGTCAGGCGCCAGGGCCAGCGCCGGGCCAAGCTGCGTCTGGCGAACCTCGCGTGCGATCTGCCCGCGGACTGCGAGGTTGGCGTAGAGCAGGCCCGGGTGCATGACGTTCAGGTGGCGTGCGAAACGATCCGCCCATCCGACGTAGACCCCGTCAGGGCCTGGGTCCTCGAGACCTTCGACGGTGCTGTCACCGATCGCGACCAGGCGAAGCAGCGGCATCCAGATAGTCCTCTCGAGCGAGCTGGCGGTGGGCGGCAAGCCGTCGTCGGCACCGTCCGTATCATGATGATCGCCCCGTTCACCGAAGAAGGACAAGGTGCCGGCCTCACTGCCGGCGTGACGAAGGGCTGAGCCATGAGCAGTCACCCACTTCCGCCGATCATCATCATGGGCATCCAGGGCTCGGGGAAGACCACCATCGGAAAGCTGCTCGCCAGACGCCTTGAGGTGCCCTTCGTGGACGGCGACGCCCTGCACCCGAGCACGAACAAGGCCTGGATGGCTTCGGGCCGGGCCCTTTCGGACGCACAACGACTGCCATGGCTGCACGCGGTCGGTGAACGTCTGGCGCTCGCCGACGGAGCCGGCGTGGTGGTGGCCTGCTCGGCGCTCAAGCGCCGCTATCGTGACCTGCTCCGGGAGCATGCACCCTCGATGCTCACGGTATTCGCGGACGGCGACGTAGACCTGATCCGTGAGCGGATCAAGGCCAGACGACACGAGTACATGCCTCCATCGCTGCTGCCAACCCAGCTGGCGGATCTCGAGGCGCGCCAAGGGGACGAGTCCGGTCTGACCGTGGACATCGCCCAGGCTCCCGAACAGGCTGTGGAGCAGGTCATGACCATGATCTCCGCAGAAGGCCCGTCTGATGCCAGTTAGCCGGGTCGAGCCGTTGAACCGCCTGCGCGACGGGGCCGTGCTCGACTGCTAGGCGTGAGCCAGGCCCTCATGGCCCGAACGAGTCACTTTTTGCCGGTTCCAAGGCGCTCCTGAGGGCCGGCCCCTAGCGTTGGCTGCGGAACGTGCCGATCTGGGGAGGGTCATGGGCACAGTCGCGAAGCCCGTCTATCAACGCTGGTGGTTCAGGGCCCCAGCAGTGCTCGTGGTCCTTGTCATCTTTGGTGCTGCGAACAACTTCGGTGAACCCTCCGATGCGGCCCCATCCACCGGTCACCAGTCTGCGGCGGCTCGCCTGCCTGGGCTGCGGGCTGATAAGGGCTGGACCCTTGACGGGACCCGCTTCGGTGATCAGGCCGTCGGTGACGGGGACTTCGGCGCGACGGCTCGCGTTACCAACACCACCAAGACTGCCGCTTCGGGCATCTTCACGGTGACCGTGCTCGTGAACGACCGGACGGTCGCGAGCCTGCAGGGATCCGCTGACAATGTCGCGGCAGGCGGGACCGTGACGGTGCAGCTGGCCAGCCATGACGACTACCAGCCCGGTCCGTACACGCTCGTTTTCCAGACGAACGCCTCTTATCACTAGGCACTTCTCCCCATCGGGTATGACCGCTCAAGGAATGCCGAAGACCAGTTGGGCGCTCACAGTGAGCAGAAGCATTTCCCGCGGGGCCATGCGGGCCCGAGAAGCTGTTTGCCCCGATCGCTGCCAGCTGGAGGTGCAGGCTCATGACGCAGGCTGATCCGGCGCGCTCGTCTGGGAGCACGGTCTGGACCTGGCGGCACGAGACCCCTCTGAGCCGGTTCCTGCGCACCGAGAGCGGCAGCGCGTCGATCCTGCTCGCGGCCACCGTGGCGGCCCTGGTCTGGGCCAACGTCGCCGCCAGCTCCTACCAGGCGCTGTGGCACACCGAGCTGTCGATACAGGTCGGTGGTTCGGGTGTGGCGATGGACCTGGTCGGCTGGGTGAACAGCGGCCTGATGACCTTCTTCTTCTTCGTGGTCGGCCTTGAGGCTCGCCGGGAGCTGGACATGGGCGAGCTGCGCGAACGGCGTCGGGTCGTGCTGCCTCTCACCGCCGGCATCGCCGGGATGACCGTTGCCGCACTGCTGTTCCTGGCGGTCAATGCGGGGCATTCCTCGGCACGCGGCTGGGGCATGGCCATCTCGACAGATACCGCTTTCGCCCTGGGGATGCTCGCACTGATCGGGCCGCGCTTCCCCGAGCGACTTCGGGCGTTCCTGCTCACCGTGGTGATCATCGACGACGTGGTCGCACTTGTCGTGATCGCCACGGTCTACACAACCCAGGTCGAAGTCGTGGCGCTCCTGGTCGCCTTCGCCCTCTTCGCGGCGATCCTGGTGCTGAAACGGCTGCATGTCCGCCAGGGGGTCGTCTACCTGCTCGTGGGAATGGCCACCTGGGTCGCCATGCAGTTCTCGGGGGTCGACCCTGTGGTCGTCGGTCTTGCGATGGGCCTGTTGACCTATGCCAGCCCGGCCGGGCGCGAGGACCTCGAGCGAGCAACCGATCGCTTCCGGGACTTCCGCGAGCAACCCACCCCAGAGCTCGCACGCTCCGCCCAGGCCGGGCTTCGACGTGCCGTCTCGCCCAACGAACGCCTGCAGGACGCATTCCACCCCTGGACCAGCTACGTGATCGTCCCGTTGTTTGCCCTTGCCAACGCGGGTATCTCCGTCCAGGGCGGCATCCTGTCGCAGGCCTACCGGTCGCCGATCACGTTGGGGATCATCGCTGCATACGTCGTCGGCAAGCCGGTGGGCATCCTGGCCGGATCCTGGCTGGTCACCAGAGCCACAAGAGGGCGGCTACGACCACCGGTGGGATGGGCGTCGGTCGCCGGTGGCGGCACCATCGCCGGGATCGGCTTCACCATCAGCCTGCTGATCGCCACCTTGGCCTTCAACGGGCGCGATCTTCAGGAAGCCAAGCTCGGCATCCTGACCGCAGCGCTGGGCGCCGCGGGCCTGACGTGGGGTTTCTTCCGGATCACCGCGGCGCTGCCACCGGCCCGACGGGCGCGTGCCCTGCTGGGCACAGCGGAGTCCATCGTCGACCTCGCAGACCCCGTCGACCCGGACCGCGACCACATTCGCGGGCCGAGCGAGGCCCCCGTCACCCTGGTGGAGTACGCGGACTTCGAGTGCCCCTTCTGCGGTCAGGCTGAGCCGATCGTTCGTGAGCTACTGGCCAGCTTCGGTGACATCCGCTATGTCTGGCGTCACCTTCCGCTGCGGGACGTGCACCCGCACGCCCAGATGGCGGCCGAGGCCGCAGAGGCGGCTTCACGACAGGGCGCGTTCTGGGAGATGCACGACCTCCTGCTCGACCATCAGGGCGAGCTTCTCACCCGGGACCTGATGGGGTACGCCCAGCAGCTGGGCCTGGACGTCACGCGCTTCACCGAAGACCTCAGCCAGCACGAAGGCGCCGCCCGGGTCGCCCAGGATGTGGACAGCGCCGATCTCGGGGCAGTGTCGGGCACCCCGACGTTCTTCATCAACGGACGACGCCACCATGGCGCCTACGACATCCAGACCCTTTCCGACGCCGTCCGTCTCGCGCGGGCAAAGGCGGCGATCACCCCCTACCGCGGGTAGATGTCGGCCCGATGCGCCCAGGAGCAGCAGACCGTTCTGTCGGGGGCCGGAGGGCCCAACTGCGGAAGCGGGCACCTAGTGGTGTGTCTCGTCATTGATTGACTGTTTGGTTGAGGGCGACACGGCCGC
>JBDTYK010000039.1:0-14909 GCA_040005715.1 Actinomycetota bacterium | reverse complement strand
GGCATCCAGCTGGACGTCATCTCCAGGTACCACCATGAAGTGCTCAGCGCGCTGGTTCATGGCGACGCCTGAGCAGTGACCACCGAGGTCCGCCGGGACATCCCTTCCTCATGGGTGTCCCGGCGTTCCTTTACTGCTCATGGGTGTCCCGGCGTTCCTTTACTGCTCATGGGTGTCCCGGCGTTCCTTTACTGCGGCGCCCGGCTGCTCTTCATCCGGCGAGGGTCGATGACCCGCTGAACGACCGAGCCAGGATGGCCCGGTCACGGACGAGCGCCAGCTGCTCTCGTACCCGCACCGGTGCCGTACCACCTTTGGCGTCACGGGACTCGAGGGATCCGCGGACGCTCAGGACTGCCCGAACCGCAGGCTTGAGGTGCTCCGAGATCGCCGCAAGATCATCGTCGCTGAGGTCCCAGAGCTCGATGCCACGACCCTCGCACTCGCGGACGCAGGCCCCGGACAAGTCATGGGCGATGCGAAACGGCACCCCCTGACGGACCAGCCACTCCGCGATGTCAGTTGCCAGCGAGAACCCCTGCGGCGCAAGGGACTCGAGTCGCTGCGTGTTGAACCGCAGGGTTGCGACCATCCCCGCAAAGGCAGGCAGCAGGACCTCCAGGGTGTCGATGCCATCGAACACCGGCTCCTTGTCCTCCTGCAGGTCGCGGTTGTAGGCCAGCGGTAGCCCCTTGAGCGTGGTCAGCAGGCCGGTCAGGTCTCCCACCAGCCGCCCGGCCTTGCCGCGGGCCAGCTCAGCCACGTCGGGGTTCTTCTTCTGCGGCATGATGCTTGACCCCGTGGAGTAGGCATCATCCAAGGTGATGTACGAGAACTCCTTGGTTGCCCACAGGACGACCTCCTCAGCCAGCCGCGAGACGTCCACCGCTGCCATCGCGCTGACAAAGGCGAACTCGGCGGCGAAGTCACGACTCGAGGTGCCGTCAATCGAGTTCTCCACGGCACCGCTGAAGCCGAGGTCAGCGGCAACCAGCTCGGGATCCAGACCAAGGGAGGTGCCAGCCAGGGCACCCGATCCATACGGCGACAGGTCCGTTCGCCGATCCCAGTCCTGCCAGCGCTCAACGTCTCGCAGCAGTGCCCACGCATGGGCGAGCAGGTGATGGGCCAGCAGCACGGGCTGTGCGTGCTGCATATGGGTGCGGCCCGGCATGGACACCTCGATGTGCCGATCGGCCTGTCCCACCAGGGAGTCCACAACGTCCAGCACCAGCGCGCTGACGGTGCGGGCGTGGTCGCGCAGGTACATCCGGAACAGCGTGGCGACCTGGTCGTTGCGTGAACGGCCGGCGCGCAGCCGACCGCCGACGTCCGCGCCGACCCGCTCGATCAGGCCCCGTTCGAGCGCGGTGTGCACGTCCTCGTCGTCCTCGCTCGGCCCGAATGCCCCGGAATGCAGATCGCTCAGGAGCTGCTCGAGCCCGGCCATCATCGCGCTCAGGGTGGCGTCATCAAGGCGCCCTGCGCGATGAAGGGCACGTGCATGCGCGCGGGAGCCCGCGATGTCGTAGGGGGCAAGACGCCAGTCGAAGTGGGTGGACTTGGACAGTGCCGCCAGCGCCGTCGACGGGTCGCCGGCGAACCGGCCACCCCACAGGCTGACCTTGCCGACATGCTCGGCGCCCGGAATACCGCCAGTATCTTCCTCGCCCTCAGGCCGGCTGCCCGGCATACCGCTGGGTTTGTCCTGGCTCACCTGCCCAGCCGCTGGTCGCGAGCCGCAGCAATCTTGCTGGACAGGCCGTGAAGCTCGATGAAGCCCTTGGCCTGGCTCTGGTCGAAGGTGTCGCCGGCATCGTAGGTCGCCAGGTTGAAGTCGTACAGGCTCGTGTCGGAGCGGCGACCGGTGACCACGGCGCAGCCGCCGTGCAACGTCATCCGGATGTCGCCGGAGACGTGCTCCTGGGTAGAGGCAATGAACGCGTTCAGCGAGCGCTTCAACGGGCTGAACCACAGACCGTCGTACGTGAGCTCGCCCCACTTCTGCTCGACGCCACGCTTGAAGCGGCCAAGCTCACGCTCCACCGTGACCCGCTCAAGCTCCTGGTGAGCCGTGATCAGGGTGAGAGCTCCCGGGGCCTCATAGACCTCGCGGCTCTTGATGCCGACCAGACGGTCCTCGACCAGGTCGAGGCGGCCGATACCGGCGTTGCCGGCCCGCTCGTTGAGCGCCTGGATGGCCTGCAGGACACTGACCTTCTCCCCGTCGATGGCTATGGGAACACCACCCTCGAAGGTGATCACGACCTCGTCGGCCTCATGCTGGCGAGCCGGGTCCTTGGTATAGGTGTAAAGGTCTTCGACCGGCGCGTTCCAGATGTCCTCGAGGAAGCCCGTCTCCACCGCACGACCGAACACGTTCTGGTCGATGGAGTACGGGTTCTTCTTCGTGGTCTCAATCGGCAGGTTGTGCTCCTCGGCGTAGTCGATCGCCTTCTCGCGGGTCAGCGCCAGGTCGCGAACCGGCGCGATGCAGGTCAGCTCGGGTGCCAGCGAGGTGATGCCGACCTCGAAGCGGACCTGGTCGTTCCCCTTGCCCGTGCAACCGTGGCCGACGACCGTGGCGCCGTGCTGTTTCGCGGCCTTGACGAGGTGCTTGACGATCAGGGGACGGCTGAGTGCCGAGACCAGCGGGTAGCGGTCCATGTAGAGGGCGTTCGCCTGGATCGCAGGGAGGCAGTACTCGTCGGCGAACTCGTCGCGAGCGTCGGCCACGTACGCCTCGACGGCGCCACAGTCCAGGGCACGCTGACGAATGACGTCCAGATCCTCCCCGCCCTGGCCGAGGTCGACGGCGACGGCAATGACCTCGGCGCCGATGGCATCACCGATCCAGCCGATGGCCACAGAGGTATCAAGCCCTCCGGAGTATGCAAGAACAACGCGGTCAGTCACGGGGACTCCTAGGTGGGTTTCTGTGTGCTTGGTCTGGTCTGGGTGGCGGTGGGGCTTCCTCCGGCACGAGAACGGTGTCGTCCTCGCGCGATCCTGCAAGAGCCAGCAACCGGCGCACCAGCGCCCGGCTCTGGAGCGCCCCGCCGGTGATGATCATGATGGTGTCATCGCCGGCAATGGTGCCCAAGATGTCCGGCTCGTTCGCGTGGTCGAGCGCCGATGCCAGGTAGTTGGCCGCTCCCGACGGGGTGCGCACCACAACGAGGTTGGCCGAAGCCCGCGCCGTCACGAGCAGCTCCTCGCACTGTCGCCGCAGGCGCGAGCTCACCTCGTCGAGTCCGGGAGCAACCCGGGCGGTGCGATCGCCGCCTTGCCCGGGCACGGCATAAACCAGCGCCTTGCCCTCGCGGACCTTGACTGCGCCCAGCTCGACCAGGTCACGGCTGAGGGTTGCCTGCGCGACGTCGAATCCTTGTCGCGACAGGATCTCCAGGAGCTCTCCCTGGGATCGCACACTCTGGCGTCCCAGGATGTCCAGCACGAGCTGTCGGCGGCCCGCACGCGTCTGCGGTATCACGTGGACCTCGCCTGGGAGCTCGATCCGATGACCGGCCCGCACGACTTGCGAAGGTTCATCAGCCTGGCTCCAGTCCGGCGAGAAGAGTCGGGAGAGCCGTCACGAACGTGTCGACCTGCTCCGTGGTGACCACCAGCGGCGGAGTCAGCCTGAGCGCATCAGGGGTTGGTGCGTTGATGATGAAACCCGCAGCCAGTGCACGATCGGCGACAGCGACCGACACGTTCGCGGAGAGGACGATGGCGCGCAGCAGCCCAGTTCCGCGAACACCGGCAATCAACGGATGGCCCAGCGCAGCAACCGAATCGGCAAGATGGTTGCCCACTGTCGTGGCATGCGCCAGCAAGCCGTCCTTCTCGATCGTGTCCAGGACAGCCAGTGCTGCGGAGGCTGCCAGTGGGTTGCCGCCAAAGGTCGAACCGTGCTGACCGGCCGTCAGCAGCGCGCTGACCTTGGTGCCGAACGTGACCAGCGCCCCGATGGGTACTCCCCCGGCGAGCCCCTTGGCGACCGTGATCGCGTCGGGCACGATGCCAGCCTGCTGGAAGGAGAACCACGTTCCCGTCCGGCCCACTCCGGTCTGGACCTCGTCGATGACGAGCAGCGCCCCGGTTGCCGAGGTCAGCTCGCGCGCCAGCTGCAGGTATGCCGGATCGGCGGCGAGGACTCCGGCCTCACCCTGAACCGACTCGAGGAAGAGCGCGGCAGTGTTGGTATCGACGGCAGCCCGCAACGCGCTCTGGTCGTTCAGCGGCACATGGGTCACCGATGGTATGAGCGGGGCGAACGGCTCGCGGTAGGCCTGCTTGTGGGTCAGTGCCAGAGCGCCCATGGTGCGACCGTGGAAGGCGGCCTCCGACGCCACGAGCCCGGTGCGGCCGGTGCGGCGGCTCAGCTTGATGGCCGCCTCGACCGCCTCGCTGCCGGAGTTGGCAAAGAAGACCGCCGAACCCGCCGGGGCGCCCGCAATGGCCAGCAGTCGCTCGGCCAGCTCAACCTGCGGCGGAGTTGCGAAGAAGTTCGAGACGTGGATCATCGATGCGGCTTGTCTGCAGAGCGCGTCGACCAGTGCAGGATGGCCGTGTCCCAGGGCGTTGACGGCGATCCCGCCCAGCAGGTCCAGGTAGCGCTTGCCTTCCGCATCCCAGACGTAGCAGCCCTCCCCACGAGTCAGCACGGTCTTGGGGGTCCCGAACACGCCGATCATCGAGTGCGCGTAACGGTCAAGGTAGGCCGCGTTGCTGAGCTCTGGCATCATGCGCCGCCCGGATCGTCATGGCTGACCGGTCCGGCAACGCGATCTGTCACAGCCGCCGTGTCCGACTCCCCGACTCTGCCGGCATCAGCGACCACGTCCGGAAGGATCATCGTGCCGATCCCCTCGCTGGTGAAGACCTCGAGCAACAACGAGTGAGGCTGACGACCATCGATGATGTGCGCCTGTGGGACCCCGTCAGCGACGGCACGCACGCACGCTTCGAGCTTTGGCGCCATGCCAGAGCCCATACCGGTCAGCAGATCGGTCGCCGAGCTGACCGACAGCTGCGAGAGCAGCGAGTCCCTGTCCGGCCAGCTGGCGTAGATGCCCTCCACATCGGTCAGCACCACGAGCTTCTGCGCCTTGAGCGCGACCGCCAGGGCTGATGCCGCGCTGTCGGCATTGACGTTGAGGACCTGCCCTTCCACGTCGAGGTTGGGTGCCACCGTGGAGACCACAGGGATCCGCCCGGCGTCCAGGATGTCCATGACCGCTGAGGGATTCACGCTCTCGACATCTCCGACCAGTCCAAGGTCCACCGGCATGCCATCAATGAGAACCGCTCGGGTGCGGGCCCCGAACAGGCCGGCATCCTCACCCGACAGACCCACCGCCAGCGGTCCATGCTGGTTGAGCAGCCCGACCAGCTCGCGGCCGACCTGGCCGGTGAGGACCATCCGGACGACTTCCATGACCTCGGGGGTGGTGACCCGAAAGCCGCCCTTGAACTCGCTGGTCATCCCCAGGCGATCCAGCATGGAGCCGATCTGGGGACCCCCGCCGTGGACGACGACCGGACGCAGCCCGGCGTAGCGCAGGAAGACGATGTCCTGGGCGAAAGCCGCCTTGAGCTTGTCGTCGACCATGGCATTGCCGCCGTACTTGATGACGATCAGCGCACCGCGGAACCGCTCGAGCCACGGCAGCGCCTCGACCAGTGTCTGGGCCTTGTCCGCCGCCGCCGCCAGGGTGCTCCGGCCGCCCGAAGCCCTGATCTGCTCACTTGCTGTACTCATCCCAACCTTCATGTCGAGTACGCCGAGTTCTCGTGGACATAGTCATGAGTCAGGTCGTTGGTCCAGATGGTCGCCGTGTGCGCTCCCGCGTGCAGGTCCACGACGACGTGCACGTCGCGCGCCGACATGTCGATCAGCATCCGGTCCTCCCCGACACCACCCCCGCGGCACACCTGCACACCGTTGATTGCCACGTCCAGGGTCTCGGCCTCAAAGACGGCTCGTGTGGTCCCGACGGCCGCGAGGATACGACCCCAGTTGGGGTCACCACCGAAGACAGCACACTTGAACAAGTTGTTGCGCGCGATCGCACGGGCGACTTCGAGCGCGTCGGAAAGGCATGCCGCAGAACGAATCTCGATCGCGATGTCATGTTTGGCGCCCTCGGCGTCGGCGATCAGCTGCCTGGCCAGATCTGCACACACCGAGGTCAGTGCCGCGGTCAGCTCCGAGGCTGAAGGCCTCACCCCGGAGGCCCCGGAGGACATCAGCAGGACCGTGTCGTTGGTCGACATGCAGCCGTCGGAGTCAATCCTGTCAAAGGTTCGCTCGACTGCGGCGCGCAGAGCAGCGTCCAGGGTCGCGGCATCGGTCGCGGCGTCTGTGGTGATGACCACGAGCATCGTGGCCAGAGCGGGTGCGAGCATTCCCGCACCCTTGGCCATGCCCCCCACCGACCATCCGTTGCCCGCTTGCAGGGACTGCTTGGCGACGGTGTCGGTCGTCATGATCGCCGTGGCTGCGGCCTCGCCGCCGGCGCCGGAAAGGACCGCGGCCGCTGCGTCGATACCGGCCAGGATCTTGTCCATCGGCAGGAGCTCACCGATCAGGCCTGTGGAACACACGACGACGTTCGACGGTGACAGCCCGAGGGCATCCGCGAGGTGCCGGGCGCTGGTTTGCGCGTCGGCCGCCCCAGCGGCTCCGGTGCACGCGTTGGCGCCCCCGGAGTTGAGCACCACCGCGTCGGCCCGACCATCGGCCAAAACCTGACGGCTCCAGGTCACCGGCGCTGCCACGACCCGGTTGCTCGTGAAAACCGCTGCAGCATGGTGGTCGGGGCCGTCGTTCACGACCACGGCCAGGTCTGGCCTGCCGCTGGCCTTGAGACCGGCGGTCACGCCCGAGGCGCGGAATCCGGCTGGGGAGGTGATGGTCATGGGGCCACTCCTGCGGTCGGCAGGCCAGTGGTCTCGGGCAGCCCAAGGGCAAGGTTGGCGCACTGGACCGCTGCACCGGCGGTGCCCTTGGTCAGGTTGTCCACCGCGGCTACCGCGATGACCCTCCGCGTGCGTTCGTCCAGCACGACCTGAAGGTGGACGTTGTTGCTTCCGAGCACATCCGCGGTGCGCGGCCATTGACCAGGTGGCAACAGGTGCACGAAAGGCTCGTCGCGGTAGGCCGTCTCCCAGGCTCCCCGCAGGGTGTCCGCACTCAGCCCCGGCTTGGCCCTGGCAGTGCAGGTGGCCAGGATCCCGCGCGGCATCGGGGCCAGGGTCGGAGTGAAAGAGACAGTCACCGACCCCCCCGCGGCTGCGCTGAGGTTCTGCTCGATCTCTGGTGTGTGCCGATGCATGCCACCCACGCCATAGGGCGACATGGAGCTCATCGTCTCGGCGCCCAGAAGGTGTGGTATAAGCGACTTCCCCGCGCCAGAGGTGCCGCTGGCAGCGACGATGACCACATCGGAAAGCTCCAGTACGCCGGCGACAAAACCGGGCGCCAACGCCAGGGTGCACGCCGTGGGATAACAACCCGGGACTGAGATCCGGCGAGCCCCCGACAACGCGTCGCGGCCCTTACGCCCCTGCGGCAGCGGCAGCTCGGGCATCCCATAGGGCCATGTGCCGGCGTGCTTGCTGCCATAGAAGGCCAGCCACTGCTCGGCGTCGGTCAGCCGGAAGTCTGCGCCACAGTCGATCACGATCACGTCAGCCGGCAGCTGGCCCACCACTGTTGCTGAGGCACCGTGGGGTAGGGCCATGAAGACCACGTCATGGCCGGCCAGGGACTCCTGGGTCGTCTCGACCAGGAGACGGTCAGCGAGCGGGGTCAGGTGCGGATGGACATCTCCGATCCGCAGACCCGCGCTGGACGACGCCGTCAGGGCCCCGACCTCCATGCCGGGGTGTCCGAGCAGCAACCGCAGGATCTCTCCGCCGGCGTAGCCGCTGGCACCCGCAACCGCCGCCTTGACCATGCGCATGACTATACACACTCATGGGAATGTATGCAGGCCTCGGGGGGTTGGTCCGGCCGATCTAGCTCAGCGGATCCGACCGTCCCCAGGGTCGCAGCCGAAGGGTGCGCGCGTCGTGGTCCATCCCGAGCCCTGCCCGCTCCCTGAGCGACTCCGGGCTGTCGACGGACGCATGGACGAAGCGCCCCGACCAGGCGTCCAGCTCGCCGCTGGCCAGTGCCAGCACCAGGTTCGTGACCTCTGCCGGATCGGTCCACTGGGTGCGCTGCCGGTGCAGCCGCATGGACAGGGTCATGTCGGTACGGACATGGCCTGGCGCCAGGTCGAAGGCCCGGATGCCGTGGTCCCACCCAGCCAGATGCGTCCCCCCTGTGATCCGCGCCAGTGCTGACTTGCTGGCACAGTAGGCACTCAGCTCGGCTCGCTCTGCGGTTCCTGCCCCGCTGTTGAGGTTGATGATCCGCCCCCCGCCGGCCGCGATCATCTGAGGAACGACCGCGCGTGTCATCAGGAACGGACCCCTGACGTTGGTGGTGATGACCGCCCACCACTGCTCGACGTCCGCCTCCCAGATCGGCAGCTCAGCCTCGATCGAGCCCGCGTTGTTGACCAGAAGGTCGATCCGGCCCCAGGACGAGAGGACCGCGCCGACCGCCTCGCCAACAAGCAGCTCGTCCGTCACGTCGACCGACCGGGCCATCGCCACACCACCCGAAGAGCGGATCTCATCTGCGACCAGAGCGGCGGCCGCGCCGTCGCGCGCGAGCAGGCACACGGCATACCCGTCGTGGGCCAGCGCCTGGGCGATCACAGCCCCGATGCCCCGCGAGGCACCGGTCACTACCGCGACCCGATCCGGCACGAACACCTCAGGCCCCTCGTTGCACCGCGCCCACGGCAGCGGCGGCCGCCTCGATCGCGTGGTCGCGCAGCCCGTTGACCTCCTTGGTGGTCAAGGTCCGCTGGGGGGCACGGAAGACCATGCGATAGGCCAGGGACTTGCGTCCGGGCCCGATCTGGTCACCGCGGTAGATGTCCATCAGTGAGAGCGACTCGAGCAGCTCGCCAGCACCTTCGCGCAGGGCCGAGTCAAGAGCTGCTGCCGGTACTTCCTCACCGACCACCAGGGCCACATCGCTCTGGGCGAGCGGGTAGGTGGACAGCTCGCGAGCCTGGACCCGGGTCTGGCTGGCAACGGTGAGCACATCGACGTCCAGCTCGGCAGCGCACGTGCGCGGTGGCAGCCCGAGCGCGGCAACCGCCCTGGGGTGAAGCTCACCGGCGTGACCCACCACAGTGCCATCGGCCAGCTCGAGGCGCGTGCAACGACCGGGGTGCCATGGCGCGTAGTCCTCGGGCCTGGCCACGAGCTCTACCGCCAGCGCCGACGCGATGGCCGTTGCTGCACCGACCACATCGGTCCAGTCACCCGGGCGACCCCGTCCCCACCACCCGGCGGGCTCGGCATCGCCGGTCAGCGCAAAGGCGACCATCCTTGGCTGGGGCGGAACCGCTGCCAGGATCTGCCCGAGGATGGCGTCATCAGGACGGGTCCTGGCGCTCGGGACGGGCGCAGTCTGCGGCTCGCCGGTCGGACGGGTGACCAGCCCGATCTCGAAGACGGCGGCGTCGCGAACCCCTCGGGAGATGTTGCGGCGCAGCGCCTCGACCAGCGTCGCCAGCACGGAGGTCCGCATCAGTGGCGCCTCGTCCGACAGGGGGTTGGCGATCCGGATGGTGCTGCGTCGAGGGTCGTCCGCCAGCAGCCCCAGGTCGTCGTGGCTCTGGGCTGAAACGAAGGGATAGGTCAGGACCTCGACAAAGCCATGGTGCGCAAGGGTGTTCGCCAGGATGCGTCGCACCCTTTGGCCGTGGGTCAGTCCGCGTCCACTTCCTGCCTGGGGAAGGACCGATGGGATCTGGTCGTACCCTCGCAGGCGCACGACCTCCTCGACGAAGTCGGGCCCGTTGCCCAGGTCCGGTCGCCAGGAGGGCGGCAGCACCGAGAGACTCGATCCCGATCCCGAGCCGGCCGGCAAGATCTCTTGGACGTCGCAGCCGATCTCGCGCAGAGTCTGGATGACCTGCTCGGTGCTGTACGGCAAGCCGACAAGCCGGGCCGGCAGACTCGGGTCGAGGTCGACCCGGGCACGCGCGGGCCGGCGGTCGACGTCGGTCACGCCGTCATCGACGACACCTCCGCCATACTCCACGAGCAGGTTGACCGCGAGCTGGGCGGCCACGCCGGAAACATCCGGGTCCACCCCACGCTCGAAGCGCCGGGAGGCCTCCGTCGTCAGCTTGTGACGACGCGACGAGCGAGCCACGGTGGTCGGGTCGAAGTGCGCGGACTCGACCAGGATGTCAGTCGTCGTTGGGCTCACCTCCGAGGTGGCGCCTCCCATGACCCCCGCAATGGCCAGCGCGGCGGTCCCCGAGTCGGTGATCAGCAGGTCCTCGGGGTACAGCTTGCGCACGACGTCATCGAGGGTCTTCAACGTCTCTCCGGAGTGGGCACGGCGCACCACAACCGGTCCCTGCAGGGTCGACACGTCGAAGGCGTGCAGCGGCTGACCCAGCAGGAGCATCACGTAGTTGGTGACATCGACCGCCAGCGAGATCGGTCGCATCCCCATCTGGGTAAGGCGCCTGGTCATCCACGGCGGCGAGGCTGCGGCGGGGTTGAGCCCCCTCACCACTCGTGCCACATACCGGTCGCAGCCCAGATTGCCGTTCAGTGGCGCCTCGTCGGCCAGGTGTACGGCATACCCGCCGGTGTTGCCCTGAGGTGCCTCGATGGCGGCTGGGTCGTGGAAGGTTCCACCAGTGGCATGTGAGTACTCACGGGCCAGACCGCGAAGACTGAGGCAGTATCCGCGGTCAGGCGTGACAGTGACCTCGACGACCTCGTCGGCCAGGCCCAGCAGCTCGATCGCGTCCTCCCCCGGGCTCAGCTTGACCGCGGCTTCCTCACCAAGCAGTGACTGCAGAACGAGGATGCCGTCATGGTCGGCCCCGATGCCAAGCTCGGCGGCCGAGCAGATCATGCCGTTGCTGATGTGGCCGTAGGTCTTTCGGGCGCCGATGTGCATGCCGCCGGGCAGCACCGCTCCCGGAAGCACGACGACGACAAGGTCGTCGACGGCGAAGTTCGTCGCGCCGCAGACAATCCCCTGTGGCGTTCCCTCGGAGACCTGTTGACCATGCGCGCCCACGTCGACATGGCACCAGCGGATGGGCTTGCCGTTCTTCTGCACCTCCTGCTCGAAGTCGAGGACCCGGCCCACGACCAGCGGACCTGTGATGTCGCCGCCATGCAGGTCCTCTTCCTCCAGACCCAGGCGAACCAGGCTGGCAGCGACCTCCCGACCCGTCGCCTCCGGCGCGCCCTCGACGTACTCACGCAGCCATGAAACCGGCGCCAGCATCAGATCTCCATCCCGAACGCCGTGCTGAACCGCACGTCTCCCTCGACCATCTCGTGCATGTCCCTGACCCCGTGGCGCAGCATCAGCGCCCGCTCGATGCCCATGCCGAACGCGAAGCCGGTGTAGCGGTCGGGGTCGATGCCGCAGGCCTGCAACACGCTTCGGTTGACCATCCCGCAGCCACCCCACTCGATCCAGCCTGTCCCCCCGCAGGTGCGACAGCTCTCGTCCGATCCGCGGCAGATGAAGCAACGGAAGTCCAGCTCTGCGCTGGGCTCGGTGAAGGGGAAGTATGACGGGCGAAGGCGGGTCTCCAGCCCCTCGCCGAACAGCGCCTCGACCAGGTGGTCCAGCGTGCCGCGGAGGTGCGCCATGGTCAGTCCCTCGGCCACTGCAAGGCCCTCGACCTGGTGGAACACCGGGGTGTGCGTCGCGTCGAGCTCATCGGTGCGGAACACCTTGCCCGGGCACACGATGAACAAGGGCAGGTCACGCTCGAGCATGGACCTGACCTGGACCGGCGAGGTGTGGGTGCGCAGGACCAGCCCGGCCTCTGGGGGGTCGACGAACAAGGTGTCCTGCATCTGACGGGCGGGATGGTCGGCACCCAGGTTGAGCGCGTCGAAGTTGAACCACTCGGACTCGACCTCAGGCCCCTCGGCGATCTCCCAGCCCATGGCGACGAAGATGTCGCCGATCCGTTCGGAGGTGAGCTCGAGGGGGTGACGGGCCCCGAGCCGGCGACGGCCGACCGGCACCGTGACATCGACCGTCTCATCGACCAGCAGCCCGGCGTCACGTTCGACCTCGAGCTCGCTCCGACGCGCTTCCAGGGCCCTGTCGACCTTCCCGCGCGCGATGCCGACCCGCTTGCCTGCGTCAGCTTTCGCGGTGGGAGGCAACGCGCCGATCTCCCGGTTGGCCCGGGACAGGGCACTCGTGTTGCCCTGGTGGGCAAGGCGGGCGGTGTTGAGGGAGTCCAGCGAGTCAGCCGCGGCGAACGCCGCCAGCGCCTCAGTGACAGCTGCCTCTAGCGCTGCGGGGGCAAGGGTGCTGACTTCGACCGGGTCAAAGCTCTTGTTGGGTGCAGACATCGCTTTCAATCAGTTGATGTGACGGTTGTTCAGGTGGGCGAGGTGCAGGGTGAGTCTAGAACGCTGCCAAGACCATCCGAACACCGCTGCGGCCCCGTCTGGAGGCCTTCGACGGGGTGAAACGGTGCCGACGGCGTGTTCGGTCGAGGAGAGTGGGAGCGGGTCAGAGGACGTGCTCTGGTGCGCCCGCAGGCAGCGTGAACCGGAACTCCGCCCCGCCTCCTTTGGCGCGCCCGACACTGATCTTGCCGTCATGGGCCTCGACCAGTCCTCGCACGACGTACAGGCCCAGTCCGGTGCCACCGCGCCGGCTGCTGTGCCAGAACCTGGTGAAGATCATGGGGTAGTGCTCGGGCGCGATGCCGGCGCCTTCGTCGCTGACCGTGACGGCAACATCCTTGTCACCGTCGGGTCCGGTCGGAGCAACTTTCAGGCTGACCGTCCCCTCACCGTGGCGCACCGCGTTCTCCATCAGGTTGGCAAGGATCTGATCGAGCCGGTCGGGGTCGGCCCACACCTCGGGCAGCTCGACTCCCTCGCCGTCAAGGACGAACCGGTCCCGGTCATAGCCGCTGGCAACGAATCGTTCGATGTGCCGGTTGATCGCCGCCACAATGTCCACCGGCTGCCTGCGAACCTCGAGCCGCCCGGCGTCGATGCGGGAGATGTCCAGGAGCTCGGTGATCAAGCGGGTGACCCGGTCGGCGTCAGCCTCGATCGTCTGCAGCATCAGCCGCTTCTGGTCGTCGGTGAACCGGTCCCAGCGACGCAGGAGAGTCGAGGAAAAGCCCTTCACCGAGGTGAGAGGCGAGCGAAGTTCGTGGGCAACGGTGGAGATCAGCGCGGAGTTGTTGGCTTCAGCGCGACGGCGGGCCTCGGCGTCGCGGAGTGCGACGACCACCTGACTGACCGGCATGCTGCGTCCAGAACGGACATACCGGGCGGTCACGAGGACTTCCTGGCGGCCGGGGATGATCAGGAGCTTCTCGCGATGACCGGTGCGGATGGCCAACCCCTTCCAGGGATCGGTGCAGGCCCACCAGGATCGACCATCGTTCTCCTGCAAGGGAATCGCTGTGCGAATGTCCTGGCCCAGCAGCTCATCAGCGTTGGTTCCGACGATGAGCGCGGCCTGCTTGTTGACGTAGATGAGCAGACCATGGTCGTCAGCAACCAACAGTCCGTCGGGATGCACGTCGCAGACGGCGTCCAGCCACCCGGGGGAACGCTCATCCCCCGATGCGTTCGACGCTTGTCCCATAGGTGCGACTTTAGCCACTTACGGACCCTTCGCGCTGCACCGCCGCGGATGCATAAAGACAAATGGTCGCTGCCATGGCGAGGTTCAACGACTCAGCATGGCCGTAGATGGGGAGCCGCACCACCGCATCACAACCCTCTTGCACGTCGGACTCCAGACCCCAGGCCTCATTTCCCATGACCCACGCGTGTGGTCCCGAAAGGTCGATATCAGCCAGCTGGGACTCCCCTTTGCCGTCCGCGGCCAGCAGCGCCAGGCCGGCACCACGAACGCGAGCCAGCAACACCTCGATGGGTATGTCGGTCACGATCGGGAGGTGGAAGATCGACCCGGCCGTCGATCGGACCACCTTGGGGTTATAGAGGTCAACACTTGAGGCGCTGACCAGGACGGCGTCCGCTCCGGCCGCGTCGGCACTGCGGATCACCGTGCCGGCATTGCCGGGGTCACGGACCTTCGTGAGGATCAGAAGGAGCCTGGGACGCCGGTTCAGCACGTCGTCGAGATCCGCGTTGACGGGACGACAGACCGCCACGATGCCCTGCGGGACCAGCGTGTCGCACATCGCCGCAAGGACCTCGTGACTCACTTCGCGGACCGAGGCGCCAGCAGTGCGCGCCGCTTCGAGGATTGCTGCGTGCCGGTCGCCCAGCTCCGCGTCGACATACAGGTCCTTCACCGCTTCGGGCCGGTGGACAACGACCTCACGAACGGCCTGCGGACCCTCGACCATGAATAGCGACTCGCGTTCACGGACCGCTCGCCTGCTCAACGCCCGCACGGACCTGACCCTGTCGGAGCCAATGTTGGTCAGCACCTGTTGCTCAAATCCATGGGACGTCGAACCGGCGGCTAGCTGAGGGTTCTCAGACGGTAACGGCGCTGTCGCTGGCAGCGGTCTGCGCCGGTACGTGCGCCCGAGCGATCTCGACCAGGGCAGCAAATGCCGGAGCATCGCTCACGGCCAGCTCGGCCAGCATGCGACGGTCGACCTCGACCTCGGCAGCCTTCAAGCCCTGAATGAATCGGTTGTAGGTCATGCCGTTGGCGCGTGCGCCCGCGTTGATCCGCTGGATCCACAGGCGACGGAAGTCACCCTTGCGTGCGCGACGGTCACGGTAGGCGTAACCCAGTGAGTGGGTGACCTGCTCCTTGGCCT
>JBDTYK010000038.1:0-14974 GCA_040005715.1 Actinomycetota bacterium | reverse complement strand
TCATGTTCTTGTACACCGAGTCGGCGCCGGTGTCCGTCTTCACAAGCACCGCAACCAGATTGGAGGTTCCGCCATTGGTCAGCCACATCTTCTGACCGTTGATCGTCCACTCCCGATCACCGCTGGAAACCGCCTTGGACTTGATCGCCGCGACGTCGGAGCCGCAGCCTGGCTCGGACATCGAGAACGCGCCGCGAACCTCACCGGTCGCCATCCGCGGCAGGTACCTCTGCTTCTGTTCCTCAGTGCCGTGCTGGAGCAGCATGTAGGCGACGATGAAGTGCGTGTTGATGATGCCGCTCACGCTCATCCAGCCCCGAGCGATCTCCTCAACACAAAGCGCGTAGGTCAGAAGGGACTCGCCGAGCCCGCCGTACTCCTCGGGGATCATCAGGCCGAAGATCCCCATCTCCTTCATGCCCTCGACTATCTGCGTCGGGTACTCGTCCTTCTTCTCCAGCTCCATCGCGACGGGAATGATCTGCTCGTCCACGAACTCGCGGACCAGCTTGACCAGGTCGGACTGCTCATCGGTCAGCCCTTCGGTGTGCTGCAGTCGTGCCATCGCGGTATGCCGCCCTTTACATGTGGGTTTCACGAGCCAACTGCGAGTATGCCGCCCTCACCCAGGGCGACCGAAGTCCGGTCGGACCACAGACCAAGACCTGCCGCCTCGATGTGGCAGACGGAAGGCCGCCTCGTCGGGGCAGCGCGCTGTTCGAATATCCGGTTGCACGCGGCGGCACGACGCGAGATCCTGAGACCAGACCGCGTGCCACGAAGGCGCGCCCGCATCCGAGGAGGGCCGTGAGATGTCAACAGCTGCACTGAGTTCTGCATGCGCCCTTTCCCTCCCCCTCCTTGGAGATCTCCCTTGTCCCACAACGAGTTTGGCTCCGACAACGATCCTTGGACGTCATCAACACGTTTGACTTCCCCAGAGCCCGCCACTCTCTCGGCCGCCTTCCGCGCCAACATGTTCTCGGTCGACACCACACCTGACGACCCCCCTGAAGGTGAACGCTGGTCCAGCTGGGATGGCGCCCAGCATGGCCCCAAACCACGCCCGGACTGGGTGATCACGGACCTCGGCGCCGTCGATGAGGACCTGGGCATTCTCAAGAGCGGCAAGGAGGCTGACGTCCACGTCGTTCGCCGTTGGGTGCCACGCAAGAACATGGCGGACACCGACGTGTATATGGCCGCAAAGCGGTTCCGCGACTCCGACCACCGGATGTTCCATCGTGACGCCGGATATCTCGAGGGCCGGCGGGTCCGGCGCAGCCGCGAGATGCGGGCCATGGCCAGGCGCACCGACTTCGGCAAGGCGCTCATCTCGGGTCAGTGGGCCATGGCCGAGTTCAACGCGCTGGGCGAGCTGTGGAGCCTCGGCCTGCCCGTCCCCTACCCCGTCCAGACCGACGGCATGGAAGTGCTGATGGAGTTCATCGGGGACGGGGACCTCGCGGCGCCGCGGCTGGCACAGACTCGCCCTGAGCCGGCACTGCTGGCTGATCTGTTCGAGCAGCTGCGGACCTCCATGACCGAGCTGGCCCTGCGCGGCTGGGCTCACGGTGACCTATCGCCATACAACGTCCTGCTCCACGACGAGCGACTCGTGATCATCGACTGGCCGCAGATCGTTGACATCATCGGCAACCCGCAAGGCCCCGAGTTCCTGCAGCGCGACTGTCACAACATGTGTGCCTGGTTCACAGGCCGCGGCCTCGTCGTGGATGAGGGCGAGCTCCTCGGCGACCTGATGGCTGCGGCAACTTCGCGATGGTGAAGGTGAGATGCTCCGGCCATGAGCCAGCGCATCTCTCGCCGTGCGGTAATGGCGGGAGCCGTCGCCCTGCCGTTACTGGCGGCCTGCAGCCGTGGCCAGGACAAGCCAGCAGGGGTCGATCTGCAGGAGGGCAACTTCTCCCCGAGGTTCTGGCCCGACCACACAGTGCGGTGGCGTCTGGCCAGGCCCGTCCGCAAAGGCTCCCAGACTGCGTCCACACCGCTGGTGGTTGCCCTGCATGGCTACGGCGGGGACGCTGACTGGGCCTTCGCCAGCGCCCACGTCGAGCGCCACATTGTGCAGACCGGCCTAGCCGTCGCGACGGTAGATGGCGGCGACTACTACTGGCACGCAAGGAGATCCGGCATCGACCCCGGCAGCATGATCGCCCAGGAGCTCCTGCCGTTGCTGGCCGGCAGGGGGCTTGCCACAGGCCGCATCGGTTTGATCGGCTGGTCCATGGGCGGGTACGGGGCTCTGCTTCTGGCCAGCAGGCTCGGGCCGAGACGGGTTGCCGGCGTGGCCGCTGCCAGCGCAGCCCTGTGGCAGTCGCCCGGCGACAGCGCCCCCGGCGCCTTTGACGACGCCAAGGACTTTGCCAGCAACGACGTGTTCGCGCAGCTTGGCAGGCTGCGCAGTATCCCCGTCCGTCTGGACTGCGGACGTGACGACCCGTTCATCGCGGCGAACCGGGCACTGGCGCACGATCTGCCCGATGCCGCGGCCAGGTTCGACGCCGGCAGCCACACCGAGGAGTACTGGACTGCTCACACCGGGGCCGAGATGAGCTGGCTCCGGCAGCAATTCAATGCGCCCTCGTTGCTCTGAAACCCCCGAATCAGCACGAAATCCGCCCCGAAACGGTGGGTTCGCCGCAACAAGAGGGCAAGCAAACTCAGGCCTCAGGCTTGGTCCATATGTCCTGACGGCCCATCGCGGCGGCTCGACCCTTGGCCGAGATCACCAGGGCCATCTTGCGGGAGGCCTCGTCGATCATCTCGTCGCCAAGCATGACCGCACCCAGCTTGCCGCCAGCCTCGGAGGTGAAGAAGTCGTAGGCGTCCAGGATGTTCTCGGCGTGGTCGTAGTCGCCCTGTCGCGGGCTGTAGACCTCGTTGGCCGGAGCCAGCTGACCTGGGTGAAGCACCCACTTCCCGTCGAAACCAAGGGCGGCCGATCGCCCCGCCACCCGGCGGAACCCGTCGATGTCCCTGATCTGCAGGTACGGTCCGTCGATGGCCTGCTTGTCGTAGGCGCGCGCGGCCATCAGGATCGACATGAGGATGTGGTGATAGGCGTCACCCACGTCGTATCCCGGCGGCTGCTCCCCGACCACAAGGCTCTTCATGTTGATCGACGCCATGAAGTCGGCCGGTCCGAAGATGATGGTCTCCACCCGCTGGCTCGCTGCGGCGATGGCATTGACGTTGGTGAGGCCCAGTGCGTTCTCGATCTGCGCCTCGATGCCGATCCTGCCGACTTCGAGGCCGGTGGACTTCTCGATCTGGGTCAGCAGCAGATCCAGGGCCACGACCTGTTCAGGCGTCTGGACCTTGGGCAGCATGATGGCATCGAGGTTTGCGCCTGCACCCTCCACGACCTCCACGACATCGGCGTACGTCCACTGCGTCGTCCAGTCGTTGACGCGCACCGAGCGGATGGTGTTGCCCCAGCCACCCTCGTTGAGAGCCGCGACAATGTTCTTGCGCGCGTCCGGCTTGGCCAGAGGCGCCACCGCGTCCTCGATGTCCAGGAAGACCTGGTCGGCGCCAAGGCCCCGGGCCTTGTCGATCATCTTGGTGCTGGAACCGGGCACGGCGAGGTTCGAACGGCGGGAGCGCAGAGAGCGCGAGGGAGCCGAAGTCAGATGAGTCATAGGCCGCAGGCTACCCAGCGGTATGCCGGGTCGTCACGCCGCAGGGGGTGACCTTGGTGGCCCAGTTCCTCGTCGGGCTAGGCTTCGGCTCGTGACCGACCTCAGCAGTCTCCTCTCCGCAGTTGGCAAGAAGACGGGACTGCTGTGGATCAACATCCCTGGCGACCGGGCGTGGCCGGCCTGGCATGCGTGGCTTGACGACACGGCATACGTCGTCACTGGCCCCGGCGAGCAGACCTTTCCGGTTCTTCCCCCAGAGGTCACCGTGACATTTCGCAGCAAGGACACAGGCGGACGGCTGCTGACAGTGCCTGCCCACGCGACCGTCATCAAGCCCGACGACCAGCGCTGGGAAGACGCGACTGCAGCACTGAAGGCCTCACGACTGAACTCCCCGGCAGGTGACATCGTGGCGCGGTGGGCCACCGAGGCCACCGTGTATGCCCTGGCTCCCCACAGCGAGGCGATCGAGGGCCCCGGCAGCTACTCGCAGGAGTCTGGCGTCGCCACACCGGCCGTGACGCCGGCCACGACCCTCACCTGGCGCCCCTGGCATTACAAGGGTCGCCCGAAGTGGCGTCGCGGAACCCGCCACTGATCCAGATAGCCTTGGCGCCGTGAGCCCCATGACGCGCGTCTTTGTGGCACGCCTGGCCGGACTGAGGGTCTTCGACCCCCTTGGCGACCCGGTGGGCCGGGTCTCCGACGTGGTCGTGCACTTCAGCGTCCGGCGAGTTGCCCCTCGCGTGATCGGCCTCGTCGTCGAGGTGGCCGGGCGGCGCCGGGTCTTCGTCCCGATGACGCGCGTCACCAGCGTGGACGCCGGGCAGGTCATCACCACCGGCCTGGTCAACATGCGCCGGTTCGAGCAACGGGCGAGCGAGACACTGGTGATCGCCGAGCTGTTCGAGCGCAAGATCGCCGTCCAGGCTCCAGAGGAGACGTTCGAGGCCGCGGTCGAAGATCTGGCCATCGAGCAGGAGCGCAACCGGGACTGGTTCATCGTCAAGGTCTTCGCCCGAAGAGGATCTGGCGGCACGCGCAGCATCTCCCGCCTCGGACGTCGCCGAGGCGAGACGGTCTTGGTCGACATCGACCAGGTGACCGGGCTTCACCTCGAGGCCGAGGGCCAGAGCGCGGCCAAGCTGCTCGAGAGCTATGAGGGACTCAAGCCCGCTGACCTCGCTGAGCTCATCCACGACCTGAGTCCCAAGCGACGGGCCGAAGTCGCCGCAGAGCTCGACAACGAGAGGCTCGCGGACCTTCTCGAGGAGCTGCCTGAGGACGACCAGGTCGAGATCCTGCGCGGTCTGGGGGGCGAACGGGCAGCCGATGTCCTCGAGACCATGCAACCTGATGACGCCGCTGACCTGCTGTCCGAGCTCTCGCCGGAGAACGCCGAGGAGCTGCTCCTGCTGATGGAGCCCGACGAGGCCGCCGACCTGCGCCGGTTGCTCACCTACGACGAGGACACGGCCGGTGGCCTGATGACCACCGAGCCGGTGATCCTCGGCCCGGAGGCCACGATCGCCGAGGCGCTCGCCGTGGTCAGACGGGTCGAGCTCTCGCCCGCGCTTGCCGCAACGGTGTACGTGTGCCGTTCGCCCCTCGAGACGCCGACGGGCAAGTTCCTCGGCGTGGTCCACATCCAGCGTCTCCTGCGCGAGCCGCCACACGCCTCGATCGGCAGCATCCTTGACACGGACCTCGAACCGTTGTCCCCGCTCGCCCCCCTGGGCCGTGTCACGCGGATGCTGGCGACCTACAACCTCGTCGGCGTCCCTGTGGTCGACGATGATGGCCGGCTCCTGGGCGCGGTGACCGTCGACGATGTCCTGGACCACATCCTCCCCGAGGACTGGCGCGAGGAACGACACGGGGAGCGCCATGAGGAGCAACCAGAGGTGACCCATGGCCAGTGAGCGCACCGACCGCGCGGCTCGCCTGGATCAGCCGCGAGAGGCCAGGCGCAGCCTGTTCAGCCGGCCGCAGCTGGACCCCGACACGTTCGGGCGCTTCGCTGAGAAGTTCGCGCGCTACATGGGGACGGCCAAGTTCCTGGTCTACATGACGGTATTCGTGATGGTCTGGATCACCGTCAACGTGGTGGGGATCCTGGGTCACAAATGGGACATCTATCCCTTCATCTTCCTGACCCTCATGCTCAGCCTGCAGGCGTCGTATGCCGCGCCACTCATCCTGCTGGCCCAGAACCGTCAGACGGACCGGGACCGGGTTTCTCTGGAGCAAGACCGGGCCAGCAACGAGCGCAACCTCGCAGACACCGAGTTCCTCACGCGCGAAGTAGCCTCCCTGCGAATTGCCCTGCGAGATATGGCAACCCGCGACTTCCTTCGCTCCGAGCTGCGCTCTCTGCTAGACGAGATGCAGGAGCGCAACATGCACCGACCGCTCGATGAACGCCCTTTTCTGTCCGGTGATACGCCTCCCGCGGCATTCGAGGGCCCGCGGCTGACCTAGCATTGAGTCATGCCAGCTCCGTCGCACGACACCCTTTTCGCCGCCCTCTCAAAGGTCATCGACCCCGAGATCCGCAAGCCCATCACCGAGCTTGGGATGGTCGAGTCGGTCACGGTTGACGATGCTGGGCGTGCTGCCGTCACCATCCTGCTGACGATCTCGGGATGCCCGCTCAAGGACACCCTCACCAACGACACCACTGCTGCGCTTCTGGGCGTTGAGGGAGTCGAGAGTGTGGACGTGACCCTTGGGGTCATGAGCGACCAGCAGCGCACGGAGCTGAGAACGATGCTGCGCGGCGACAACCCCGAGCGCGAGATCCCCTTTGCCAAGCCGAACAGCCTGACCCGGGTCTACTGCGTCGCCTCGGGCAAGGGCGGCGTCGGCAAGTCCTCCGTGACCGTCAACCTTGCCGCTGCCATGGCCCAGGACGGCCTCCGGGTCGGTGTCGTGGACGCCGACGTCTACGGCTTCTCCATCCCCCGCATGCTGGGCGTCGAGCGGCACCCGACCCAGGTGGACGACATGATCCTGCCGCCGCTGGCCCACGGCGTGAAGGTCATCTCGATCGGCATGTTCGTCCCGGGCAACCAGCCGGTCGTCTGGCGCGGACCCATGCTGCACCGGGCGCTGCAGCAGTTCCTGGGCGATGTCTTCTGGGGCGACCTGGACGTCCTCCTGCTCGACCTGCCTCCGGGCACCGGCGACATCGCCATCTCGGTCGCGCAGCTCATTCCGAACGCCGAGATCCTGGTCGTCACAACCCCTCAGAAGGCTGCCTCCGAGGTTGCCGAACGGGCCGGTTCGATCGCGATGCAGACCCATCAGCAGATCGTCGGCGTGATCGAGAACATGTCGTGGCTTGAGCTTCCCGACGGGACCCGCCACGAGATATTCGGGGCAGGTGGCGGCCAGGTCGTCGCCGACTCCCTGACCCGCTCGATTGGCGCGCCGGTGCCGTTGCTGGGTCAGATCCCGATGGACACCGGGCTGCGTGAAGGTGCTGATGTCGGCATGCCGGTCGTACTGGGCGAGCCCAACAGCCCCTCGGCGGTTGTCCTGCGTGAGATCGCCAGGGGCCTGTCGACCCGCGCCCGCGGGCTGGCGGGGCGCTCCCTCGGGCTGACCCCCGCCGGCCGCTAGACCCGCCTGGAACCGGCTTCGCTGCCGCTTGCTCCTCGCTTCGCCTTGGTATCTATATGATAGATTCATCAAGTGCGCATCTGCTAAAAGGAGCATCACGCGATGTCGGAACCGATCTACACGTTGAAGGCTGAGTTCTTCAAGACCCTTGGCCACCCGGCACGGATACGGGTTCTGGAGCTGCTCGCCGAGGGTGAGCACTCGGTGACCGAGCTGATGCCTGAGGTCGGGCTGGAGTCGTCCCACCTCTCTCAGCAGCTTGCGGTGCTGCGCAGGGCCGGCCTGGTTGCGGCCCGGAAGCAGGGGAACAACGTGATCTACTCGATGACCTCGCCAGACATGGCGGAGCTGCTCCTGGTCGCCCGAAACGTTCTGACCGGCCTGCTCACCGACCAGGTGGGCCTGCTCAAGGATCTTCAGGCCAGCAGCACTGCGACCGGGCGAGCCGACAGCTGATGAGTCCTGCGTACGCCTACCGGCGAAAGTGCCCATGAGCTGGCTCGGCAAGATCCGCCGGGTCGGTCGCATGGTTGAGCCAGCAGATGAGGCTCCGGCACCGGCGATCCTGCCTCCCACCGGGGTCAGCGGCTCCCTCCAGATTCGGCACGTGGATGCCGGCTCCTGCAATGGTTGTGAGCTCGAGGTCTCCGGCGCCTTCTCCCCCGTGTACGACGCGGAGCGGTTCGGGGCGCGCCTCGTCGCCTCGCCTCGTCACGCCGATGCTCTGCTGGCAACAGGTGTGGTCACCCACAACATGCATCAGCCGTTGCTCAACACCCTGCATGCCCTTCCGGAGCCCCGGGTCGTGGTTGCCGTAGGCGACTGTGCCTGCAATGGTGGCGTGTTCACCCAGGGATACGGGGTGGTCGGCTCGGTCAGGGACGTCATACCGGTGGATGTGGAAGTTCCTGGATGTCCGCCCACCCCTCAGCAGATCATCACCGCGCTGCGTACGGTGACCGGCCAGTGAGCACTGCTGTTCATACCTCCTTGTCCCTTCCAGAGTCCGCTGCAGGTCCCAGCACGAAACGCCGCGCCAGTGTCGAGGCCGTACTCTCGGGAGGTCTCACCGCCCTGCTCGGCGGGCTGGGTGTGGCGCTCGGCCTCAGTGCGGTCTTTGGCGAGTCGCGTCGCCTGCGGATCGGCTGGCTGCTCCCCCTGGTCGGCGTCAGCCTCGATCTCGACCCCCTTGGTGGGGTGTTCATCGCCGCAACCGGAGCCGTCGCCGTAGCGGTGGGAATCTACGCGGTCGGGTACGCAAAGCAGGAGCACTGGGCCAGGTTCCCCATGGTCACGCTTCCGCTGTTCGTGGCCGCCCTGCTCCTTGTTCCCGCGGCCGGATCGGCGACAACGTTTCTGATGGCCTGGGAGCTGATGGCGGTGACGTCGCTGGCCCTGGTACTCACCGAGCACCGCCGCGACGC
Organism: Actinomycetota bacterium; assembly: GCA_040005715.1. Lineage (GTDB taxonomy): Bacteria > Actinomycetota > Actinomycetes > Actinomycetales > Dermatophilaceae > UBA4719. The sequence goes on along the minus strand of JBDTYK010000038.1, from coordinate 6,261 downwards.
AGTCAGGTCCGCCGGGGTCTTCTACGCGATCATGACCCAGCTCGGTTTCGTGGCAATCCTGACCGCCCTGATGATTCTGACCTCAGCCGGCGGAGACTCCTTCCGGGCCATCGCCGCCAACGCCCACGGTATGAGCGCGGGCACGCGCACGGCGGTCTTCCTGCTGACGCTCGCCGGCTTCGGCTCCAAGGCTGGCCTGCTTCCGCTGCATGCCTGGCTGCCGCGGGCGCACCCCGAAGCCCCCAGCCCGGTCTCGGCGCTGATGAGCGCAGCGATGGTGAACGTCGGGATCTACGGAATCATCCGGATCGACCTTCAGCTGCTCGGGCCGGGACCCCAGTGGTGGGGCCTGGCACTGATGGTTCTCGGCGCCGTCTCTGCAGTGTTCGGAGTGCTGCAGGCGTCTGTGGCCACTGACCTCAAGCAGCTGTTGGCGTACTCGACCACCGAGAACATGGGACTGGTCACCCTGGCTCTGGGTGCCGCGGCACTCCTGCATGCTTCGGGCGCTCCGGCCGTGGCCGCCATCGCGATCGCCGCAGCGCTGCTTCACCTCCTGAGCCACGCCGCCTTCAAGACCCTTGCCTTTCTGGGCGCCGGGTCGGTTCTGTCAGCGACCGGTCTACGTGACCTGGACAAGCTGGGTGGCCTGGCCCGCCGGATGCCGGCCACCACTGTGCTGTTCGGGATCGGCGCCCTCGGCGCTTCCGGCCTGCCCCTGGGAGCCGGATTCGCCAGCGAGTGGCTCCTGTTTCAGAGCCTCATCCACGCCCCTCACGGCGCCAACACCGCGCTCGCCCTGGCCATGCCCCTGTCGGTGGGTGCTGTGGCGCTGACCAGTGGGCTGGGGATCTTGGCAATGGTCAAGGCTTTCGGTGTCGGATTCCTGGCCCGGCCGCGCTCGGCGGCCGCCGAGACCGCCCGCGAAGCACCGGCCAGCATGCTGGCAGGCATGACGCTGGCCGCCGCTGCCTGCATGGTATTCGCGGTCGCGCCGGTACTGCTCGGATCGACCCTCATGCGGGTCCTGACCGTGCTGCCCACGCTCGGAGCCGGCGCGGACGGTCCACGACTCGGCACGATCCTGCGCCTGCCCGGTGTCGCCGGGTCGATCTCTCCCGGAGTGCTGGCTGCCGCTCTTCTCGTGGCTGTACTGCTCGCGCTCGGCGTTGCGCGCTGGGGTGTGCGTCACCGACCGCCCGCGACGTCTGCCCCCCTCTGGGCCTGCGGTGCCGATGCCCTCAGCCCGCGGATGCAGTACACCGCAACGTCTTTCGCAGAACCGCTGCAGCGGGTCTTCGATGACATCTTGCGGCCCGACACCGACGTGGAGGTCACGCACTTCGCGGAGTCGCAGTACCTGATCGAGAAGGTCACATACCGAACCCGGATGGATGACCCGGTGGAGCAACGCTTCTATCTCCCTGTTGTCCGGGCCGTGACGACCTGGGCCAACTGGGTCCGTCGCGCGCACAACGGCAGCATTCATCTCTACCTGGCATATGGCGCCTTTGCGATGCTCATCGTGCTCCTGGTCGCCCGATGAGCACCCTGTCCGTGCTGGCCGCAGCCCTGCAGGTGGTGGGTGTTCTGGCAGGTGCACCCTTGGTCGCGGGCGGTATGCGGCAGGTTCGCGCCCGTCTGGAGGGCCGGGCCGGGGGCGGCATCGGCCAGCCCTGGCGGGATCTGCGCAAGCAGCTACGTAAGCAGCAGGTCACCCCTTCTGGTACCACTGTGGTCTTCGCCCTGGCACCGGCTGTGGTGGCCGGGAGCACGTTGCTCATCGCTGCGATCGTGCCGCTCGTTGCCCTGGGCTCGCCGCTGGACCCGGTCGCCGATCTCTTCGGCGTCGTCGGTCTGCTGTTCCTTGGCACCGTCGCCCTGACCCTGGCCGGCCTGGACACTGGCACCGCGTTCGGCGGGATGGGCTCCAGCCGCGAGATCATGATCGCCGCCCTGGTCGAACCCACCATTCTGCTGGCCGTTTTCGCCCTGTCAGTCCCCGGTCACTCGGCAAACCTGGCCGCCATCGTGTCCGGCACGGCAAGCAACCCCGGGCAGGTGCTCACGCCTGGGAGCCTGCTGGCCCTGGTTGCGCTGATCATCGTGATCATCGCCGAGGCGGGAAGGCTGCCCGTCGACAACCCCACCACCCACCTCGAGCTGACCATGATTCACGAAGCGATGATCCTGGAGTACGCCGGTCCCAGGCTGGCGCTGGTTGAGTGGGCCAGCGCCATGCGCCTCACCGTGATGCTGGCCCTGGTGGCGAACCTGTTCCTGCCCTGGGGTATCGCCGGGGCTGACCCGTCGGTGCTCGCGGTCCTGCTTGGAGTCGGCGCCATCACGGTCAAGGTCATCGTGCTGGCCAGCATCCTGGCGGCCGGTGAGGTGTTCATCGCCAAGCTGCGGTTGTTCCGGGTGCCCGAGCTGTTGGCCGGATCGTTCCTGCTCGCCCTGCTCGCGGTCACCGCGTCCTACTTCCTGGCAGCCGGGGCCGGCTGATCGTCGCTACGAACAACGCCACCGCCACCGCCACTTCGCAGCCACAACAACAAAGGAGGACAGATGAGCCAGACCTCGTATGCCGGCCTGCTGGACCTCGCAGCGGGAGCGTTCCTGCTGACCGCCGTCCTGATCGTCTGGCGCCGTGAGCTCCGCGCCATTGTTCGGCTGCTCGCCTGGCAGGGGCTGGCGCTGGCCGCGATACCTCTCATCGAAGGCATCCACCAGCGTGACGGGGCCATCGTCACGGTTGGGGTCATCGTGCTCATCCTGAAGGCGCTGGTCCTCCCGGTGCTGCTCGGACGGGTCGTCGGAACCGAGGATCAGGAGCGTCGCGAGAGCACGCCGCTGGTCAACACCACTGCCTCCCTGCTGATCACGGCAGGTCTGACCGTCCTGGCCTACGCGGTGACCCGGCCGATCATCGCCCTGGACTCCACCGAAGGAACCCGCGCCGTGCCTGCCGCGTTTGCGGTCATCCTCATTGCCGTCTTCGTCATGGTCAGCCGGCGTCGCGCCCTCTCCCAAGCCGTGGGCTTCCTCATGCTGGACAACGGCATTGCGGCTACCGGGTTCCTGATCACCGGCGGTGTCCCGCTCATCGTCGAGCTGGGCGCATCGCTGGACGCCTTGTTCGCGGTCCTCGTGCTGGGTGTGCTGACCGGGCGCATGCGCCGTGCCTTCGGCGACACCGACCTCGACCAGCTACGAGAGCTGCGCGACTGATGAACATCCTGCTGCTCTTGCCGATCCTGGCTCCGCTCGCCGCCGCCGCACTTGCCGCCCTGCTCGGCTGGCGAAGGCTCACCGCATCCGTGACCGTCCTTGCTGCCCTGTCGGTGCTGGTCTGTGGCGCCGCGATCGGACTCCACTACCGTTCCGGGCCACACTTCGGTGTCGGGCGAGTGCTTCGAGCCGACGCCCTCAGCGTCACGATGCTGGTCGTCATCGGCACGGTCGGCACGCTGGCGACCTGGGCCAGCATCGGCTACATCAACGCCGAGCTCACCCAAGGCCACACGAACACCAAGGGCGCGAACCTTTATGGCGTGCTGGTTCCGATCTTCCTGGCCGCCATGGCGCTCGCGGTCCTGGCCAACAACGTCGGGGTGATGTGGGTGGCAATCGAGGCCACCACTGTCGCGACCGCCTTCCTCGTCGGGCACCGTCGGACCCGTTCGGCCCTGGAAGCCACCTGGAAGTACGTCGTCATCTGTTCGGTCGGGATCGCTCTGGCGTTCCTGGGCACCGTCCTGCTCTACTTCGCGAGTCTGCATGCCGGCGCGTCAAGCGAAAATGCCCTCGACATCGACGTTCTGCTCACCCATGCCACCCGACTCGACCCCGCTGTCACCCGTCTGGCCGCCGGCTTGCTGCTGCTGGGCTATGGAGCAAAGGCGGGGCTCGTCCCCTTCCACACCTGGCTGGCTGACGCACACAGCCAGTCCCCCGCCCCCGTCTCGGCCCTGATGAGCGGAGTGCTGCTCTCGGTGGCATTCTCCGCCCTCCTGCGCGTCAAGTCCGTCGTCGACCTTGCACTGGGGACCGGGTTCCTGCGCGCGGGGCTGCTGATCGTGGGCCTGCTCACTTTGTTGGTCGCTGCTTCACTGCTCGTGGTCCAGAGCGATTTCAAACGGATGCTGGCCTACTCCTCGATGGAGAACATGGGCCTGGTGGCGGTCGCCGCGGCCGCCGGCACCCAGCTGGCCATCGCGGCCCTGCTGCTTCACGTCTTGGCCCACGGGATCGGCAAGGCGCTGGTGTTCCTGGCCTCCGGGCAGCTGCAGGCGGCGCACGACTCGACAGCGATCGGTGACGTCACGGCCGTGCTGGCCAGGTCACGCCTGGTCGGCGCATCATTTGCCGTGGGCCTGGTGGTCCTGCTGGGTCTGCCGCCGTTCGCCATGTTCGCCAGCGAGCTCTCCATCTCCCGGGCACTCGCCGGCGCCCACCTCGAGTGGGTGCTCGGCCTCGCCCTGCTGCTCATGCTGGTCGCCTTCGCCGCCCTGGTGAGAAACGGCGCCAGGATGCTGCTCGGCTCGCCCGATCCGGACGCACCGGCGATCCCGGTGCCACGTTCGGTCGCCGGCGCGCTGGTCGCCGGGGTCATCCTGAGCCTGGCACTTGGCGTGACCGCGGGTCCCTTCACCGCGCTCTTCCACACTGCTGCCACCCAGCTCGGAGCAACCCGATGATCCCCACGACCGGCGAACCGTCCCTAAGTGCCACTCCGGCCGGTCTTCACCGTACGAGCCGCAAGCTCCCCGCCGACAGGCTGGCTGAACAGGCTGCCGCGCTGTTCGAGGACGGTTTCCGCCTCGGTCTGGTCGCCGCCCATGACGACGGTCCCACCCTGCGCGTGGTCTACCTCTTTCTCGCCGGCGACCCCGACCGCCGCGTCGAGCTGGAGGTCACCCTCCCCGCCGGCGACCCGCGAATACCAACGCTTGCCTCGCTATCGTTCCCGGCCTCACGCTTCGAACGCGAGATGCACGACCTGTTCGGGATCGTGCCGGTCGGCCACCCGCAACCCCGCCGGCTGGTACGGCACGCGCACTGGCCGGCCGGCTGGTACCCCATGCGCCATGACGCGGGGGCACCACCGCCCTTCACAGAGACGGAGCCCTACCCCTTCGTCGCGGTGGAGGGCGACGGGGTCTACGAGATTCCGGTGGGGCCCGTCCACGCCGGCATCATTGAGCCCGGCCACTTCCGCCTCTCGGTGGTCGGGGAGAGCATTCTCAAGCTCAAAGCACGCCTGTGGTTCACCCACCGTGGGGTGGAAAAGCTCTTCGAGGGGCTCGACGCCACCGGCGCGATCCACCTCGCGGAACGGATCAGCGGCGACACCTCGGCTGCACACGCCCTGGCCCACAGCCTCGCCGTGGAGGATGCGCTCGGGATCACGATGCCGGAACCAGCCCAGCGTCTGCGCGCGCTTGTCCTTGAGCTCGAACGCCTCTACAACCACGCAGCCGACATCGGCGGGCTTGCCAATGACACCGGCTTCTCGCTCGCCAACGCCCACGCCCAGCGAATCCGCGAAGAGCTCCTCCGCATCAACCACGCCACCACTGGCCACCGGCTGCTACGAGGGGCCATCAGCCCGGGCCAGGTCAGGCTGTTGGCCCTGCCCGACCCGCTCAAGCTCGCGGAGCTTGCTGAGGACCTCGACGAGGTGGCCGAGCTCGTCCTGGCCAACACCGTGGTCCGCGACCGCTTCACGGGGACTGCGGTGCTCACGCTCGAACAGGCACAGGGCCTCGGATGCCTGGGCTACGTCGCCCGCGCGAGCGGCCTCGCCACAGACGCACGCCTCGACCACCCCACTGCCGAGCTCGTGATCACCCCGGCGACCCGAAACGGCGGAGATGTCCTGGCCAGGTTCACCATCCGCGTCGAGGAGTTCGCGGCGGCCACCCAGCTTGCAGTCACCCTCATCAGCACCGCCGGCGCCCTGACCTTTCAAGCCGCGCAGGCACCAAGGGCCAGCACTGAGGACAAACCGGATTTGCGAGCTGCGACTGAGGAGACCAGCACCGGCAGCGCCTCGAGCCCTGCGCGAAGCGGAGTCGGCATCGTCGAGGGGTGGCGCGGAACCATCGTCCATCGCGTCGAGGTCGATGACACTGGACGCCTCACGCGGGTCAAGATCGTCGACCCGTCCTGGTTCAACTGGCCCGCGTTGCCGGTCGCCCTCGCCGGCACGATCGTGCCCGACTTCCCCCTCACCAACAAGAGCTTCAATCTCTCCTA
>JBDTYK010000037.1:0-15098 GCA_040005715.1 Actinomycetota bacterium | reverse complement strand
ACCTCATAGGGCTTGGACTCCTGGGTGAAGACCGTGCCCAGCGTCTGCGCGTAGGCATTGGCGAGCCCCCGTGCGGTCACGTCGCTGCGGTCGTAGGAGTAGCCACGCAGGTCGGCGTAGCGGACACCGGCCACGCGCAGGTTCTCGAACTCGTTGTACTTGCCGACGGCGGCAAACGCGATGCGGTCGTAGATCTCGGAAACCTTGTGCAAGGCCCGCGAGGGGTTGTCCGCGACGAAGGCGATCCCTCGGTCGTAACCGAGGACCACCACTGAGCGACCTCTGGCGATGCCCTTGCGGGCAAAGTCCGCCCGGTCCTTCATCAGCTGCTCGGGCGAGACGTAGAAGGGCATGCTCATCGGGCACCTCCGGGGTTGCCACGACGGTCCGCGACAATCTGCTCGACAACCGCCCCGAGTGCGTCGTCCTCAAGGAACCGAAGCCCTTCGGCGTCCACGATGGCCAAGGTCGGCCAGATCCGTCGGCCAAGGTCAGGGCCACCGGTGGCCGAGTCGTCGTCCGCGGCGTCGAAGAGAGCTTCGACGGCCACGCGGATGGCAGCAGCCGAGTCCATGGCCGGGTGCCAGAGCTTCTTCATGGCACCGCGGGCGAACAACGAGCCTGACCCGACGCTGTGGTAGTCATGCTCCTCGTAGCAGCCCCCGGTCACGTCATACGAGAAGATCCGGCCACCGCCGGCATCGAAGTCGAACCCGGCGAACGTCGGGACCACGGCCAGTCCCTGCATCGCCATGGCCAGATTGGACCGGATCATGGTCGCCAGCCGGTTGGCCTTGCCCTCAACCGAGAGCAAGGTGCCCTCGATCTTCTCGTAGTGCTCAAGCTCGACCTGAAAGAGCTTCACGATCTCGATGGCCAGACCTGCGGTGCCTGCGATCCCGACGGCGGAGTAGGCATCGGCGGCGAACACCTTGTTCATGTCGCGGTTGGCGATCAGGTTTCCCATCGTGGCGCGACGGTCACCGGCCATGATGACGCCGCCGCCATAGGTGAGCGACACGATGGTCGTGCCATGCGGTGCCTCCACCGTGCCACCTGGCGGCAGCGGCCGCCTCGAAGGCAGCAGCTCAGGAGAGTGCGCACCGATGAACTCTGTAAAGGATGAGGAGCCCGTGGTCATAAACGTTGCGGGCAACCGTCCGGCATCCGAGAAGTTGAGGTTCACTGGCCGCCCTTTTGAACGAAGCCGCGCACGAACTCTTCGGCGTTGGCTTCAAGTACGCCGTCGATCTCGTCAAGCACGCTGTCGATGTCGTCGTCGAGTGCATCCTTGCGTGCCGTCGCCTCGGGCGTGGCTGCGGTGGGCTCGGGCGCCTCGTCCGGGGTCTCGTCACGACGCTGGGGTCGGCTCTGTTCCTGGTTTGGCATCTATCCTCCACGCTGGTTGATCTGGGCCGGCAGACGCCGGACACCTTCGTCCTCGGCAGCCTAACCCGCTGTTAGGTGTTGACGGCGGCCAACTCACGTAACAGGGCCGACGCGTCTGGACTCCGGTCGATCAGGTCGCCAACTCCGTCGCGCGTTCCACGCAGCGGTTCAAGCATGGGAACACGCTGCAGGGCGCTGTGACCGGGCAGGTCAAAGATCACCGAGTCCCAGGAGGCAGCCGCGATCTCGGACGGGTACTTCTCCAGGCAGCGACCCCTGAAGTAGGCCCGCGTGTCCTCGGGTGGTTTGGTCATTGCCGACTCCACCGCAGCATCCTCGATCAAGGACTCGATACGACCGCGCACGGCCATGCGGTGGAACAGGCCCTTCTCAGGGCGGACATCGGACCACTGGATGTCGATCGCCTTGAGGCGGGGACTGGACCACTCGAGGCCGTCCCTGTCTCGGTAGCCCTGCAGCAGAGCCAGCTTTGCGACCCAGTCGACCTCACGAGCGCACTCCATCGGATCGCGCTCTAGCCTGGTCAGCACCGAGGACCACCGCGTCATAACCTCGGACGTGTCGTCGTCGACCGCACCAGACTGACGGGACCGGAGGTACTTCTCCGCCTGCTCGTAGTAGGCCCAGAGCAGCTGAACAGCAGTCATCGAGCGACCGTCACGCAGCTCCAGAAGCATTTTCAGGCTGGGGTCGTGGGACACCGCATGCAGTGTCGTGACGGGCTTGCGGACACTGAGGTCCACATCAAGGGCTTGATCCTCGATCATGGCAAGCACCAGGCTGGTGGTGCCCATCTTGAGAAGGCCCGCGACGTCGCACTGGTTCGCGTCGCCAAGAATGACGTGCAGTCGGCGGTACAGGTCGGCCACGGCGTGTGGCTCGTCGCGCGTGTTGATGATGGGCCGTTTGAGAGTCGTCTCAAGACCCACCTCGACCTCGAAGAAGTCCGCCCGTTGGGAGATCTGGAACCCAGCCTGAGCCGAATCCTGGCCGATACCAACCCTGCCCGCGCCGCACATCACCTGCCGCGCCACGAAGAAGGGAATCAGGTGGTGGGTGATCTCGGAGAACGGCGTCTCGCGGCGCATGAGGTAGTTCTCGTGTGTCCCATAGGACGCCCCTTTGCCATCGGTGTTGTTCTTGTAGATGTTCACACCGGCGCTCTCGGGCACCCCCGACAGGCGCCGAACCGACTCGAGCATGATCCGCTCGCCCGCCCGGTCCCAGCGCAGGGCCGCCCGTGGCGACGTCACCTCCGGCGAGCTGTACTCCGGATGAGCGTGGTCGACATACAGCCGGGCACCGTTGGTCAGGACCACGTTGGCCAGGGTGGGGTCCTCCTCGTCGGTCAGCTGGCTGGGGTCAGCAAGCTGGCGAGGAACTTCGAACCCGCGGGCGTCGTGCAGCGGCATCTCGTCCTCGTAGTCCCAGCTGGCCCGACCGGCGCGAGCTCCTCGGGTGCTGGCGTAGGCGTTGACCACGTGCCCGGACAGCAGCATCGGGTTCGCGCTCGGGTCGCCCGGCACCGAGATGCCATATTCCGTCTCGATCCCCATCACCCGACGCACCGTCATGTTGTCAGCCTAGGCGAACGGTCAGGCATCCCGAGGCTTCTCCGCCAGGTCCGATGCAGGACCAGCTGTTGTGCCGCCGTTGCTAGGGTCGGCACGTGCGAATCGCTGCCGGCCTGGCTCTCGACTGTGCCCTCATCGTCCTGTTCGCCGCGATCGGCAGGCGTAACCACGCCGAGACCGGCGCCGTGGTCGACATCCTCAGGACCGCCTGGCCCTTCCTGGCCGGTATGGCGGCCGGTTGGCTCTTCTGTCTTCTCGTGCTCCGCCAGGTCCCCCTGCAGCTGCGCGGGGGCGTGCCGGTCTGGCTGTCGGCAGTGGCTCTGGGCATGGTGCTCCGAAACCTGACAGGCGAGGGCACCGCCTTGGCGTTCATCATCGTGGCAACGCTCTTTCTGGGCGCCGGACTTCTCGGCTGGCGTGGCGTAGTCGCCCGGCTGGCATCGCGACGGCGCGCCTGAGGCAACGCTGCCTCAGGCGCACTGCCTCAGGCGCACTGCCTCAGGCGCACTGCCTCAGGCGCACTCGTCAGGCGTGCTGCGTCAGGCTGACGCAGCACCCACTCAGAGGTACTGGCCGGTGTTGGCCACGTTGTCGATCGAACGGCCCGGCTCGGAGCCGTCCTTGCCCGTGATCAACGTGCGAATGTAGACGATCCGTTCGCCCTTCTTGCCCGAGATACGTGCCCAGTCATCGGGGTTGGTCGTGTTGGGCAGGTCCTCGTTCTCCTTGAACTCATCGAGGCACGAGGCGAGCATGTGCTCGATCCGGATGCCCTTCTGGGCCGTCGTGAGGAAGTCCTTGATCGCCATCTTCTTGGCCCGGTCCACGATGTTCTGGATCATGGCTCCGGAGTTGAAGTCCTTGAAGTACAGGACCTCCTTGTCACCGTTGGCATAGGTGACCTCCAGGAACCTGTTGGCCTCGATCTCGGAGTACATCCGCTCGACGGCAGCCTGGATCATCGCCTCGACGGTGTGCCTGGCGGACCCGTCATGCTCGGCCAGGTCGTGCTCGTGCAACGGCAGGTCGTCGGTGAGGTACTTGCTGAAGATGTCCCGGGCACTCTCGGCGTCCGGACGCTCAATCTTGATCTTCACATCGAGTCGACCCGGTCGCAGGATCGCGGGGTCGATCATGTCCTCGCGGTTGGAGGCACCGATGACGATGACGTTCTCAAGACGCTCGACACCGTCGATCTCGGAGAGCAGCTGGGGCACGATCGTGGTCTCGACGTCAGAGGAGACCCCTGAGCCGCGAGTGCGGAACAGCGCGTCCATCTCGTCGAAGAAGACCACCACAGGTGTGCCGTCGGAGGCCTTCTCGCGCGCCCGCTGGAAGATGAGGCGAATGTGCCGCTCGGTCTCACCGACGTACTTGTTGAGCAGCTCGGGGCCCTTGATGTTCAAGAAGAAGGACTTGCCGACCGGCTTGCCTTCCTTGGCTGCGATCTTCCTGGCCAGGGATGCCGCGACCGCCTTGGCGATCAGGGTCTTCCCGCAGCCGGGCGGGCCATAGAGCAGGACGCCCTTGGGCGGCTTGAGCTTGTGCTCAAGGAAGAGGTCCGGGTGGAGGTAAGGCAGCTCCACGGCATCGCGTATGGCCTCGATCTGGCTGGCCAGCCCGCCGATGTCGGAGTAGTCGATGTCGGGCACCTCTTCGAGGACCAGGTCCTCGACCTCGGCCTTCGGGATCCGCTCGTAGACAAAGCCGGAACGCGACTCCAACAGCAGGGCATCGCCCACCCGGATCGGTTCTCCCACAAGGCTTTCGGCCATGCGGCAGACGCGCTCCTCGTCCGCGTGAGCGACCACGAGGACTCGGTCGTCACCCAGGAGCTCCTTGAGCATGACGATCTCGCCGATCCGCTCGAAACCACACGTTGCAACGACGTTGAGGGCTTCGTTGAGCATGACCTCGCGCCCGGGAGACAGGTCACCGGGGTCGATCGTGGGCGAAACCGCCACCCGCATCTTGCGCCCACCGGTGAGGATGTCGACCGTGGCGTCGTCGTAGGACTCCAGGATCAGGCCGTACGCCGACGGCGGCTGGGCCAGCCGGTCAACCTCGCCCTTGAGGGTGATGATCTGCTCGCGCGCTTCCTTCAGCGCGCGGACGAGGCGCTCGTTCTGCGACGAGAGCGTCGCCAGCGAGGTCTGCATCTGCAGCACCCGGCTCTCGAGCTCGGGGGCGCGGGTCGGCGACTCCTCGAGGCGACGGCGCAGTGCCGCGACCTCCTGGGAAAGCAGTGCCTGTTGGCGCTCGGCCTCGGCCGGGTCGACCGGATCCACCGAAGACGGGTGTTGCTCCTCATGCTGAGGCGAGTTGTCGGACATCTCGGAACCTCCTCGGGGGCGCCACTCAGCCTCGTTCGAGACCGTTAGATTCGACCCTAGTCTGAGAGCACGGTCGTGGCGAAGGAATCGGTCAAAGATCGACGAACACGTCTAATCTTCTTCTCCGACAGCAGCCGCTCGCCCACGTCCTCGGAAGACCATTCGCCAGTGACCGCACCTTCGTCATAACTACCCTTGGCCGGGCGACGTTTGCGCAGCGGAGGTGTCACGCCCGGCGCAAGCCTTCGGGTGGTGATCAGGAAGCCGGTGTGCCCGTGCATGCGGTGCTCGGGTCGTACCGCGAGCCCCTCGAGATGCCATCCGCGGACCAGCGACTCCCAGGCAGCGGGCTCGGTGAACGCCCCGTGCTCGCGCGAGGCCTCGGCTACCCTGGAGAGCTGGGTCGTGGTGGCGACGTAACAGATGAGGACGCCGCCGGGCGCCAAGGCGTCCGCGACCACGTCCAGACACTCCCAGGGGGCCAGCATGTCCAGAACGACGCGGTCGATGGTGCCCGCCGCGATGGCCGTCGGCAGGGTCTCGACCAGATCGCCCACGGTGACCTGCCAGGCAGGGTGGGGACCGCCGAAGAAGCTCTCGACGTTTCCGCGCGCGATGTCGGCGAAGTCCTGGCGTCGTTCGAAGGAGTGCAGGTGACCGTGATCGCCGATCGCCCGAAGGAGAGACATGCTCAGGGCCCCCGAGCCCACGCCGGCCTCGACCACGCGCGCGCCAGGGAAGATGTCGGCCATGGCCACGATCTGCCCGGCATCCTTGGGGTAGATCACTGCCGCACCGCGTGGCATCGAGAGGACGTAGTCGGAAAGCAGCGGTCGCACCGCCAGATACTCAACCCCGGCCGTGTTCTTGGCGGTCGAGCCGTCAGGAGCGCCGATCAGGTCGTTGTGGGCCAGCCGGCCGCGGTGGGTGTGGAACTCCTTGTCGACCACCAGGGTGATCGTGTGCAGGCGCCCCTTGGGGTCGGTCAGCTGGACCCGCTCCCCAACGGTCAGTGGTCCGCGTCGCAGGTGTGCCCCCGTGGCGCCCCCCTGCGCGATCGGCTCCGTGCTGGGTTGGTCGATCGGCTCTTCCGGCGTGCCCTGGCTCATGGCGGCCAAGTCTAGGTCCGCGGAGCAGAGCCTCGTGACAGCGCAGCCTCCAGGTCACTGGCCAGCACGATTCCGCCGATCCGGCCATCGGGACCCCGCACCGGCACCGCGCCGATCCCCAGCCGCTGCATGGCGCCGACGACTGCGGCGATGGAGGAGTCGGGGGTCGCCTCCACGACCCATCCCTGCGGCTGTCGGAGCATCACGCTCGTGACGGGGACATGCGCGCGTGACTGCTCGGGGATCGCCCGGAGGGCCTCGTCGTCCAGGAGCCCGATCGGGTTGCGGTGGTCGTCCTCGATGACCACGGCCGTGCCGCCGGGTCCGCTGGTGCGAAGGTCCAGCGCCTGTGCGGCGCTCGCTCCTGCGGACAGGGAGGCAGCGCGCCGCCATACCGAGTCGACCCGTATGCCGGCCAGCAGCCGGGTGCCATGCCCTGAGCGGATCGCGTTCGTGGCGCCGACCCACAGGAACGCGCCGATGAACAGGACCCACACGAGGTTGAACAGGTCCGGTGGCTGACCGTTCAGCATCGGGCGACCCACGAAGATCAGGACCACCAGAACGGTCACGACCCGGCCACACCAGCCTGCGGCGATCAGTCCGCTCTCACGCCTGCCGGTGATCCGCCATACGAGGGAGTCCACGATGAAGCCGCCGTCCAGCGGAAGCCCCGGCAGCAAGTTGAAGGCTGCGACAAACGCATTGGTCAAAAACATCGCGTTGACCAGCAGGTACGGGATGTCGCCGGCGATATGAGGCAGCGCCAGCCACCCCGCGAGCGCCAGCACGGCGTTGGCGCCAGGGCCGGCCACCGCGACCAGCGCGCTCGCCCCCGGTCGTGCAGTGGAGGCGTCGTAGGCCGTATGCCCGCCCCACAGGTCGGCCACGACCCTGTTCACCAGGTATCCCGACCGGGTGGCCACGACCGCATGGGCCGCCTCGTGGGCGAGCACGGAGGCCAGCAGCAGACCGGCATAGGCCAGGGCCACGGCGTAGGCGGCTGGTCCCAGGTCGGGACGGTTGTTCGCGATCTGCGGGCCGTAGGTCAGGACGATGAAGATGGCGATGAAGGCCCATGAGCGGCCGATGAAGACGGGCACGCCGCCGATGGTGGTGAGGCGCATCATCCCGGGGGCGGAACGGGTCGAGCTCTCAGCGCCGGCGGACATGCTGTGACTGTATGTCAATCGCCGCCACGTCGCCTCGAGAGCAGAGAACCGGCCGGCCAGCGCGCCCGATGTCAGGGTCCCCACCTAGAGTGCCCTGCATGGTTGCCGCACTGTCCCCAAGCCGAGCTTCAGACTTCATGCAGTGTCCGCTGCTGTATCGCTTCCGGGTGATCGACAAGCTCCCATCGGCCCCGAGCCGGGCGGCCGCCCGGGGCACCCTTGTACATTCCGTGCTGGAGCAGCTGTTCGACCTCCCGGCACACGGTCGCACGATCGAGGCCGCCATGGCGCTGGTCGAGCCGTCATGGCTGGCGCTGCTGGAGGGCGAGCCCGAACTTGCCGATGTTGTCGAAGGCACTGATCTGGAATCGGTGGCGAGCTGGTTCGGAGAGTCGGTAGCGCTGATCGAGCGGTGGTTCACCCTGGAGGACCCAACCCGCCTTGAGCCTGCCGAGCGTGAGCTCTATGTCGAGACCGACCTCGACGGGCTGACCCTGCGGGGCTATGTCGACCGGCTCGACCTCACCCCTGACGGCCAGATGCGCGTGGTCGACTACAAGACGGGCCGCTCCCCCTCCGAGATGTTCGAGGCCAAGGCCTTGTTCCAGATGAAGTTCTACGCCCTGGTGCTGTGGCGGCTGCGGGGTGAGGTCCCACGGATGCTGCAGCTGGTCTATCTGGGAAACTCCGAGATCGTGCGCTACAGCCCGGACGAGGCCGACCTTTTGGGCGTCGAGCGCAAGCTCAAGGCACTGTGGAAAGCCATCGAGACGGCCGCTCTGACCGGTGACTGGCGCCCGCGCAAGTCCAAGCTCTGCGACTGGTGCGACCACCGTGCCCTTTGCCCGGAGTGGGGTGGTACGCCCCCGCCACTGCCCGAAGATGCCGCGATCCTGGCTCTCGACCCGCATGCGTCGGCGGCCGTCGTGCCGGCCGGAGAATGACTCCATCAGGTCCCCGGGAGGTCGGGTCCTCGGTAGGTCGAGTCCCCTGGTACGTCGGGTCCCCTGGTACGTCAGGTCCCCCGGTAGTACGTGTCGGCCACCTTGAGCGCCTCGTCGAGGATCGCGATACCTTCCCTGATCTCCTCGGCGGCGGTGGTGCAGGGCGGCACGATGTGGGTTCGGTTGAAGTGGACAAACGGCCACAGCCCTCGCTCCTTGCACGCGGCGGCGAACTGGACCATTGGCGTGGCATCGGCGCCGGATGCGTTGAACGGGACAAGCGGTTCACGGGTGTTGCGATCCCGAACCAGTTCGAGCGCCCAGAACACGCCGAGCCCTCTCACCTCCCCGACGCAGGGATGACGTTCGGCCAGTGCCCGCAGCTCGGGTCCGATGACGTCGGTCCCCAGCGAGCGGGCATGCTCGATGATGCCCTCTTCGCGGAAGATGTTGATCGAGGCCACGGCGGCTGCGCAGGCAAGGGGATGACCTGAGTACGTCAGGCCCCCCGGGAATGCCCGGTCCGCGAAGGTCGCTGCGATCGGGTCCGATATGAGCACGCCGCCCAGGGGCACATAACCTGAGTTGACGCCCTTGGCGAAGGTGATGAGGTCCGGCTTGATCCCCCAGTGGTCGACGGCGAACCACTCGCCGCAGCGACCGAAACCAGCCATCACCTCATCTGCGATCAGGACGATGCCGAACTCGTCGCACAGAGCCCGCACCCCGGCGAGATACCCAGGCGGCGGAACCAGAATCCCGTTGGTGCCGACCACCGTCTCCAGGATGATTGCTGCAACCGTGTGGGATCCCTCGACCATGAGCAGGTCCCGCAAGTGGGTCAGGGCGCGCGACGACTCCTCATGCTCGGTGCTCGCATGGAAGGCAGAGCGATAGGCATATGGCCCCCAGTAGCGAACGATGCCGGGCAAGCCCGGCTCAGATGCCCAGCGACGGGGGTCGCCTGTGAGGGCAATGGCGCCTGCTGTTGCCCCGTGGTAGCTGCGATAGGCGGCCAGGATCTTGTGGCGTCCGGTGTGAAGGCGCGCCATCCGGATCGCGTTCTCGTTGGCCTCGGCCCCGCCATTGGTGAAGAAGACGGAGCTGAGGTCTCCTGGAGCGATCTCGGCGATGAGCCTCGCGGCCTCACTGCGCGCGTCGTTGGCGAAACCCGGCGAGATGGTGCAGAGGTTGGCGGCCTGGGCCTGGATAGCGGCCACGAGCTTTGGGTGCTGGTAGCCGATGTTGACGTTGACCAGCTGCGAGGAGAAGTCAAGATAGCGCTTGCCCGAGTAGTCGCTGAAATATGACCCGGACGCGGAGGCGATGGGCAGGGGGTCGATCTGCGACTGTGCCGACCACGAGTGGAAGACGTGGGCGCGGTCGTCCCTGCGAACCCGCGTCTCGAGCGATGGGGAAGACGTGTTCGAGGGGGTCTCAGGTGCAGATGTCTGGGTCAAGGCGGCCTTCCTAACGCGTGCGGGGGAATCCGAGGTCGACGCTGGAGGTGGCGGGGTCCGGCCACCGGGAGGTCACGACCTTGCCCCTGGTGTAGAAGCTCATACCTTCAGGGCCGTACATGTGGGTGTCGCCGAACAGCGAGTCCTTCCACCCCCCGAACGAGTAGTAGGCCACGGGAACGGGGATGGGGACGTTGACCCCGACCATGCCGACCTGCACGTCGAACTGGAACGCCCTGGCCGCCCCGCCGTCGCGAGTGAAGATCGCCGTGCCGTTGGCATAGGGGTTGTCGTTGATCAGCGCCAGACCCTGCTCGTAGGTGTCCACCCGGACCACACACAGCACCGGCCCGAAGATCTCGTCGGTGTAGACACTCATCTTCGGCGTGACGTGGTCGAGCAAAGTCGTCCCGAGGAAGAACCCTTCGGCGGGCACGTCCTCGAGGCGGCCGTCGACGACCAGGGTCGCACCCTGTTGCGCGCCTTCGCCGATGTAGCCCGCAACCTTGTCTCGGTGCGCGGCGGTGATCAGCGGCCCCATGTCTGTGTCCGGGTGAGTGCCGTCGCCGATGGTGAGCTTTGGCAGCCGTGCCGCGATCGCGTTGACCAGTGGATCTGCGACATCACCGACCGCAACCGCTACGGACAGCGCCATGCATCGCTCACCTGCGGATCCATAGGCCGCGGAGACAACCGCATCCGCTGCCATCTCCACGTCGGCATCAGGCAGGACCAGGGCGTGGTTCTTGGCACCCCCCAGCGCCTGGACCCGCTTGCCGTGCGCCGTGCCTGTCTCGTAGATGTACCTGGCTATCGGGGTGGACCCGACAAAGCTCACCGCTGCTACGTCGACATGGGTCAGCAGTGCGTCGACGGCCTCCTTGTCGCCCTGCACCACGGTGAAGACGCCATCCGGGAGCCCGGCGTCCTTCCACATCTGGGCGAGGAACAGGGACGCCGAGGGGTCCTTCTCGCTCGGCTTGAGAATGAAGGCATTTCCGCAGGCGATGGCGTTGGCACACATCCACAAGGGCACCATGACCGGAAAGTTGAACGGGGTGATACCGGCAACCACGCCCAGCGGCTGACGGATGGAGTAGACGTCCACGCCGGTGGCCGCCTGCTCTGAGAACCCGCCCTTGAGCAATGCAGGCACGCCCGTGGCGAAGTCGACGTTCTCCAGACCCCGGGCGATCTCGCCGGCGGCATCATTGAGGACCTTGCCATG
The DNA here is from genome assembly GCA_040005715.1 of Actinomycetota bacterium. Classification (GTDB taxonomy): domain Bacteria; phylum Actinomycetota; class Actinomycetes; order Actinomycetales; family Dermatophilaceae; genus UBA4719. The sequence goes on along the minus strand of JBDTYK010000037.1, from coordinate 3,868 downwards.
TTCTGCCGTGACGATGGCAGCGAGCTCGTCCGTGCGCTGATGAAGCAGCTCGCGGAAGGCGAACAGGACACCTGAACGTGCGGACAGCGACGCATGGCGCCAGTCCCTCGATGCGGCCACGGCCTTGGCGACCGCATCGCTGATCTCGTCGGCGTTGGCAAGATCCACGTCTGCGCTGCGCTGACCAGTGGCCGGGTTGTAGACCGACGCCGTTCGACCCGATCGCCCTGGGGTGTTGCGGCCATCAACCCAGTGTGAGATGCGCGCAACCGATGACCCACCCGGCCTCTGTGAGCTGTCCTGTGCCTGTGCGATGCCCTCTGTCATAGGGCAACAGTACGTGTCACCCTATTGAACACACAATATGACTTTTGCTATGTTACAAACATGGCATCCACACTCGAAATTATCGAGGATCGTCTCGACGAGCTCAGCTCGCGCGGTCTCGCCAGGGCGGTGAGCCGCGCCGTCCGCGATGGCGCCCTGCGACCGGGATCAAGACTCCCCCCGATCCGGACCCTGGCAGGCGCCCTCGGCCTCTCCCCCACCACGGTCAGCGCTGGGTGGGCACTGCTTGCCCGTTCCGGCGCGATTCGAACCGATGGCCGCCGGGGTACGACGGTCGCGGACGTTCGCACCCCCTCTCCCGGCAGATACCGTCGGGCCCTCGAACGACAGCTCGACTTCGCCCTTGACCTGTCCACCGGAATCCCCGACCCGGCGTTGCTGCCGGACCTGGGACCGGCCATGACCGAGCAGAACACCGCCGGCATCCCCGGCAGCTATCTCGACGATCCGGTCCTGCCCGAGCTGCTCGACGTCCTTCGGGCGCAATGGCCATACGCCACTGACGAGCTCATGGTGGTGGATGGTGCCATGGATGCTCTTGACCTGGTTTGCCGAACACTGTTGCGCTTCGGCGACCGGGTGGTCGTGGAGCACCCCTGCTTCCCTCCCCTGCTGGATCTGCTGGAGTCCATCGGGGTCGAGGCCGTCGGCGTCCCCGTCGACCAGCTCGGGCTCTGTCCTGAGCCGTTGGCGACGGCCTTGCAGGGACAGATTGGGGCCGTCTTCCTGCAGCCGAGGGCGCAGAACCCCACCGGCGCCTCCATGACCGAACAACGCGCGCAGGACCTCGCAGCAATTCTCGGCCCGCTCGGAACCCCGGTAGTCGAGGACGACTCCGCTGGCGCCGTCGCGGCGAGCGCACCAATCAGCCTGGGCCAGTGGATCCCGGGCCAGGTCATTCATATCCGCAGCTTCTCCAAGTCGCATGGCCCCGATCTGCGGCTGGCTGCCATGGGCGGGCCCACCGATCTGCTCCGCGAGGTCATCCACCGCCGGGAGCTGGGACAGGGCTGGAGCAGCCGCGTTCTGCAGCGCGTTCTGCTGAACCTGCTCACCGACCCTGCGGCCGTGGCCACGGTTGCTCACGCACGCGATGAGTACACCCGCCGGCGGGTCGCGCTGGTCGCCGCCCTGGCCTCCCGCGGGATTCACATCGCTGATGGCGACGGCCTCAACCTGTGGGTGCCGGTCCACGACGAGTCCGCTGCCATCGTTCGACTGGCCCGCCAGGGCGTCGGTGTCACGCCCGGATCACCGTTCGAGGTCATCCCGGGTGGGGGATCCCATGTCCGCGTCACCGCCGGTCTCGTGACCGCAGGCCACGAAGACCTGGCCGAGGTGCTGGCTGCGGCGGCGAACACCAGCCCGTGGGGTCCGCGGGCTCGCTAGGCCAGACCCAAGGTGCGGCGAACTCCGCGGGTCCGCAGATCGGCCGGCCCCACGTCACTAGCTCTGCAGGCGCACCGGCCCTGGCGGCTCAGCGGGCCAAGCTGCGGGAAGCTGACGGAAACAGCCGCAGTAGGTCAGCAGGGGCAAGGCCGGAGAGGGTTGGCACCTGAACAGAGCCAGGGGTCTGCGGGACGTCGACATGGTGCGGCACCGCAATCGTCGGTATGCCGGCCGCCACCGCCGACGCGACCCCAGGTGGTGAGTCCTCGATCGCCACGCAGGCTGCAGGGCGGACCCCGAGCAGGCGGGCGGCCGCAAGGTAGGGCTCAGGGTGGGGTTTGCCATGCTTGACCACGTCCCCGGTGACCACCGCTGCAAAGCTGCCGGCCGGCAGGTTGGACACGACCGCGGTTGCCAGCGACTCCCACGACATGGTCACCAAGGCGCATGGAACTCCCTGTGCCACAAGGGCGTCGAGCAGCTCACGCGCGCCCGGGCGCCACGGCACATGCTCCTTCACGGAGGCTACGACCCTTGAAAGCAGCTCGTTGACGACCTGCAGGGAGGTCAGGTCGACCGGGGAATGAGCCCTGATGTACTCCGCAGAGACCAGAAGGTCGTTGCCGACGAGCTGATGCGCGTGCTCGTCGGTCCACACACCGCCATACGACTTGACAAGGGCATGCTCCGCTGCGATCCAGTAAGGCTCGGTGTCGACCAGGGTGCCGTCCATGTCCCAGAGAACCGCCGCCGGAAGCGCTCCTGCCGGGCCGACCCGTTCGTCATCCTGCACAAGGGTCATCCGTGGCACCGGTCAGGTTGCATTGAAGTACTTGGCCTCGGGGTGGTGCACGGTCAGTGCGTCGGTGGACTGCTCAGGGTGAAGCTGCAGCTCATCGGAGAGAGTGACGCCGATCCGGGAGGGGTCGAGCAGCTCCACCAGACGGGCCCGGTCGGCCAGGTCCGGACAGGCCGGGTAGCCGAACGAGTAGCGGGATCCGCGGTAGCCCTGACCAAGGATCGCACCCAGCTCGCCACTGTCGTCGGCCCCGAAGCCAAGCTCATCGCGAACCCGTGCGTGCCACATCTCGGCCAGCGCCTCGGTCAGCTGCACCGAGAGTCCGTGCAGCTCAAGGTAGTCGCGATAGGCGTTGGCCTCGAACAGCTCAGCGGTCGCCTCGGCTACGCGCGACCCCATCGTCACCAGCTGGAAGCCGATGACGTCGGGCTCCTTGTCCTCCTCGTAACGCGCCCTGGTCTTGAAGAAGTCGGCCAGGCAGAGTCGACGGTCACGACGTTGGCGCGGGAACGAGAACCGCGTGCGCTCGCTGCCGATCCTCTGACCGTCGGCGCCCTCCGCGTGATGAAGGACCACGACGTCGTTTCCGTCGCTGTAGCAGGGGAAGTAGCCGTAGACGACCGCAGCCTCAAGCAGGCTGTCAGTCTTGATCCGGTCCAGCCACATTCGCAACCTCGGACGGCCCTCGGTCTCGACGAGCTCGTCGTAGGACACACCGTGCTCGCCCCTTGTGCCCTTCAGACCCCACTGCCCCAGGAACGTTGCCCGCTCGTCCAGGTATGACGCGTAGTCGGCCAGCGCAATCCCCCTGACTATTCGGCTGCCCCAAAAGGGCGGGGTCGGAATGCTGTTGTCCTGGGCGACGTCCGAGCGTCTGGTGTCCGGTTGCCCGTCCTCGTCGGGCTCTGCTGCGACCGCGCGAACTCGGCGTTTGCGCAGCTCTGGCAGGCTCTCGGCCAAGGTGAGCTCCGGGTTGGCCCGGGTGGCCGCCACCGCATCCATCAGACGCAGACCCTCGAAAGCGTCTCTCGCGTATCGGACTTCGCCTTCGTAGACCTCAGCCAGATCGTTCTCCACGTATGCACGAGTGAGAGCAGCCCCACCGAGAAGCACTGGCCAGCGGGTCGAGAGCCCCCGGGAGTTGAGCTCCTCGAGGTTCTCCTTCATGACGACCGTTGACTTCACGAGCAGTCCACTCATGCCGATGGCGTCAGCATCATGCTCCTGCGCGACCCTGATGATCTCCGAGATCGGCTGCTTGATGCCCATGTTGACGACTTCGAACCCGTTGTTGGACAAGATGATGTCCACCAGGTTCTTGCCGATGTCGTG
>JBDTYK010000036.1:0-15134 GCA_040005715.1 Actinomycetota bacterium | reverse complement strand
GTCATGACCAGGATGCCCTTGGTGTGCAGGAGCATCGTCGCCTCGGCATTCCAGTACGGCTGGGCCCCCACATTGATCCCGGCCACGATCACGTTCACCTCGCCGCCACCCTGGGTGAAGGTGATCAGCCGGCGCAGCGCCCGGGCGACCCAGTCCATGTTCTCGGTGCCGCTGTCCATGGAGATCATGGCGCCGGAGGACAGGGCGAACCATTCCAGTGGTGCCGACATCTTCTCGGCGAGGTCCAGGGCCGCGATGATCCGGGCACACTCCGGCTCGGCAACCGAACCCAGCGACTTGGTGGGGTCACCAAAGAGAGCGACGCGCACCATGCCCTCGGGGTAGCGCGTCGTTGGGGTCGACACGACGCCGGCGACGATCCCTGCAGTATTGCGACCGCGAGGCCGATCCACCGGCACGAGCTGACCGGACGCATCCAGGTCGTGCTCGACGAAGGTGCCCCCGATCCCTGTCAGCATGGGGATGATCTCGTATGGGTAGACGGTGCCACGCGCAGCCGAGCGCCTGACCTTCTGGGCATACTCGTCCAGTGTTGCCAGTGGCTCGGTCGAGGGCTCGGTGACGGTGACCCGCACACCTGCGCCTGGCTGGTAGGAGAAGACCAACGCCACTTCTGTGGGTTCTGCGTCCGGTTGGGCCCGGTGTCGAACCCGCATCGTGATCGCCTCAAGTCCCGCGCCCACCGTCATCGGTGCCGCCGCACGGGCGAAGCCGCTCAGCTCGGCAAGGGGGACGTCGATCGGGGGCCATACATACAGAACGATGCGGTTGGCCTCGAGCCGGGGTTTGGTTCCGCGCTCGGCGGCGCGGCTGGCGCGCATGCTCTCCAGGCAGGTGGCGAGCTTGGCCTCGACGGCGGGAAAAGCGACCACGCGGCCCGCTGCGTCCCGCAGAGGCGTGGCGTCATGGATCTCGGCGAATGCCACGAGGCGCTCATCGGCAGGGTTGTCGCGAGCGATGCAGCGGATGAGGTAGGTGTTCTCGGTCGCTGGAAGCGGAGTGCCGGTGAAGTTCTTCAGCCGCCAGAGGTCGAACCGCTGACCAATCATCGGGTGCATGCCGCGGATGACACGCTCTTCGAGCATGCGCCCTCCGGAGGGGCGGAACGTGAACTGGACACGCTCCCCGGTGGGTTCGCATACCGTGACGGTCACGCGTCGCCCGATGACGAGAGCCGGTACGTCGGCCAGCGCATCCGCCAGGGTGGCGGCGGTCGCGTCCGGGCCGGCCGCGCGGTCGCCCGACGCGAGGTAGAGGTCGACGACCAGGTTCGTCGGGTCGGCGACCGCGCCGGCCGGACCAGCAACCCTTGAGAGGCAGTCGCGCAGCTCGGAGAGCTCGCCAATGGCCGAGATGAGATGGAGGCGCTGGTCGCCCAGCTCATAGGCGCCAGTGACGATGGGTCGACCCTCGACCTGGAAGGCACGGACTTCCTGCAGCGCGCGGATCTTGTAATGGCGCCGGGTGACCACCTCGAGCATCGGCTCCAACCCGAGGCTGTTGAGCGCGACGCGCTGGGTCAGCATCCCGATCAAGGGCTCAGGGATTGTCGTCAGGATCTCGATTCGGTGTGCATAGTCGGCCGCGCCCGGATGCTCATCGAGATAGAGAAGATGTTCGCGGACTCCAGCCAGCACCTTCTCTCGGGCGGCCAGGATCACCGGGTTGTCGAAGAAGCGGAACCTGATGCTCCGGGCGAGGTCGCCGAGGGTGGGGTAGCGCAGCTGGGTTGCGACGATCAGCCTGTCCAGGACCTCCCTCATCTCGTGGCGAGCTGGATCGGTCGACACCTCTGGCTCGTCCAGCCATCTTTGGAGCAGGTCGGCGATCACCGGGACCTGGTCGGCAGCCCCCTGTTGGGCCAGGAACACCCGGTAGACGGCCTCCTCCAGCTCGGGACTCCGCTCCAGGTCTGCGACTCCGTAGTGGCCAAGGACTCGCGACAACCTCGTCCGGAACGCCGCTGGCAGACGCTCCTGCTCGACATCGAGGGAGTGCAGGTAGGTGTGGAAATGTTCCTGTGGACTGTGGACCCGCTCTTCCGGATCCTCTTCCGCACTGGTTGGCCGATTACGCGACAGCTCGCACAGGTCCGCAAAGGTGATGAGCAACCTGAGCTCCTGGCGCCTCAGGTCGGCGTCGTCCGGGAGCCCGTTGCGCAGCCGGTCGTACTCGGCGACCAGGGTGCGAGCCCGAATCGCGCTCACGTCAAAGCCGGTGACCATGGCCCGCAGTGCCGCGAGGTGCTCGAGAGCCCGTGTTGGTGCGTCGGCGGCAGCCGAAGGTTCGCCGAACATCGGGGCAGTGAAGGTGAGCGCCGAGTCGTCCGATCCGGCGACTCCTGCGACCGGGCGATCGAGGCGGATCAGCGGGGCCCCGGCGTCCACCTGGGAGTTGACGCGGGCCAGGACCTCCCTCACCCGCCCGGAACGGGGAGCTTGGACTGCGGTCTGCAGCTTCATGCTCTCGAGTACCGCGATGGTGGCGCCGGCCTCCACGTCCTCGCCCGCCGTGACACTGACCGCCACCACCACTGCCGGCGCCGGCGCGCGGACGACGCCGGACTGGTCTCCGGTGATCCGGTGGCTGACGCCGTTGACCTCGACCAGATAGCCCGAGGAGTTCGAAACCGAAACGACCTGAAAACGTGCAGCACCCAGGCGGAGCCGGCTCTCGAAGGGGCTCAGCCGGTCGACGCGTACGTCGATCAGTCGTCCTTCGGCCTCCAGCCGGTATCGGTGTGGGCTGACCTGGGACACGACCATCGAATGGTTCTGCCCCCGGTAGCCGAGCTCGATCTTGCGTCCCACGGCGTGCATCGCCCGGGGTCGACCACCTCGTGCTGAGCTGAGGAATCCACGTCGCTCGACCGCCTCCTCGGCGTCGTACTCGTCGATGGCAACGCTGAGCAGTGCGACGTCGGCGTGGCGGGCCGGCAACGTCGGGGAACCGCCGAAGCGGTCCACCCAGTCCGCATCCGCCACGCCGGACACGACCTCGGGATGGGCCAGCAGGTCCAGCAAGAACGACTTGTTGGTCGTGCCGCCACGGAGCACAACCGTGGTCTCGCGTACGGCACAACGCAACCGCGACAGTGCCTCTGGGCGGTCCTGCCCCCACGTGATGATCTTGGCGATCATTGAGTCGTACCCCGGGGGAATCACGTCCCCGGAAGCAATCCCGGTGTCAACCCGGATGCCTGGACCTGACGGCAGATTGAGCAGCACCACAGTTCCGGGGGCTGGCGCGAAGCCCTGGTCTGCGTCCTCGATGTTGAGGCGGGCCTCGATGGCGTGCCCGAGATGGGGCGGTGCTTCCGCGGCCAGGTGGTGGCCGTCCGCGATGAGCAGCTGAAGCTTGACCAGGTCGAGCCCGGTGGCCGCCTCGGTGACCGGATGGTCACTCTGCAACCTGGCATTGACTCCCACGAAGACAAACGCGTCTTCGTCCGGATGGCAGCTGAACTCGACGGTTCCCACCCCGCGGTAGCTCGCGGCCTCGGCTATGGCCACTGCCGCGCCGCGGAGTCTGGCCTCCTGCTCAGCGCCCAGCGCGGGGGAGCGAGACTCCTCGACCAGCTTCCAGTTGTTGCGCCGCTGGATGGAGCAGTCGCGGACCCCCGGTGACCAGATCGTGCCGTGATCGTCGGCGACGACCTGCACCTCGACGTTGCGGCCACCGCTCACCAGGCTCTCCATGAAGACGACCGGATCTCCGAACATCTCCCGGGCCTCGGCCTGCGCCCGCTCGAAGGTGACCGGCAGCTCTTTGACCGATGGCACGGCCCACACGCCCCGACCGCCTCGGCCATTCCTGGCCTTGATCGCCAGCGGGTACCCAATGGTGTCACCGTGCCGGGCCGCATCCGCCGCGCTCGACACCGGTCCACCGCTCCACGGTGCCACTGGAACACCGCAGTGTTCGGCCAGCGACCTGGCCTCGATCCGGTCGCAGAGTTCTCGCATGGCGGCGGCCGTCGGGCCGATGAAAACCAGGCCCAGCCGTTCGCAGAGCTCGACGAAGGCCGGGTCCTCGGCCACGAAGCCCCAGCCCACCCACACCGCATCGGCCCGGCTCACCCGTAGAGCCCGCTCAAGCTCCTCGAGGTCGAGATAAGGGCTGCTCGGCGACCCGACGTCGCGCAGGCTGACCGACTCGTCGGCCGAACGGACGAAGAGCGCTCGCTGCTCGGCCTCGGTGTGAAGGGCGATGACCTTGATGCCGTAGCCGTGTTCCTCGTTCATCTCCCGCACAGCCCTGATCAGCCGGACAGCAGGCTCGCCCCGGTTGACCACTGCGATCCGAGTGAACATGTTGTTCTCCTCTGTCAGGTCGGGTCCGCGGGCCGCGGGTGCATGGAGCAGTCACCACATGATCCGGTGATGGGACTCTAGGCCGGTCGGGGCTGGAGGTGTCATCGGGTCCCGTTACAGACAGCCGAGCACCGGGTAGGAGGCGAGGACCTCCTGCTCGGCGGTTTGGACTGACGCAACCAGGGCGGCGGCCCGCGTGAGTCTCGCGTCGCTCGCGGCGCCAGCGAGGTTCTCGGCGACGAGAGCTGCTCCCGCTCTGGCTGCCGCCGAGGCGAGAAGTACCGCAACGGTTGCGTCGCCACGAAGGTTTGGGTTGCCGGAGCGAACCAGGCCGCCCGCGAGCTGAGCGAGCTCCGCGGCGACCTCGGCTACCTCAAGGGGGATCCTGACGACATCGTCAAAGGCAGCACCCAGCTCGCTGTCGCGTCCAGACTGTCGGGTCCGCAAAAAGGCGGCATAGACAACCGAATCCGAGTGGGCCAGCGAAACCGCTCTGGCCCGCAGCGCGTCGGCCCGCTGCGCGAGTTCTGCTTGGTCCCCGTCGGAGAACCTCGCACACATCCCGGCAAGCGCCCCGGCCAGTGCGGCAGCCACACCTGCCACCGAACCCCCGCCTGGCGCGGTCGTCCGGGCCGCAATCTTGTCGAGCAGTCCCTTCAGCGGCAGGTCTTCGACGCGCTCATCCATGCCTTGCATCCCACCACAACGTCCAGCTCCGCGTGGAAACGGGCCGCGCGGGCTCGATGGATGCGGATCGTGGGTGAACACCGGACTGGTCAGGCACAAGTGGAAGAGCCCCTGGCTACGGACCCCAGCTGCCGGTACGATCCGGTGCGAGTTTCGTAGCCGGGATGTCCGCCTTAGAGACGAGATGCACTGGATTGTTTTTTCACGGTTTTGATGTGCTAAAACATCTATGTCCATCCGGACGGCGTGGCGCAAGGCCGAGGTAGTTGGCGGCGCGCATTCCGAGCTCAGGAGGTAAGACATGTCCCAGGTGAGCACGACCCGGCCCTCGTCGGATGGCAAGCGGGCAATGATGGTGTCGCGAACCTGGGTGCAGGCAGCTGCCCTCCTGTTGCTCTTCGGGTTCACAGTGCTGGGCTTCCTGGCCTTCCGCACCTACGAGACCGGCCCGCCGATCGCCGACAAGGTGGTCAGCCAGGGCGGCGAGGTGCTGTTCACCGGCGCCGACGTCACGGCGGGTCAGAAGATCTTCCTGCGCGACGGGCTCATGGAGAACGGCTCGGTCTTCGGCCACGGCGCCTACCTCGGACCCGACTTCACCACGGACTACCTGCATCGTGCCGCAGAGATTGCCACCCGCGAATACGGCGGGAGCGCTTCGAGCACCGCAGCGCAAAAGGTGATAGCTGACTTCAAGACCAACCGGTATGACGCGACGTCCAGGACGCTGACCTATACAGCCGGGCAGGCGGTGGCCTACAAGGAGCTGGTTGGCTACTACGGCGACTACTTCGGGACGACTTCTGCGACCAAGGGTCTGCGTCAGAACGCCATCACCGATCCGACCGAGATCCGCCAGCTCACTTCGTTCTTCTCCTGGACCGCCTGGGCCGGCTCGACATTGCGACCGGACAAGAACTACAGCTACACCAACTCCTGGCCCCCGGAGCCGCTGGTCGGCAACCAGCCACCCGCAAACGTCCTGGTGTGGAGCGTCCTGTCCCTGATCGCCCTGCTGGCCGGCATCGGCACGCTGTTCGCGGCCTTCGGGCGCTGGGGCGACCGGTTCGGCTGGAGGGGTCGCCAGGCCGAGGCAATCTCCTTCCGCCCGCCCGGCGATGTCGTGCTCACCCCGGCGCAGCGAGCCTGCGCCTACTTCTTCCTCGTTGTGGGTCTGCTCTTCCTCATCCAGGTGATGGTGGGTGCGGCCGCTGAGCACTACCACGTCGACATGAACAGCTTCTTCGGCTTCGACCTCGCGCACTGGCTGCCCTACAACCTGGTCCGCACCTGGCACGTTCAGCTGTCCATCTTCTGGACGGCAACCTCATTCCTGGCGGCTGGCATCTTCCTCACCCCGATGATCGCCGGACGGGAGCCGCGCCGGCAGCACTGGCTCGCCTACGGCCTGCTCGGCGCCCTGGCCCTGGTCGTCTTCGGCAGCATGGCCGGGGAGTACCTCGATATCCATGGGATGCTCTCCAGCACGTTCCATGCCTTCGGGATGCAAGGTTTCGAGTATCTCGACCTTGGCCGGTTCTGGCAGATCCTGCTCACCGGGGGCATGGTCATCTGGGTCATCATCTTGTTCCGGGGACTGCGGAGCAGGCTGCGCAACGAGTCCCGCGGCAACATGCCCTGGATGTTCTTCTTCACCGCGCTGGCCATCCCGGCCTTCTACGCGGTGGGGCTGCTGACCAGCTCGGACTCGAGCTTCACCATCGCCGACTTCTGGCGGTTCATGGTGGTGCACCTGTGGGTTGAGGACTTCCTGGAGATCTTCACCACCGTCCTGGTCGCCTACATCTTCGTCATGCTCGGCGTGGTGCGGGAGCGCGTGGCACTGAGGGTGATCTACCTCGACATCCTGCTTTACTCAGCGGGCGGGATCATCGGCACCATGCACCATCTCTACTTCTCCGGTAGTGCCGCCGAGGGCATGGCCCTGGGTGCGTTCTTCTCGGCCCTTGAGGTCATCCCCCTGACGTTCCTCACGGTCGAGGCCTGGTCCTTCCTCCAGCTGGGTGCCCGTCAGGAGTCCAAGTCCAAGACGCCGTTCCCGCATCGCTGGGCGGTGATGTTCCTGGTCGCCGTCGGTTTCTGGAACTTCCTCGGCGCGGGCATCTTCGGATTCCTGGTCAACCTGCCGATCGTCTCGTACTACGAGATCGGTACTGCGCTGACCGCCAACCACGCACACGACGCGATGATGGGTGTCTACGGGATGCTCGCGATGGGTCTGGCCCTCTTCTGCCTGCGCTACCTGATTCCCAGCGATCGCTGGCCTGACCGGCTGGCCAAGATCTCCTTCTGGTCGGCCAACCTCGGGCTCGCCTGGATGTCGTTCGCGACGCTGCTTCCGCTCGGCTTCCTGCAGCTCTACCAGTCGGTCAACAACGGCTACTTCGCTGCCCGGCAGCTCTCGTTCATCACCAACCCGACCAACAGCGTGTTCGAGTGGCTGAGGCTGCCCGGCGACGTGCTGCTCATCGTCGGAGGTGTCCTTCCGTTCCTGTGGATCTGCTGGCTGGGGGTTCGCTACCGCGTGAAGGCCTCGACGCTGGAGCTGCCCGAGGGTGTGCTCTTCACCGAGGTCGTCGAGCGGGTCCCGGCGGGGGCCGAGGACCGCGAGCGGTGAACGTGCACCCGGAGGTCCTGATCGTCGGGGCGTATAGCCTCCTCCTTCTCGCCGTGGCCGCCATCCTGGACGCGATGGGGGCGCACGCCCAGCGTCGCTCCGAGCGGTTCCGGACCTCAGGCTTCCGGTACCTCCCACAGCACGACGTGTGGACCTGCTCGGAGGACGCGATGCTCTGGCCGATGGAGTACGACGAGCAGCACCATCTGGTGCGCTACCGCGCCAAAGCCTCGGTGTGCAACGCCTGCCATGCCAAGCCCGACTGCACCAGCTCCTCGAACGGGCGCGAGGTCACCCGCGCGGTCGCGCCGTGGCCGCACTCGGAGGCCGGCCGGTTCCACCGTGGCATATCGCTGGCACTGGTCGCTCTTGCGGCCGTGCTGCTGGTCGTCGCCGGAGTCCGGCACCCCCAGCCTCCGACGCTGGTTCTTGGCTTGCCGCTGGTGTTCGTGATTCTGCTCGGGCTGCGCTACAGCGCCCACTTCCGGGCCACGCCCGCCAACTTCCCGGCGCCGACCCCCGCGTCCGGACTGCGGGTGACGCAGACCTCGCGCACGCGCTGGGGATCCGACGCCCGGGAGGGCTCATGATCGTCAGGGTCGCACTCCTGATACTGCTGGTCCTGCTCGTGCTGAGCGCAGTCAACGCCAGGGTGCTTCGCGAGTACCAGCGGGGCGTCCTTTTCCGCCTCGGCCGGCTGCGGCCACTGGCCGGCCCTGGCCTCGTGTTCCTGATCCCCTTCATCGACCGGATGGAGCGCGTCGACCTGCGGACCGTCACGATGACGATCCCTCCCCAGGAGGTCATCACCCGCGACAATGTGCCGGCGCGGGTCAACGCCGTCGCCTACTTCCGGGTGACTGACCCTGCCCGGGCCATCACCGAGGTGGAGGCCTATCCGGTCGCCACCTCGCAGATCGCCCAGACGACACTGCGGTCGGTCCTTGGGCGGGCCGAGCTGGACGACCTGCTGGCCGAGCGCGACCAGCTCAACGACAGCCTGCGGCGCATCATCGACGAGCAGACCGAACCGTGGGGTATCAAGGTCACCACCGTGGAGATCAAGGACGTCGAGATTCCCGAGGCGATGCAGCGAGCCATGGCTCGTCAGGCCGAGGCGGAGCGCGAGCGGCGTGCGAAGATCATCAACGCCGAGGGCGAGTTCCAGGCCGCCCAGAAGATCTACGAGGCCGCGCAGATCCTCAGCCGCAACCCCGCGGCCCTTCAGCTGCGCTACCTACAGACGCTGCTGGAGCTCGGCGGCGAGAAGTCGACCATCGTCTTCCCGCTGCCGATGGACCTCATCAGGCCGTTTCTGGGCTCCAACCACCAGAGCGACGACGATTCTGTGACCTGAGGCGGAATCGGCGCTCTCAGCCCACTTCCTTGGCGAGGCAACGCCACAAGGTCGCGGAGCCGACTTCCGGCTTGGCAACGACGTAGACCCAGCCACCAACCAGGGCGCTGCTCTCGGCGCGTCCCACCGGACCTTGGGAGAGCGTCCATCGCTGCACAAACAAGAGACGTTCTGGTCACACAGACGTGCGGGCGGCGCGGGCGAAACGATCCAGGCGCTGTCGGGCCTCCCGATCCAGGTCGTCCTGCCGGCCCTCATCCAGAACGGCCTGGACGACGTCGGCAACAAGGTCGTGGGCGACCTTTCCCTCCAGCTCGGCAGACAGGGTCGCGATCATGCGTGCCGCCAAAACCTCCCTGTCGATTCTGAGGGGGCCAATGGCCGGGCTGAGGACCTTCAAGAGTCCGGCTGCGGGAGATCTCTGCGACAGGCTCGATGACTGGACCATGGCCAACTCGATTCGGTGATCCCGCGAAAAACGGACACGGGCTACCGGGTTTCGGGAGCAGCACGACGAAAAGAAGCGCCACCAAGGTCCGGAGTGACGAAGGACGTATGACGCTACACCCGAGATCCTGGCCGAGCCAGGGCTGCGCTCAGAAACTCGCTGGACGCCACCGTGCGTTGGCTGTCATCGTCGGAAGCATGGGACAGAAGGAGACGGAAGAGATCTGGGATGACGGTCAGGCTTATGACACGCCAGGCACCGGCATGTTCGCTCCCGAGGTACTGGAGCCCACTGTCGATCGTCTGGCCGAACTTGCAGGTGACGGGCGTGCGCTCGAGCTTGCGATCGGAACCGGACGTGTGGCCGTTCCCTTGGCCGAGCGCGGCATTCCCGTTACCGGCATCGAGCTTTCCCGCCCGATGATCGAGCAGCTGCGCACCAAGGCCGGTGACGAGGCGATTCCGGTCGTCGTCGGCGACATGGCGACCGCGAGCGCCCCGGGCCAGTACTCGCTGGTCTACCTCGTGTACAACACGATCTCGAATCTGCTGACCCAGTCCGAACAAGTCGCATGCTTTCGGAACGCAGCTCGTCACCTCACCCCCGGTGGCCGCTTTGTGATCGAGCTATGGGTGCCCGAGCTGCGTAAGCTTCCGCCAGGACAGAAGGCCACCGTGTGGCATGCCGAGCCCGGATATATCGGCCTGGACACCTACGACGTGCTGCACCAGCAGATCGTCTCGCACCATTTCCGGTTCGGCGAGGGCAGGCAGGCTGAGCTCTTTCGAAGCCCGCATCGCTACATCTGGCCGTCTGAGCTTGACCTGATGGCACAGCTTGCCGGGTTCGAGCTGGAGAGCAGGCACGCGGACTGGGCTGGGAACGAGTTCACTGCCGAGTCACGATCGCATGTCTCGATCTACCGCATCGTGCCGGCGTGACCAGGAGCGGGACTGCGAGGACCGCGATCGGGGTTTTCATGGTTCGCTCACCTCGCGGTCGCCGATGTATGCCGCCAGGGCAGGGTCGGGGCTTGTGAAGCGGTGTGCCTCCTCGCCGCCGTCGCACCGAAGCAGGGAGACGGTCAGCGCTGTGGGCCCACGGAACAGCACCCGCCAGTGGCCGCCTGCGCTCTCCCACCGCCGCAGGGTCTCCAGTGCTGAATCGTCGTTCATGGCTTCGAGGCTTCCACGCGCGTGCCATCTCCCGGCGCCGCCGGATTGACCATCACGCGGATGACCAGTCCGAGGAAGGTCACGACCGGGGCCACGGCCAGGGTCCACCCCAGTGCCGAAATCACGCTCGGCACGCTCACGACCCCAGTCACCGCCACCAGCACTACGCCGGTGTTCAGGGCGATCACCCGCGCGCGCCACCAGAGGGAGAGACCCTCGATGCCGGCGCGTACCCTGGCCGGTCCGCCACCCCAGACCACCGGCAACAGGTACGTCAGCGCTCCCAGAAGGATCTGCAGCACGAAACCGGCCGCGAGCAGCGGGACAAGCGCGTCCAGGCCTGGGATGTAGGACTGGAGGTCGGGTCCTCTGGCGAGCATGACCAGGTCGGCCACCACCCCGAACGAGAGCCAGCCCATGCCTGCTGCCAGCGACCAGGCCGCCATATCGCGTGGGCGCTTGCGGCGCCAAGTGGCAACGAAGGGTTGGAGGGCGACGATGACGCCTGCACCATAGAGCGTCAGACCGCCGACCCCGACCCAACGCAGGTCCGCCGCCAGTCCGGTCACCGCGATGGCCAGACCCGTGGCGGTAAGTGCCAGGCACCTCGTTGCGGCGCGCATGACCTGGTCGACCATTCGGGTGCGAAGCACCGTCGGCCACAGGGTGAACAGGGTGCCCAGGACGGTGAGCCCGACCCAGCCGAAGACGTTGGCGTGCACGTGCGCGGAGTGCAGCGGCTCATCCCACCGGGGCGACACCGCGTGCACGGCTATGAGGGTGCCGAAGCTGACGCCGGCGACGAGCGCCATGCCACCGGCCACGTAGAAGCTCACGGTGCCGGCGAACCTGCCTGTCAGCGCGTGCCGGGCGATCCTCAGCAGGGATCCCACGTGGGCCAGAACCACCGCACCCAGCAGCGTGGCCGACGCGACCGTGATGGCGCCAAGATCCCCGGCGACGCCGACCAGGACGCCGGCGATCGCAAGGTTCAGGGCCGCGAGCCGACCCGCCGCTGCGCGGCGCGAGGGTTGCCGGGCGCGCAGAAGGGCCACGGCGAAGTGCTCGCTCCAGGTGACGATCGCGTTGGTCAGCGCGCCAAGCAGGAGTAGGTGAACGGCCAGCCAGCGCGGCATCGGCAAGGGCGCCCATCCGTGCAGAACCAGGGCAAGTGCGGCGAGCGCGACATAAACAAGGACCGCGGCGTTCGCCCGCAGATGCCAGGATCGGCGAGCGCCCTGACCGGCCGGGCCAGGGGGCTGCGGTGCTGCAGGGCGCGTTGCGCTTCCGCCGGCGACCCCGCTGAGCTGGTGGTTTGCGCGGATGCGGATGGTCATCGGCGATCTCTCCTGCTGACCTCGATCAGGCTCGGACGAAGCGGACCCGCCAGGCTTCGGGGCCGCGCTCGAGGTAGTCGACGCTGAACAGTCCAGGTGAGCGCGCCTCCAGCTGGGCCAGCAGGGGCAGTGGGTCGTGCGGAGCCACCAGCACCATTCCGCCGCCGGGCTCGACCGAGTCCAGTGCACCGAAGATGGTGGCATGTCGGATGGCGTGTGGCACCGCTCGCGCGTCGAGCTCTGGCAGCACCCCGGTCGGGTCTTCATGACCACAGCCGCACTCCCCTCCGCATCCGCTTTCGGTTGCCGGCTCGACTGACTCGTGGCCCTTTTGGCCGCCGAGCAGCTCGTGCATCCCTTCGAGGATGACCGCCAGGGACACGTCGCTGGACTCGGCCAGCAGCGGCAGGATCTGCTCGTTCTCCTTGACCAGGTGGGAGGTGAACAGTGACTTGAGCGCCTGGGCGCTCGCGGCGGCGCGCACGGCACCGGTCGCCTGCCGGACCGCCTCGACCAGCGAAACCAGGTCGCGGTGCTCGGCGATCATGGCGTCGACCAGCATTCGGGCGCGAATATCTTCGCGGGCGTGGGGGTACATGGCCTCCTCCTCCGCAAGCGCGTGAGGGACCAGCTCGGCGTCGCACCATCGGACCAGCTGATCGGATGCGAAGGCGGCACCGGCAAGATCGCCGCGGGCTGCGGCCTCGATGATCGCCTCCACCTGGAGGGAAAGGGCACCGGCCAGCTGCGCATGATGACTCTTGACCGCTTCAACGGCCTGGGCATCTGCGGCACTGGTCGCGACGACGAGGGTGCTCATGTAGCTCCTTCAGCTCAACCTGACATACGTGGATGGTTCTGTCCGCGCGGGTGGCGAACCGTGGGCAAGTTTAATACACTTTGTTCCGTGAAAAAGAATCTGGCAACCGCGGTGGTCCCGCCGCCGGGATCCGCCGCGATTCCACGGCAGGGATACGGTCCCCTGCCCACCGCCCGGACTAGCTGGCTGCGGGCCCGCCTCTCCACCGCGCGAGCCCGCATTCTGGCTGTGCTGGTCGACCAGCCGGAGCCCTGCAGGGTAAGTGCCATTTCGGCGCTGACCCGTCAGCACCAGAACACGATTCGCGAACATCTGGACGGCCTGGTGAATGACGGACTGGCTGTGCGTACCCGAGCGCCAGCCCAGGGCCGTGGGCGTCCCGCCTGGCTTTACACTGCGGCGGCCGGAGTCGGAACAGCACCGGCGGCCCGGGAGTATGCCGGTCTGGCCTCCGCGCTGGCCGCGCATATCGCCCGCACCAGCGCACAACCCCGTGTGGACGCAATCGAGGCAGGGCGGATATGGGGTCGCGACCTGGTCCGTGGATCCCGGATCCCTCCGGCTGGCGACGACGGCCGAGTGCCAGGTGCGGCGATCGCGCTCAGTGCCCTTGCGGCGCGCCGCCAGGTGGTCGCACTACTGGAGGAGCTCGGATTCGCCCCACATCCCGATGCCCGATTCGGTGTCGTCAAGCTGTGTCGCTGTCCCCTGCTGGATGCTGCCCATCAGTACCCAGATGTGGTGTGCGGTGTCCACCTTGGCGTCGTCCGCGGCGCGCTCAGCGAGCTGGGCGTCTCGCCGGCTCATACGGATCGCACAGAGCTGCGTGCATTCTCGGAGCCCGGGGCCTGCCGCCTCGACCTGTTGCGGCGTTTGACAACCAGCTGATCGGATCCGTCCTGAGGCACGTTCGGCCAGGGCTCTTCACACCTGCCGGGTGGATTGATCTGGCTGGCGTCCTTGTTCATCTACTCGAGAGCTCATCACCGGCCCAAGCTGAAGGAGTTATCCCATGGCTTCGGAACAGACGTTCGTGATCGTCGGCGCGAGCCTGGCGGGAGCCAAAGCGGCAGAGACGTTGCGCAGCGAGGGCTTTGACGGCCGAGTGGTGCTGATTGGCGAAGAGGCAGAGCGCCCGTACGAGCGTCCGATGCTGTCCAAGGAGTACCTGCGTGGTGAGAAGCCGGCGACCAAGCTCTATGTGCATGACGGGGACTTCTACGCGGACAACGACATCGAGCTCATGACTGGGACCCGCGTTGCGTCCCTCGACCCCGGTGCGCACGAGATCACCCTGCAAGATGGCAGTCGAATGCCATACAGCCGACTCCTGTTGTCCACTGGCGCAACACCGCGGCGACTTCCCCTGCCGGGTGCGGAGCTGCCGGGGGTTCTCTACCTACGCCAGATGGCTGACTCCGACGCGCTTCGAACCGCTATCAAGGCGGCCGCCCGCGTCGTGGTGGTCGGCGCGGGCTGGATCGGCTCCGAGGTTGCCGCATCCGCTCGCCAGCTGGGCGCCGAGGTCGCGATCGTCGCCCCTGAAGCGGTCCCGCTGGAGCGTGTGCTCGGACCTCTGGTGGGCGGCGTCTATCGCGACCTGCATGCCGAGCGCCAGGTCGAGCTGCACCTGTCCACGCCGATCGAGGCTATCGTCGGTAGCGACGTGGCACATGGCGTCCGAACCAAGGATGGTTCGCTCATCGAGGGCGACCTCATCGTCGTTGGGGTCGGCGTCGCGCCGCGAGACGAGCTGGCGCAGTACGCCGGGTTGAAGCTTGAGAACGGGATCGCCGTCGATGAGTTCCTGCGCACCAGTGCACCGGATGTCTTCGCTGCCGGTGATGTCGCCGCGACGTGGAACCCCATGTACAACAGGCGGATTCGTCTGGAGCACTGGGCCAACGCCCTCAACCAGGGCCCAACGGCCGCGCGCAACATGCTCGGGCAGGGCACGGCATACACGAAGCTTCCGTACTTCTACTCCGACCAGTACGACCTCGGCATGGAGTACAACGGCTACGCCCTGGAGTGGGACAGCGTGGTGGTTCGCGGTGACGTCGCCGGCCGGGAGTTTCTGGCCTTCTGGATCAAGGACGGGCGGGTACTGGCCGGGATGAACGCCAACCTCTGGGACCAGGGCGACCAGATCAAGGCACTCGTGCGCTCCGGAGCCACTGTCGATGTCGACCGTCTGGCGGACCTCTCAACCCCGTTGGCCGACCTGACCTAGTGCGTGCCAATCTTCACGGAGTTGCCGCTGATCGCCGGCGTCGGCGAGAGGTCAACGGCCGAGCATGTCGTCGTACATCGCATTGTCGAAGAGCTGGTATCGCGC
>JBDTYK010000035.1:0-15162 GCA_040005715.1 Actinomycetota bacterium | reverse complement strand
GGCTACCTGACACGGCTACCTGACACGGCTACCTGACACGGCTACCTGACACGGCTACCTGACACGGCCCCTGCCGACCGTCCAGACGGGGTTGACCGGGTTCTCGAGGTCAGTCTGCGTGCTTGGTTGCTGCATCTCACGGTGCTCGCAACGGGCCCGGTCCCGCTCGCGACCTGGCTGACGCGACGCCCACGCCCCTCAAAGTGGCGACAGCAACCACGCTGAGCCGGACCTCTGCTCCGGAGGCAAGGCACTGCTCCAGCCGACCATGATTCATCACAGCAACGTGAGCTGCCGCATCGCAGGCCGCTTTGGCTGACGCACCCTGCATGAGCAGGGCCGCCGCAGCGAGTGCCCCAAGATCCGCGGCCATCCGGGCCCGGTGACTGGCCATAACTGCGCTCGCGAGCAGGAGCCCGGAGATCGTGAGCATCATCACCGAAGCGATCACGCCGAGCATGACCACAGTCGCCGACCCTCCTTCCAGTCTTCTTGCCAGTCCGGTGACCTTCATGGCTCCTGGCCAGATGACTCGCGCGCCGCCCAGGCAGTGGAGCTGGCGGAGAGCCAGGGGGGCAGGAGACCTCCTGCGACCCGGGCACCGGAGACCACTGAGACGCTGACGAGGTCATCGGCCAAATTCACCGAGAGGACCGCGCCCGCAGGCGCCGCACGTCGGGCAACGAGAGTCACCGCCGCCGCGCTGTCCCCCCGCGCAGCGGCCCGAGCCCCAGCCCCCGCCGCGTCAACACAGCGGATCTGATCCCAGGCAAGCCCCAAGGCGCCGACCGCCAACGCCAGCACGAGAACTACGGCGGGCAGGACAACAGCAAACTCAGCTGTCACCATCCCCCGCTCCACTGAACCCAACAGCCCGCTCGGCAAGGCCGGCTGTAGCGCAGCCCCGGGGCGAAGCCGCGATAGGCGGAGCAAGGGGAGCAGGACCGGTCTCATCAGGACGCGATCGACAACGCGGACGCGATCAGGTCGCTAAGCGCCGACCTGATCGCCCCGGAACGAACGACGGCCATCAGCACGGCGGCGAAGGCACAGGCGGCGAGGGTACCCACGGCATACTCAGCCGTGGTCATGCCACCGTCGGCCGCTCCGCGGTGCACCCGACCGTGCAGAATGAATGAGCGTCTCATTGAATTCCCTTGTTTCTCAATGCGTTCCGAAGGATCGCTGAGCCTGGAAGTCCCGGCTCGTTCCCCATCGTGGGCCTGGCCCTCAGCCTGAAGCCAGACCCGATCGGCACCTGTGGACAGGCGGCAGCCCCCCACACCCCGTGTGGATGACGGCACCCCTTGGCGTGAGGGCCTCTCGCGCTTTCCGCAGGTACCAGCAATCCGGATCGCATCCACCCGCCGGTTGCACGGGTCTTGGGGAATCGGAAGCAGGCTTCGGGCTACCAGACAGGGCCAGCCCGCCTGTCATCGATACTGGGTCGTGGCCGCGCCTGAGTGCTCAGCGCGCAGGAGAGATGTCCTGCTCGCCATCGCGGCACGGGTTCCGGCACCGCCGGTGTGGATGCGGTGCGAGTAGCCGTAGACGGTGTCGACGGTTCGGGTAAGTCCGTCTTCGCCGACCAACTCGCCGACGTCTTGCGCGAACAGAGGCGACCGGTAGTGCGGGCATCGGTCGACGACTTTCACCGTCCCCGCGCCGAGCGGTACCGCCGCGGCCGCAACTCACCGAGTGGGTTCTGGCTGGACTCCTTCGACTACCAGCGGTTGCGGTGCGAGCTGCTCGACCCACTCGGGCCGGCCGGTTCGCGTCGGCACCGCACCTCCGTCCACGACCTTCGCACCGACCAGCACCTCGACTTGCCGTGGGTCACTGCGCCCCCTGGAGCTGTGCTTGTGCTCGATGGGCTGTTCCTGCATCGCGACGAGCTGCACAGATTGCGCCGATCTTCTCATCGACAATGCCGACTGGGACCGCCCAGTACCGCTGGCCGGCCTGACTCACCAAGCCTCACCCGTCGACGGTGGTGAGCCACGCGCGCTCGATGGACCAGCCGACTAGGCCCTTCCGGCCCAGGCGCCTTCCCCACCTGAGGGACTTTCGCCCTTCCCTGGCCGGGCACCGCCCCTGAGGATGGACCTGAGCGCACTGCCACCAGGCTGGTGCCGGGGTGAGGAGGAATCATGAACGTCACCGAGGTTCTGAACACAGCCAAGGACGCCATCACCGTCAAGCGCGTCTTCGCCGAGCCCGTCGAGAAGGACGGTCTCACGGTTATACCCGCTGCTGTGGTGAGCGGAGGCGCTGGCGGCGGCACCGGTCGTGACGGCAAGGGCCAGGACGGCGAGGGAGGCGGCTTTGGTGTAAACGGTCGTCCGGCCGGTGCATTCGTCATCAAGGACGGCCAGGTCAGCTGGCGCCCTGCGGTCGATCCGAACCGGATCGTGACCATGGTGGGCTTGGCGGTCATTGCCTACCTGCTCAGCCGGCCGCGGATGGCACGTGCCCGCAAAACCGGCCGTCGGGCGGCTCGCTGAGCCGCGACACCAACCAGGTCCGCTCTAAGACCCCGCCCCCACGGGCCCAGAGCCTGAGGACCGCGGGTCAGCCGACTCGGTTCTGGGGTGGCCTGGTGGCCAGCGCCGCGCCACCGCAAAGGCGATCAGGAGGTACCACAGCGAAGCCATCGCCAGTACGCCATGCGATCGCCCATCTTTGGGGAGAACGAATGCGGCGAGCGCCGTGGCGGCGACGAACGTTCCGTTGAACAGGACGTCGTAGAGGACGAAAATGCGGCCTCGGTAGATGTCGGCGACCACCCGTTGCACGGTGGTGTCGACGCAGATCTTCACGCCCCTGGTGGTGATGCCGAGCCCGAGGGCTGAGACGACGATCGCCCAGCGGGTGAAGAGCCCGGCCGGGAACACCTGCAGCATCGCGGCAAGGACGCTGAGAGTGGTGATGTAGGCGCGCATACCGAGTCGTCTTGTCATCGAGGGTGTGACGAGGGCAGCGATGGCGTATCCGGCACCCGAGGCGGCGACCGCGACTCCGAACCCGGCCATTCCCGCCCCGACGTCGGCCGCCTCGAGGTAGTTGCGGAAGAGCAGGATCGTGGCGACGATCATCACCGCATACGGAAGCTGGACGGCCCCGACCACTCCCAGGGCCAGTCGTCCCACCGGGGGGAGGTGTCTTGCTGCGTCGCCAAGGCCACGAAAGGCGTGGCCAAGTGCCTCTCGCACAGCACTGTCGATGCCCCCCAGGTCAGGTCCGATGTCCGGAAGCCGTGCGGCAAGGAGCGCGGAGAGCGAATAGGACAGCGCACCTACCACGAGCACGGTGCTGTCGCCATGCGCGAGCGCGTGGACGGCGCCTCCGAACCCGAGGCCCGCCAGGTAGGCGAAGGTGCCGCACGTCGGCGAGACAGCGTTCGCGGTCACGAGCAGATCGCGGCTGACCACGTGGGGGATGCCGGCGGAGAGCCCTGCGAGCAGGAACCGGTTCACGGAGAAAGCCGCGAGGACGATGAGGTAGAAGAGCAAGCCAAGGTTGTCCCGCACGACCAGCAGGGCGACGGCGAGCAGAAGAATCGCACGAATGCCATTGCTGGCAATCATGATCCGACGTCGCGACCACCGGTCGAGAACGATCCCGACAAACGGGCCGATCACCGTGAAGGGCAACAGGATCGTCGCGAACGCCGCGGAGATGGCGCCTGCTGTGGGGGCCTGCTCGGGGGAGAACAAGATGGTGGAGGCGAGGGCTACCTGGAAGATGCCGTCCGAGCCTTGAGACAGCAGTCTCACGGCGAACAGGCGCCGGAAGCCCGAGAAGCGCATCAGCGCCGCGAGATCCCGGAAGAAGGTCACTGCCGCAGCCTAGTAATTCGCGGTCGAGCATGGCCCCTCCAAAAGCAGTGGCAGCCGAGGCGGGTTGGGGGCCAACCCAGGCGCCGAATGTGCGGCAAAAGTCCTGACCAGGTCGCTGCCCCTTCATCACCTCAACTGGGCCAGCACACCCCCTACCAGCACACCCGGTAGGTGACGTCAGAGACGACAGCCTCGAGGCCGTGAAGTGGGTCCAGCCCGGGTAGGTGGCTCATGGGTCGGCCAGCACCTGATCGGCCAGGGCGATCACGATCGGAACCACGGTCGTCAGGACAAACGCCGGGAGGAACACGAGCCCGAGCGGGAGCACGATGCGGACGCCCAGGGAGGCGGTGGCCACCTCCAGTCGCTGTTGTTCGGTGCGGCGCACCTCTTCTGCCGCCCTGACCAGAGCATCGGCGGGCGGAACACCTGCGGTGGCCGCCATGCGCAGCGCCCGAGCCACCGGCCGCCAGGCCGAAGGAATGCTCGCCCAGGCCGTCGCGTCCTCGACGCCCCAGCGACGAGCAGCGGCGACGGTCTGAAGGTGCAGCCCCAGCGGACCGCCGACGCGCGCGGCCACCGCCTCCATCGCCTCGACCAGGCCAGACCCTCCTCGCAAGGTCAGGGCGAGCAGGTCGATCACACCTGCAATCTCGGCGACACGCACGATTCGCCAGGTGAATGCGCCGTCATCGCCCGCCGGCCCGAGGCCATCTGCCGCTGGTTGACCTGCGACCACCGGCAGGACGGCAGGAGCGCCCGGCCAGGCAAGCACGGCGGCCGCGGTCAGCAACATCACGGCGAGTCTCATGAGACCAACGGGCCACGGGCGACGGCCGCCAGCATCCGGCGCACCCACAGCCGCCCGAGGCCGGCCAGAACGAGCCCCAGCGCGAGGCTGCCCCCCGTGAGAGGGGAGCCCCCGTAGAGCTCGCCCGGCCCGATCCCCAGAAACAGCGCCACCAGCGGGCCGCCGAGCGGCAGGACGGTCAGCACATTGACGGTCGCCCTGGCTCCGGCCAAGGCCGCGGTCAGACGTCGCTCTTGGGCGATGCGGGCCTCGATCAAACCTGCGGCCGTTCGAACGGCCTGGGCCAGGGGCGCACCCATGTCCTCGGTCAGGGACCAGGCCTGCGCCAGCAACAAGAGCTCAGCCGACCCGGCCGCACCGGCAGCCTCACGCCAGAGAGGACCGAGCTTGTCGCCATCTGCGGCGGCGGCCGCCATTGCCCTCACCAGCCCTTCCAGGGGGTCGAGATGGGTAGGGTCGGATCGGGAGTCGGCCGCGATCTGCAACGCCGATGCAGGAGCGATACCCGCCTCCAGCGCGGGAGCGATGGACTCAAGCAGGGTGAGCAGGTCGAGGCTGCTGATCCCGGCCGTGCCATGAAGCGGCCACCGGTGACCAATCCACTCCCACGATGGCGCGCGGGCAGAGGCCCGCACAGTCGTTGGCGGCCTGCGGGTCGAATCCCTGGGCAGGATCGCCAGACTTCGGGGGCGGAAGGACCCCGGCCAGACGACGCACCCAACCATCGCGAGCAAGGCAACAACCAGGCTCACGGGACGACGTCTGAGTCGATGCCCAGCAACAGGGCGAGGGTGGGCCAAGCCGTCCCGACCACCGTGTCCCCATCCACCCCTCGCGTCAGCGCCGGCCTTACCTCTGGTCTGCCGTCGGCGGCCCGGGCGAGAACGGCCAGCGTCTGCACGAAGCGACGACCCGAGCTTCGCCGCACGTGGACCACCACCTGCACCGCGCTGAGCAGCTGTGCATGCACCGCCAATGGCGCCAGCCCTGCCAACGCCCCCAAAGCCTCGAAACGGGCCACGACGTCTGCACTGGTGTTGGCGTGCAATGTGCTGCATCCGCCCTCATGCCCGGTATTGAGGGCAGCCAGCATCTCGCGTACCTCGGCGCCACGAACCTCGCCCACCACGAGGCGGTCGGGGCGCATGCGCAACGACTGACGAACCAGCGATGTGAGACCGACCTCGCCGCGGCCCTCGACGTTGGCCGCCCGAGACTGCAGCCTGACGACATGGGGGTGCGAGATGGCGAGCTCGCGAACGTCCTCGACGATGACCAGCCGCTCTCGGACGTCGACCTCGCCGAGCATGGCGCCCAGGAGGGTGGTCTTGCCGCTGCCGGTGCCTCCGCTGACGACAAAGGAGCAGCGAGCCCTGACCACCGCCTCGAGCACGCCCAGCCAGCCGGCACTGAACATCCCCCAGCGACCCATCACCAGAAGGCTCGGAGCGACCTGGCGTGGGACCCGCAAGCTGATGTGCGAGCCCTCAACGGCGATGGGCGGGAGCACCGCATGCAGTCGGACGCCGCCGGGGAGGAGCCCGTCGACATAGGGGCTGGTGTCATCAAGGCGCCGTCCGGCGAGCCCGGCCAGTCGCACGGCGAGCCGCCGCACGGCCGACTCATCGCCCACCTCACAGTCCGTTCGGGTCAGGCCGTCACCTCGGTCGACCCACACGCCCGAACCCGCATTGACCAGGACATCGGTGACCCCCGGATCGGCCAGCAGGGGCTCAAGGGGCCCGGCCCCCAGAACCTGGGCCGCCAGCTCCATCCGTGCGCTGAGTGCGCCCGCCTCCCCAAGGACGGCTGCCTCATCCTGGAGAACTCGCGAGACGAGTCCCGGCGTCGGAGCCTTGCCGAGCCGGATCTGGGCCCAGACCGTCGGCGAGACGCTCACGAGGCATCCAGCCGATCGGCCGCGGCAAACTGGGCGAGCGTGGCGTCCGCAGCGGCGCCGAGGGCACCCTTTTGCGAGGTTCCTGGGGGTATGCCGTGCAACAGGTCAGCCGAGAGCGATGGCTCCTCGCCAAGGACCGCCAGCAGGGGCAGGTCCAGCGCCACCGCGACTGTCTCCGCGAAGAGTCCCCCCTTGCCGCCCGCCCGCAGGCAGAGCCACACATCCGGGCACGCGGGGAGCAGGTGTTCGGCGATTGCGCTCGCTCCTGCCAGTTCGCAGATGCCTGACCCAGCGAGCAGGACAATGGCATCGACAGAGGTCGAAAGAACGCAAAATACCTCGTGATCAGGGCGAGGAAGGTCCACCACCACCAGCTCCGCCGCGCAGCTGAGCGCAAAAAGCACTTCGCGAAGGACCTCATCGCTGAGGCGGACGTCGCGTGCGCGGTCGAACGAGAGCACGGCCACGCCGTCCACAGCCGGCAGCTGCCGCAGGAGCTGAGGGCCGTCGATGCGACCTCGTGCCCCGGCCAGGTCTGGCCAGCGCACCCCGTGCTCCTGTTCCACGCCAAGGGTCACGTCGAGCCCGCCACCCAGCCGGTCACCGTCCAGGCACACCGTCCGTAGTCCTGATCGTGCTCCGCGTACGGCGATTGCCGCGGTCAGCGCCGAGGCGCCAACACCGCCCGAACCGCCGACCACCGCGATGACCTGTGCCGTCTTCATGTGACCCACGGTGGACCCCGGCCACCTCGCCACAACAGGGCCGAAGCCAGTCTGTGGACGGTGGAACGAACCT
This sequence comes from Actinomycetota bacterium, assembly GCA_040005715.1. GTDB lineage: Bacteria > Actinomycetota > Actinomycetes > Actinomycetales > Dermatophilaceae > UBA4719. The sequence continues at coordinate 7,814 of JBDTYK010000035.1, read as the reverse complement.
TTCGAGGTTGTGGATAACCTGAACCGCGCCGAGAGTTGGGACGGCCCCCGACGGGGGACATCGGGGGCCGTCGACGCACCAAGCTCCGGGGGGGAGGAACTGGCGCGCCAGCCCACTCAACCCCAAACGGGGAGTGGGCATCTCTCATTGTGTGCCACCTCAGGCCACGAGTGCAACCAGGGCGCGCACCGGCCTCAGGACGATGACGGCAGTCCCTGAACAAGATGATGGCACCCCGCGAACGGGGTGCCATCTCACCGCGAGACTCGCGAGTTACCAAGCGTGAATCTATTCTGTCGCAGTGGGACAAGCCCGCCACGATCGGTCCATCAGTGGACTGCCCGCGCGTGGGTGCCCGCTTGTCTCGTGATGGTCGTCGGGCTCTCGCCCGTCGGCTTAACCCCTTTTGTACACGCTTCGGGCGACAAACGTAAGACTTGACTTTGCGCAGAAGCAGGGGGGCGAATCCGCTGCTCTGGCGCCAGCCCGTTGACTCAGCTGAGGCGACCGGCGAGGACCGCGTCCGCGATACGGCCGCCTTCCTGTGCCCCGACCACGACGGCCTTCGCGCAGTGAGTGATCCACAGCGCAACCCCCTGGGGAGACCCCGAGCCGTATGCCGCGAGCGCACCCAGGTAGGCCGCTGAACCACCAGCACGATGGCCCACCTCAACGACAGCCACCCCGGTCGGGTCCAGCCCGCTGGCGCGGATGACCGCCCTCTCCATAGCCCGTGCGACCAGTCCGTTGCCCCGGACGAAGGGCCGGACCGTGGCGATCTCCGCGTGAACCAACGCGGCCACCACGACAGCGGGGGCGTCCCGCGCGCGCAACAGGATCTCCAGGATCCCTGAGAGCCGCTGCCCGGCCGAGGGATCATCCGGGGCCGCGCCGAGGTCCGAGAACTCCTGCGAGATCTCACCTGCCCGCCGGGGGCGTCCGACCTGCGACTCCGGGAGGAGGTGACCTGCGGCCGCTACGTGGACACGAGCCAGGGCCTGCGACGGCGCAGTGACGACCATCTCGCGGATGTGCTCGGTCTCAGCAGTCGCCTGCACCGCGCCCTTGAGCATGGCCTCGAGCGGGTCGGGGCTCAGCGACCACGTGGTTGCGCCTCGCATCAGGTCGCGGACGACGCCGAGATCCATCTCCACCCCCTCCAACGCAGCGCTCGCCCAGGCACCCCGCACCCGTGACTCCGCCGCCGCCGCGGGGGTTCGCCGCCGGAGCGCCTCGTGCCAGCGCAGTCTGGTGCAGGCCTCGCGCGCCGCCTCGGTGGCCTCGGGCACGCCCGGCAGTGACGACAAGGTGATCAGCGAGTCAGCAGTCGTGGACACGACCAGCAGCCTAGAGTTCCCACGTGCCCGGAGCCACGAATCTGCTCACGCCAGCGATCGTCGTGATCGTGGCGGTCGTCGCCGCGGCGTTGGCCTCGATCACGGCAAGGGCCGTGCGACGAAGGCGGGAGTTCGGCTCCCCCGTCGACCGCGCAACCTACGCAACCCTCCACACGGCCTCGCTGGCCTCCCAGCACCTGCGCGAAGGCCTGACAGCGGAGAGTGCGTCAAAGGCAGCCAAGCACCTGCGGGCCATGCTTGGCACCCAGGCAATCGCCTTGTGCGACAACGCCTCCACGCTTGCCTGGGAAGGCAAGGGGGCTCACCACAGAGACCAGGTATGGCGGCACGCGAGCCAGGTGCTCGCCACTGGTCACACCGTGGTCCTGGATGCCAGGGACGTCGCCTGCGGCAACCCGAACTGCGAGATCCGGACCGCCATCCTGGCGCCGGTCATCTCCGAGGATCGCATCGTTGGCGCACTCGCTGCCTACGGCCCCGGCGCCTCCGCCGGCCTGGCCCGGGCGACCGAGGAGGTGGCCGTCTGGGTGTCGACACAGGTCGGCCTGGCCGAGCTGGGGCGACAGCGGGCCCGCGCCGTAGAGGCCGAGCTGCGAGCACTCCGGGCCCAGATCAGCCCACACTTCATCTTCAACTCGCTGGCGGCAATCGCCTCGTTCGTGCGCACCGATCCTGACCGGGCCCGCGAGCTGCTCCTTGAGTTCGCCGACTTCACCCGTTACTCCCTGCGTCGGGGAGGGGCGTACACCACCCTGGCGGAGGAGCTGGGCAACATCGAGCGCTATCTGGCCCTTGAGCAGGCCCGGTTCGGGGACCGGCTGCAGATCTCGCTTCGGGTGGCCCCCGAGGTCCTGTCCGTCGCCGTCCCCTTCCTGGCGATCCAACCGCTCGTGGAGAACGCGGTCCGCCACGGGCTCGAGACCAAGGAGGGTGTCGGGCACATCAGCATCACCGCGAGAGACGATGGCAGCGAAGCCGAGATCGTCGTCGAGGACGATGGCATCGGGTCCGATCCCGAGGTGGTGCGCGCAGTACTTGCCGGCGAGTCATTAGGGGACTCGATAGGCCTGGGCAACGTCGACGCACGCCTGCGCCAGGTCTATGGCGACGACCACGGTCTGGTCGTCGAGACCGCGCCTGGCGCCGGCACCAAGGTGACGTTCCGGGTGCCCAAGTTCGCCCCGGGCATACGAGCGTCTTCCTAGTCCGCGCACGCCGTAGTCTCGTCCCATGTCAGAGCACACCGCCCCGCCGGCCTCGGGTCTGCGGGTGCTGCTCGTCGATGACGAGGCCCCAGCACTGTCGGAGCTGGCCTACCTGCTGCACCAGGACAAGCGGGTCAGTGACATCAGGACGGCCTCCAACGGCGCCGACGCACTTCGGGCGCTGGACTCCTCTCCTGTTGACGTGCTCTTCTGCGATATCAAGATGCCTGGTCTGGACGGCATTGAGCTGGCACGGGTCCTGACCCGCTTCGCCGACCCCCCGCAGGTGGTGTTCGTGAGTGCCTACGAGGCGCGCGCAGTCGACGCCTTCGAGGTGCGTGCCACCGACTTCGTCATGAAGCCGGTCCGGGCCGCTCGACTGTCGGAGGCCGTCCGACGGGTGGTCGCCGCGATCGACAAGGCCGCAACAGGCGCGCCAGTTGTTCCGGTCATCGACGAGACCATCCCGGTTGGGCTCGGCGGTGTCACGACCTTCATCAAGCGCTCGCAGGTGCGGTTCGCCGAGGCGCAGGGCGACTACGCCCGGCTGCACACGGACTCCGGATCACACCTGGTGCGCACTTCCCTCACGACCCTCGAAGAGCGTTGGGCCGAGGCGGGATTCGTGCGGATCCACCGAAGCACCCTCGTGGCTCTTCCCTACGTCGACGCAGTCCTGACCAGTCATGGGAGCTGCAAGGTCCGGCTGGGTGACATCGAGCTGCAGGTGAGCAGGCGTCACCTACGCGCGCTGCGTGACCGCCTCTCCTGGTTGGGTGGCGCAGAGACCGCACCACCATTGACATCGACGCAGTCCCCGGCCCGTTGACGGCATCCCCGAGCCCGGCGTCCGGATCCCCGAAGCGGATCCGGGTGACCTCCCCCCGGATGGGCGCACCCCGTCGAGGACCGGCGCGCCCGCTGACAACGGACATCGATGAGCAGACCCGACTTGGCGAGCTGTACATGGCCGACCTTGTCCAGGCCCAGTGGCGACTGTCCGCGTCCGTGCTGGCGTCCGCGGCGGTAATCATCGGCGGGCTCCCGCTGCTGTTCCGCTTCGTGCCTGCCACCCTGAACGCGCACGTGGGCCCGATTCCTTTGCCCTGGCTGATTCTCGGCTTGTTCGTCTACCCGGTCATCTGGCTCGGAGGTCGTTACTACGTCCGCCGGAGCGACCGGATCGAGCGCGAGTTCACCGAGCTGGTCACCAGGCGGATGAGACCCCGGTGAACAGCTCGCTGGGTGTCGCCGCCATCGCTGTGGTGTGTCTGGTGACGTTGACGATCGGCGTCTTCGGATTTCGGATCTCCCGGACGACCAGCGACTTCTACGTAGCAAGCCGGATGGTCACGCCGACGTGGAACGCGTCTGCCATCGGAGGCGAGTACATCTCAGCCGCCTCGTTTCTCGGTGTAGCGGGGCTGATCTACTCCCTGGGCGCAGACATGCTGTGGTTGCCCGTGGGATACACGGTCGGCTACCTCGTCCTGCTGCTGATGGTGGCAGCGCCGCTGCGGCGTTCCGGCGCCTACACCCTGCCCGACTTCGCAGAGGCGCGGCTGGAGAGCGTCTCGATCCGCAGGCTCAGCTCGGTGCTGGTCCTGGGCATCGGCTGGCTCTACCTCCTCCCCCAGTTCAAGGGTGCCGGGCTGGCCCTGCATACCGTCAGCGGAGCCCCAGCCTGGGTCGGAAGCCTGATCGTGGCAGTCGTGGTCGTGACCAACGTCGTAGCCGGGGGGATGCGGTCGATCACCCTCGTGCAGGCCGTCCAGTACTGGATCAAGGTGACGGCCATCAGCGTGCCGGCATTCCTCCTGATGGCCTGGTGGTTCCAGCACGGCCAGCCGGTTCCTCACGTTGCCCCGATACCACCTGGCCACGAATGGTCCCACCCGCTGGGCGGATTCGGCGGGGTCGAGCACCCGGTCTACGCCACGTACAGCACCCTCCTGGCCCTGTGCTTCGGCACCATGGGGCTTCCCCACGTACTGGTGCGCTTCTACACCAACCCGGACGGACGAGCGGCCCGGCGTACGACCCTGATGGTGCTGGCGCTGCTGGGCCTCTTCTACGTCTTCCCTCCGCTGTACGGCGCACTGGGGCGCACCTACATTCCACAGCTTCCCGCCGGCACCTCCCCCGACTCGGTCACCCTGTTGCTGCCCATCGCGGTTGCCCCCGGGCTGTTAGGGCAGCTGATGTCAGCCCTGCTTGCGGGAGGTGCCTTCGCAGCCTTCCTGTCCACGGCCTCAGGTCTGACCATCTCAGTGGCCGGAGTCATCGACCAGGACCTCATCCGCGGTCGGCTCAGAAGGGTCACGGGCGGCGACGCCCGTGCGGTCAACGGTTTCAGGATCGCCGCCGTCGCCGGAGTGATCGTCCCCTTCGGGCTCTCGCTGGCTGCCCGCGGCATCGGACTGGCCGACACCGTGGGGCTGGCCTTTGCGATCGCTGCGTCGACATTCTGCCCGCTGCTCGTCCTGGGCATCTGGTGGCGACGGCTCTCCACGGCGGGCGCAGCCGCAGGACTGGTCATCGGCGGCACCCTGGCCGCGACGGCTGTCTTGTCGACCATCTTCGAAGTGGTGCACGGCGGCTGGCTGGGCGCGTTGCTGGCCCAGCCCGCGGCCTGGACGCTTCCGATCACCTTCCTGGTCATGGTGAGCGTGTCCCTGGCGACACCCAAGCTCATCCCGCCGGGGACAGCCCGAACCATGGTGCGGCTGCACGCCCCTGAGGCACTCAGCGCCGCTCTTGCCAAACCACGCGACTGACTCGCGGCCGGCAAGAACCGCTCGTCGCCGTAACCAACCGCTGGGCGCGACCACCGCGCCCACACATCCAGTCCCGTTGCCCGGTGGCCGCAACACGCCATCCAGGGGCTGATGGCTGAGCCCTCGCGCTCGTAGCGTGGGGTTCCCCAGGGCGGGGTGCCGCCCCCGCGAAAGGACTGTCATGGCACAGGTTACGACCAATACAACACCTCCCCAGACCGCGCCCGCGCTCGGTTTCGGAGCCCACATCGCCGACCCGGGACCGCTGGGCCTGGCGGGGTTCGCCCTCACCACGTTCATGCTCAGCTCGTTCAACTCCGGGCTGGCACCCAAGTCCGCCGAGGTCGTCGTCCTCGGCGTCGCCCTCTTCTACGGTGGTATCGCCCAGCTGCTCGCCGGCATGTGGGAGTTCGCCAAGGGCAACACCTTCGGCGCCCTGGCATTCAGCTCATACGGCGCCTTCTGGATGTCGTTCTGGTACCTCGTCTCGCACGGCAAGGACCTTCCCACGACAGGGACCGATGCGGCCAAGGGCATCGGCGTCTTCCTGCTGGCGTGGACCATCTTCACCCTCTACATGACCGTGGTCGCCTCGCGGCTTTCAGGGATCCTGTTCGTCCTGTTCGCCGTCCTTCTGGTCACCTTCGCCTTCCTCACGATCGGCGAGTTCGGCGGCTCGGCCTCCATGACCAAGGCGGGCGGCTATCTCGGTCTGGTCACTGCCCTGGTGGCCTGGTATGCCTCCTTTGCCGGCGTCCTGAACAACACGGCCAAGCGCATCGTGATGCCGACCTGGCCCCGGTGACAACAGCAAGACGCCACCGAGGGCAGGAGTCCTCATAACCAGAGTGTGACTCACCAACAGACATGCGGGGCCCCGGTCAACCGACCGGGGCCCCGCATGCGTGTGAGGGGTGCCTCGACTACCGCCTTCTGGGGGTCATTGACCAGGTCCCTGGGCCGGATGACGTTGGCAACTGATCACTCACCCGAAGCAGGGGCGCGCTGCCGATGCGCGTCGTCGTTCTCGCCAGGCCGGGCAGCCTCAGTCGCCTGGTCGATGATGTCGCCCACCGCTGGTGAGGCGGGCGACCGGCATACAGTCCTGGCATGGAGCTCATCGCCCGCCCTTACGGACACCCTGACGTGGTAGCGCTCACCAACGAGGTGCAGGCGCACTACTCGCAGCTGTACGGCGGCGTTGGTGACGAGAGCCGGGTGGAGGAGAGCGACTTCGAGGCACCCACCGGCCGGCTCGTGGTCGGCTACGTCGAAGGGGTTCCCGTTGCCATGGGTGGGTGGCGACGCCTTGGCGACCGACCCGGCCTCCCCTCCCCGAACGCCGCCGAGATCAAGCGCATGTATGTGGCGCCCTCCCACCGAAGGCGCGGCATGTCACGAGTCGTCCTGGCAGAGCTCGAAAGCAGTGCCCGCGCAGCAGGCGTCGACTGGCTGGTACTGGAGACGGGCCGACCGCAGAAGGATGCGATCGGGCTCTACCGCGCATCGGGCTACAAGGAGGTCGACGGCACGCCCTACGGTCACTACCTCGACTCCCCGGAGGCCGTCCACCTCGGCAGATGCATCGCCTGAGGCATTCCTGGCCGGCGTGGCGACCGCTCATCGCCGCAACTAGCCGCCGGACGCCCGAACATCCTCATGGCCTTGATGCGCGCACGATAACCGAGTTGAGTGGGATCGATAACCCTGCCTGCCCACCTGGAGGAATGCTGTGGCCAACGAGACCCTTGAGAACCTGTCCCAGGAGAACCGCAAGTTCCCTCCGAGCGCTGAGTTCACGGCGCAGGCAAACGGCAAGGCGTCGCTCTACGATGAGGCAGCCAAGGACCACGAGGCTTTCTGGGCCGACAAGGCGCGGACCTACATCTCGTGGAGCAAGGACTTCGACCAGACCCTCGACTGGAGCGACGCACCGTTCGCCAAGTGGTTCGTCGGGGGCGAGCTGAACGCGTCCTACAACTGCGTCGACCGCCACGTCGAGGCGGGACATGGCGACAAGGTGGCCATTCACTTCGTCGGTGAGCCCGGCGACACGAAGGACATCACGTACGCCGACCTGTACCGCGACGTGCAGAAGGCCGCCAACGCGCTGCAGGATCTGGGAGTCACCAAGGGTGACCGCGTGGCCATCTACCTGCCGATGATCCCCGAGGCCGTCATCACCATGCTGGCCTGCGCCCGGATCGGGGCACCGCACTCGGTGGTCTTCGGTGGCTTCTCGGCGGATGCGCTGCGATCCAGGATCCTTGACGCCAAGGCCAAGGTCGTCGTCACCGCCGATGGTGGCTATCGCCGCGGGGCAGCGGCGGCGCTCAAGCCGGCAGTCGACGGCGCTGTCAGCGGCGAGTCCACCGTCGAGAAGGTCCTGGTCGTCAAGCGAACCGGTGGCGACGTGGTGTGGACCGAAGGCCGCGACGTCTGGTGGCATGAGGCACTCGCCGCAGCCGCCGAGA
>JBDTYK010000034.1:0-15634 GCA_040005715.1 Actinomycetota bacterium | reverse complement strand
CCCAGCTGTCCTCCATCGAGATCATCATGTCGAGGTCCTGCATCAGGTCCCTCATCCGTGCGGCCTGGGTCAGGCCACCGACCCGGCTGATCTTGATGTTGATCGAGACCGCACCAGCGTCGTACTTCGCACGGAACACATCCTTGGAATCCAAGATCGACTCGTCGAGCACGAGGGGAAGAGAGGAATGACGGGTGACGAAGATGCAGTCGTCGGTATCGCGACATGGCTGCTCGACGAAGATGGGAAGCTCGGCCATCTCCCGCAGCGCGATCTGGGCTGCTCTGAGGTTCCAGCCGCCGTTGGCGTCGGCCACCACCAGCGTGTCTGATGCTGCCGCGTCTACGACAGTCTTGGTGCGCAGGGCGTCTTCGAACGGGTCGTTTCCCACCTTCAGCTGGAACCGCTTGATGCCGGCCGCCTCGCGCCGCACCACGAACTCGGCCATCGCCTCCGGTGCCGCCAGGGGGACGGCTTCGTACAGCGGGAAGTCCTCTTGCAAGACGCCGCCGAGCAGGGCTGAGATCGGCAACCCCGCAGCCTGACCGAGCAGGTCCCAGCACGCGACGTCTATGGCTGCCTTGGCGTAGCCGCCCCCCAGGAGCACAGCATCCAGAACGCGGCGAACGCCGCTGACGTTGGTCGGGTCCTGACCGATCAGCGCAGGCGCCAGCGTGCTCAGCGCGGCGCGCACCTCAGCCCAGTGCGTCGGCAGGTAGCGGTCGCCGAGCGGGGTGATCTCGCCCCAGCCCACCAGTCCGGCATCGGTGCGCAGACGCACCAGTGTGCCGATCTCGGAGGTCGCTGCGCGGTTCCCGGACATGACGTATTCACCATGCGCGTAGTGGAGGTCGTAACCGAAACAGTCGACAGCGTCGATCTTCATGCTCAATCTTCCCTTCGTCATGCTGCCGGTGGACGTTGCGCCCCCAGCATTGCCACCGCCCACGGCAGTGCCTCCGGATGGCGTCGCCAACGGGTCCTCGTCCGGACCGAGCCTGGCTAGGCGCCCAAGTAGGCGTCGATGATTCGCGGATCGGCGATGAGGTCGGATGCGCGCCCCTCGATGGTGGTCACGCCGCCGTCAATCACGTAGGCGCGATCGGTCACCTTCAGCGCCGCACGCGCGTTCTGCTCGACCAACAGGACGGTTGTCCCCTGTTCCCTGATCTGACTGATGACTTCCATCACCTGGGCCACGATCAGCGGCGCCAGACCCATCGAGGGCTCATCGAGCATCAGCATCTTGGGCCCGGCAACCAGCCCACGACCAATGGCCAGCATCTGTTGCTCGCCGCCGGAGAGGGTTCCCCCCTGCTGAAGTCTGCGTTCGGCCAGGAGCGGAAGAAGCTCGTACACCCGTTGAATTCTCTTGGCGACCACGGCATGGTCCTTGGTCAGGTAGCCGCCCAGCTGAAGGTTCTCCTGCACGGTCAGCGTGCTGAAGATGCGGCGGCCCTCAGGCACGTGGATCAGGCCTGCCGCCACCACGTCCCACGGGTTGGCCTTGGTGATGTCGACGCCGTTGAACGTCACTTTTCCGGAATGCGACTTGACCAGCGCGGAAGCGGTGGACAGGGTCGTCGTCTTGCCCGCGCCGTTGTTGCCGAGCAGTGCGACGATCTCGCCCTCTGCGACGGTCAGGTTCATGCCGCACAACGCCTGTACCTTGCCGTAGAACACCTCTACGTTCTCGAACTCAAACATCGGCAGTCTCCGCCCCCTCGTCCTTGCCGAGGTAGGCCTCAATGACGGCCGGATTCGCCTTGACCTCGGCCGGCGTCCCAACGGCGATCTCACGACCGAAGTTCATCACGATGATGCGTTCGGACAGCTCCATCACCAGGCCCATGTCATGCTCGATCAGCACGATCGACGTTCCCAGGTCGCGGATCCGACGACACAGCTCGAGCAGCTGCTGTTTCTCCGAGTAGTTGAGTCCGGCCGCCGGCTCATCCAGGAGCAGCAGCTGCGCCTTGCGCGCGAGCGCCCTGGCAATCTCGACCCGCTTCTGCTGCCCATATGAAAGGTTGCGAACCGGGATTCCGCGAGCGCCCTCGAAGCCGACGAAGTCGAGCCAGCGGTGTGCCTCCTCGGTGTACAACGCTTCGCTTCGCCGGAACCTGGGAGTATGGAAGATCGCGTCCGCCCAGCTTTGGCCCCCGTACAAGTGCATGCCTGCTCGCACATTGTCCAGCACGGTCAGGTCGGGGAACAGGCGCAAGTTCTGGAACGTGCGCGACACCCCGGCTGCGGCAATATCCGCCGGTCGCTTGCCGGTGGTGTCAACTCCGTTCAACAGGACCGAGCCCGAGGTCGGCTTGTAGAAGCCGGTGATGCAGTTGAACGCCGACGTCTTGCCCGCACCGTTCGGGCCGATGACCGCGATGATCTCCTCCTCGTGTGCCGAGAAGCTCAGACCGTCAACCGCTGTCACGCCACCGAACGCGATCTGGAGATTCCTGACCTCCAAGATCACCGTCATTGGCTCTTCTCCTTCTCGAGCGGGGCGTCCGCGGAATCTGCACTCTCACGCTCCGGCTCGAACCCGCGGGCCGGCCAGAATCCCTGGGGGCGGAGCACCATGACGACCACCAGCAGCAACCCAAAAGCGAGGTAGCGCTGTGACGCCAGATCCCGCAGGAGCTCAGGCAACAGGCTGATCACAAGTGCGCCAATCACGACGCCACGCGTGTTGCCCATTCCGCCGAGCACCACCGCCATCAGCACCAGCGCCGACTGCAGGAATATGAAGCTCTGCGGGGAGACGGCAGACAGGTGGGCGGCAAAGAGGACACCGCCGAGCCCTCCCCAGATGGCACCGAAGATGTACGCGAGCAGCTTCACCTTGTAGGTGTGAATGCCCATCGCTTCTGCGGCGTCCTCGTCCTCCCGTACGAAGCGCCACGCGCGACCGAGCCGAGACTTCCCGAGGCGAGCCGAGGCGAGCACGAACACGGCAACGATCAACACGGTGACGTAGTAGAGAACCGCTGGCGACTGCATGTCGAAGTCACCGAACTTGAGCAGGCCCGGTATGCCGAAGATTCCGGAGGGGCCGCCCGTAATGTCCAGGTTGTTGGCCGTGATGCGGGTGATCTCACCAAAACCCAGGGTGACGATAGCGAGATAGTCACTGCGAAGCCGTAGCGTCGGCGCACCGATGATCAACCCGGCCAGGACGGTCATCACCAGCACCGCGGGAATCGTGAAGATCAAAGGCAGGTGGAAGCTTTTGGAAAGGATACCTGCGGTGTACGCACCGACCGCCATGAAGGCGATGTACCCGAGGTCGAGCAAGCCGCAGTAACCCACCACCATGTTCAGCCCCGACGCGAGCAGCACGAAGATGGCCGCTGTCGTCATGACGTTCAGTGAATACGCCGTCGCTGTGACGAATGGGGCCAGCAAAGCGACGGCCAGCGCGACCCAGCCAAGATGCTTGCTCTCAAGAAGCCGCGACAGCCGTGAGGTGGGCGGACCAATCTTGCGCGGTGCCTGAGTGGTGTCGATGTTCTCGCTCATGCTTACATCCGCTCCGTCACTCGTTCGCCGAGAATACCGGTCGGCCGCAAGGTGAGAAAAAGAATGAGCACTGCGAACGCAAAGACATCCCGCCACTGTCCGCCGAACCACTCGGTGCCGAACGCCTCGACAAACCCCAGCACGAGGCCACCCAACATCGCGCCCTTGATATTGCCAATACCGCCGATGACGGCTGCGGTAAAAGCCTTGAGACCGATGATGAACCCCATCAAGAAGTCGATCTTGCCGTAGTACGCACCGGCCATGACGCCAGCAGCGCCAGCCAGCGCCGAACCGATGAAAAAGGTGCGGGTGATCACCGCATTCACGTTGATCCCCATGAGCAAGGAGGCGTTTGTATCCTGGGCGATCGATCGCATTGCTCGCCCCGTGGAGGTCTTCTGGATATAGGCGTTCAATCCGATCATCAGGGCGGCAGCTATCAGCATGAGAATGATCTGCGGCAGCGATACTCGCGCCCCCAGGACGTCGAACACTCCGCCTTCCAGACGAACCGGGAACGCGCGCGGGTTCGGTCCCGCAATGGCCGCGATGCCGTACTCGAGTGAGAACGAGACACCGACGGCGGTAATCAGCACTGCCAGCCGAGGTGAGCCGCGCAGTGGTCGGTAGGCGAGGCGCTCAATGATGACACCGGCAGTACCCGTGAGCAGCATGCTCACCAGCAGCACGAGCAACAGGGCGCCGAGCGAGAGCGAAGCCGGGATTCCTCCCATGGAGGTCAACAGTGCAAAGCCGATGAAGGCGCCGAGCATATAGATGTCGCCATGGGCGAAGTTCAAGAGCTTGATGATTCCGTAGACCATGCTGTAACCCAGCGCGATCAGGGCATAGAAAGAGCCGACGAACAGCCCATCCCAGATGAGTTGTGTCATGAGATCCTGCCTCAGTCAACGATAGCGACGGATGCTGCATGAGCGGCTCGCTCCTGCAGCATCCGTCACCGCGGGTCAGGCCGTGGTTTGGTCGAGCACGAACTTGCCGTCCTTGATGACAAGGATGACGAAACCACCGCTGGAAAGGGTGTGTTCTGGGGTGAACTTCAGGGGCCCCGAGAACATTGAGAAACCATCGATCGCATTCAGCGCCTTGATGATGTCATCACCCTTGGTGCTGCCAGCCTTGTTGATCGCCTCGGCCGCGAGACGGACCGCGTCGTAGCTCTGCGTTGAGTAAGGGCCGGGTGCTGAGCTGAACGCTGCCGTGTAGTTGGCGATCCACTTCTCTGCACCCTTGAGAGTGTCGGGCGTCTGCGTCATCGTCGCGAACACGCCGTCCGCACCAGCGCCGGCGATCTTTGCCAGTGAAGGATCGACACTTCCGTCGGCGACCATGATCTTGCCAGTGAAGCCGGCCTTCTTCAGCTGGTTGATGATCAGACCCCCCTCCTGGTAGTACCCGGTCCAGTACAGCAGGGCGGGGTTTTTGGCCATGATGGCGCGAACCACCGCGGAATAGTCACTCTCTCCCGCGGTCACCGAAGTCTTCAGGGCAACCTTGACTGTGCCATCCTTCTCGATCTGGGCCTGGGTCTGGGTGGTGATGTCCTTCGAGTAGCTGGTGTTGTCGTCGACCAGGGCGACGGTGGCAAAGCCAGACTTCTTCATGAACTCGAGCGCCTTCGTCGACTGCTGCTTGCCAGTGCCGTTGATCATGAAGACGTTGGGGAGTCCCTGCGATACCAGCTCCGAGGAGTTCGCCGCCGGGATGATCATCGGGATGTTTGCCTTCTGGAAGATCGGCAGCTGCGGCAGGGTGGCACCCGAGCAGTAGCCGCCCACGGAAACCACGGCGCCCGCGGAGACGACCTTGTTGGCGCTCGCGACCGCCTGCTGTGCGTCGCATGCCTCGTCCTCAACCATGAGCTCAAGCTTGCGTCCCTTCAGGACGCCGCCAGCCTTGTTGATCTCGTCGACGGCAAGCTGCGCGCCGTTCTTCATGTAGGCGCCGGTGGGTGCGCTGCTCCCTGAGATGGGCACAACCATTCCGAGCTTGACTGGGCCGGTGTCACCGGACTTTCCGCTGTCCCCACCGCCAACCAACCCGCCGCCGCAAGCAGTAGTCGTCAGGACCACCACCGAGGCGATGCCTAGCAGGATCGTATTACGCGTTCCAAATTTCATGGTCAGGCTCTCCTTGATGGTGACAGTCCGTTGGCTCCGCGCAACACGATCGCCAGATCGCCTTCAGCTGGGAGTCTCGCCAGTGCAATATGACATGTCACACACACCTGAGTCAACGCTATTCGGACATACCGGCCCACCAATCGATGACATGAGCGAGGTGCTTCATGGTCAGCTCCTCCAGCGCCGCGCCGTCCCCGCGCTCAAGGAGATCGAGCATGACGTGATGTTCGCGAGCGGCCTCGAGCAGCTCCGTGCTCTTCGTCATCCGGGCCAGGTTGACCATTCGGGTCTGTGAGCGTAGCTCGCGGACCATGTCGACCAGCCGCAGGTTTCCGTAGTGCCCCAGCAAGCCCAGATGAAAATCGCGGTCCCCCTCGATGAAGCCCGAGAGGTTGGCGTTGACGGCATGCTGGGTGATCTCTTCTGCGAGCGCGCGCCACTGCGGCAGCTCTTCTGTCGGGAATCTGCCGGCAAGGGCACGCATTGCGGGCACCTCGATGAGCTGACGCAGCTCGACGATCTCCCGAAGGTCCTTCTCGCTGACGGAGGTGACGCGGAAGCCCTTGTTGCGAACCGAAGACACGAACCCGCGCTGTTCGAGGTCGATCATCGCCTCACGAACGGGGGTAGCTGAGACGGCGAACTGGGTCGCGAGTGTGGGCACCGAAACGAGGGTCCCCGGGGCAAGCTCGCCGGAGATGATGGCGGCCGACAAGGACTCGGAGATGCGATCACGCAGACTTGGTGCTGGCTCGAACTTCCTGATGGCTGACTCGACCATGATTCCCCTCCCTCGAACGCACGTGGGCGGTCCCGTCTTCTCCCGGGAAACAGCTCCGGCTCATTAGTATAATGATATGTGCCATATTACGTCCCAAGATCGTACAGTCGACCACCAAAGAAGGCCACATCCTCGGACACGAACCGGGCGACCCTGGTCGGGGCCGGTTTCCCGCTGGCATGACTGATACCGCACCACCTTGGATTTCGGCCGAAGAGGTGTTCGCGCGCGTCAGTTTTGGTGGGGCCGTTCGCGCGGTGCAGCGCGACCTGGAGGCCGGACTTGACCCGGCCCACGACTTCAGCCGCAGCATCCGGGACGTGGTCCACGGGCAGCTGCTGCTCATGCCAGCCCAGTCGCCGGAGTTCGTGGGGGTCAAGATCGCGACGGTGACGCCGGGAAACCCAGCACTGGGCAAGGTGAGGATCCAGGGCGTCTACCTCCTGATGGATGCTGCCACGCTGAGCCCGATCGCCCTCATCGACGGCACTGCGCTCACAACGCTGCGCACGCCCGCGATCTCCGCCGCGGTGGCGGACCATCTCGCCCCCTCCCGCGTCGATCATCTTGTGGTCTTTGGGTCCGGGCCGCAGGCGTGGGGGCACATCGAGGCGATGCGGACCATCCGAGCGGTTGGCCGGGTGACCATCGTCGCAAGGGACCAGGGCCGCGCGTCCGCACTCGCCTCCCGGGTGAAGGCCGCGGGGCTGAACGCGCGCGTCGGCAAGGCCGATGACGTGAGCGACGCACAGCTGATCGTCTGTGCCACCACCGCCCGGACCGCGCTGTTCGACGGGAACCTGGTGCCTGATGACTCCCTCACGGTGGCCGTGGGATCACATGAGGCCGACGCCCGCGAGGTCGACTCCGCGCTGATTGTGCGAGCACAGCTCGTTGTGGAGGACACCGCGGTCGCTCTCCGTGAGGCTGGAGACCTCCTGATCCCCCTCGGCGAGAGGGTGATCCAACCCTCGTCACTGGTCCCGATGCGCGACATCATGATCAAGACCACCCCAGTCGACCGCGGGCGGCCGCGTGTCTTCAAGAGCTCGGGCATGTCGTGGGAAGACCTTGTCATTGCTGCCGAGGTCTTCCGCGCCAGCTGACCTTGGGAGGCATCATTGCGGGTCGGGTCATGAGCCCGAACTGGCCGCGAATCTTCGCGATCGGTGCCTCCTGTGCGCCCTCTCACCGCGCATGGGCCAGGCGGTCAGTCGACTGCTTGTGCCACCTGCGATCCCCACTGGCGGGACTGACCTGAAGCACTGCGGCGCTGGGGGACCTGCCATGGGTTGTCGTCGCGCAGCGGCGGCGGTAGCAGTCCCTGTGGCGCATCCTGATAACTGACCGCACGCAAGAAACGGTCGATCGCCGCGGTGCCCACGGAGGTGCTGGTGTCGTTGGTCGTCGCGGGCCAGGGACCTCCGTGCTGCATGGCAGGTGTCACAGCCACGCCGGTTGGCCATCCCCCGAACAAGATCCGCCCGGCGTGCGCGGTGATCCACTCCACGAGCGCTCGAACAGCAGCGGTGTCCTCGCCCCGGGCGGCGTGCAGAGTCCCCGTGAGGTTGCCTTCGAAGAGCTGGTCGGCGAGCTGTGCCAGCCCATCCTCGCTCTCATACTCGACCAAGATCGACAGCGGGCCGAAGGCCTCATCCAGAAGTCGTTCACGCTGCGCGAACAGATCGTCCACGGAGACGCTCACCAGGGTCGGCGTCGCCCAGCCCTGTCCGTCATCGTCGAAGCGCAGCGACCCAAGGGCGATGGGGACAACGCCGGGGGTGCTGAGGATGGCGTCGCGTCGGTCTTGGTACCCGGTGGCGATGCCGGGATACAGCAGCCGATGTTCGGATACCGCTGCGATCTGCCCCACCAGCTCATCGCGAAGGCCGTGTCCCACCGGCACGAAGAGGAAACCTGGCTTGGTGCAGAGCTGGCCGGCAGAGCCGGCGACGCTGACCGCGAATCCATCGGCGATCTCCTTGGGGCGCTCAGAAAGTGCCGCCGCGGTAACGAATACCGGATTCACGCTGCCGAGCTCACCGTAGAACGGCATCGGGGCCGGCCTGGCGGCGGCAATGTCAGCCAGCCTGCGACCTGCCCCGATGGAACCCGTGAAGCTACCGGCGCGGATCCGTGCATCCCCCAGCATCTTGACCCCACTGGCCCGTCCGTTGATGAGCTGCAGCGTTCCTGTGGGCGCCCCTGCACCCTCCAGTGCCCGCGTGACAACAGCGGCGGTCTGTTGGGAGAGAGCCGGATGCCCGGAGTGCGCCTTGACGACAACCGGGCAACCCGCCGCCAGGGCTGAGGCCGTATCGCCTCCGGCCACCGAGAACGCGAAGGGGAAGTTGCTTGCAGCGAAGTTCAGCACCGGCCCCACTGGAATGCGGTAGCGGCGAAGATCGGGGCGCACGCCGAGCGCGAACTCACTGTCCGCCTCGTCGATACGCACATCCAGGTATGCCCCGTCCACGACGACATCCGCGAACAGCCGCAGCTGCACTGCGGTTCGCTTGAGCTCGCCGGCAAGTCTTGACTCGGTCAGACCCGTCTCCCTCATTGCGACGGGGACCAGTTCGTCCTGGGCCTCAATGAGCGCATCGGCCGCTGCGAGGAGTGCGGTCGCGCGCGCTCTCGGCGCCATCGCTGCCCACACCGGAGCGGCATCGGCGGCAGCCTGCGCGATCAGCTCGAGCTGGTCGGGCGTGGTTTCTGACATCTAAGTACTCCTGAACCGATCGAGGTGTGTGATCTGACTGAGCTGTGGTCGTTAGAACTGGAATCCGGCCGGGAAGGGGTCGGTGGGGTCAAGCAGGTACTGTCCGATGCCGGTCACCCAGGCCCGACCGGTGATGGTCGTCGTGATGGCGGGTTTGTCGGCAACGGTTGTCTCCGCGATCACCCGGCCGGTGAACGTGGAACCGATGAACGACTCGTTGACGAAGTCCTGGTCGAGGGTGAGCTCGCCGCGTGCCCACAGCTCGGCCATCCGGGCCGAGGTTCCGGTGCCGCAGGGCGAACGGTCGAACCAGCCCGGGTAGATCGCCATCGCATTTCGGGAGTGTTGTGCGGTCGAACCAGGCGCGATGAACTCGACATGGTGACAGTGGTCGATGCCTTCGATCTCTGGATGGTGCGGCGGGTTCGTCGCGTTGATAGCGTCCATGATCGCAAGGCCGGCTGCCAGAATCTCATGCTGGCCGCGGCGCTCGAACTTGAGCCCGACCGCGTCCAGTTCGACCATCGCGTAGAAGTTACCCCCGAACGCCAGGCTGTAGGGCACCGTGCCGAGGCCCGGCACCTCGACCGTGTCATCCAGCCGCACGCTGTAGGAAGGGACGTTCTCGATCGTGACCGAGTCGGCGTGCCCCCCACTGACTGCCACCCGCGCGATCACCAGCCCCGCGGGAGTGTCCAGACGGATGGTCGTCACCGGCTCCAGAATCTCGACCATGCCGGTTTCGACCAGCACGGTCGCGACCCCGATCGTTCCGTGAACGCACATGGGCAAGCAACCCGATGCCTCGATATAGACGACACCCCAGTCCGCGTCATCCCTGGTCGGGGCCTGCAAGATCGCGCCGCTCATGGCCGCGTGGCCGCGGGGTTCATTCATCAGGAACAGCCGGATGTGGTCCAGGTTCTCCATGAAGTACAGCCGCTTGTCGTTCATGGTGGCGCCGGGAATGACGCCCATGCCTCCGGTGATGACCCTGGTGGGCATCCCCTCGGTGTGGGAGTCGACCGCCGTGAACATCCTCTTCGAATGCATGACCCAATCCTCTCAGGTGTGATCGGCCACACGCCCTCCGCGCAGAGCGCAGGCCGCCATCCGCCGAATCGGACGCTACCGGCTCCGGGAGGCCAGGTAGTCCAGCGCCTTCTTGGTGCCAGCACGGACCATGGCTTCCTGTTCAGCGCTGAGCGGCCCTCGCGGCGGGCGCGTGCGTCCGCCGTAGCTGCCGCCCGCAATGTCGATGCTGAGCTTGATGGCCTGAACGAACTCTGTCCTGGAGTCCCAGCGGAACACGGTGACCAGCTGGGTATAGAGCTCAAGGGCCTCGGGGATCTTGCCGGCCTTGACCAGGTCGTAGATCTCGACTGCTTCGCGCGGGAAGGCATTCGGATATCCCGCGAACCAACCATCCGCTCCAGCAACAAGGGCTTCGAACAGGAGGTCGTCTGCGCCGGCAATGACGTCGATGTCGCACAGCTCCTTGATCTCAAGCACGCGACGGATGTCACCTGAGAACTCCTTGACGGCCACGACCTCAGGGATCTCGGCCAGCTTTGCGACGATCTGAGGTGTCAGGTCGACCTTGGTGTCGAAGGGGTTGTTGTAGGCCATGATCGGCAGACCAACCTCGGCCACCCGCTGGTAGTGCTCAATGACTTCCGACTCGTTGGCGCGGTACACGATCGGCGGTAGCAGCAGGACCCCGTCAGCTCCATCTTCCTTCGCGCACTGGGCCCAGTGCTTGGCCTGGTGCCAGCCCACGCCGTGCACGCCCGCGATCACCAGCCCGCGTCCGGCCACAGCCTCTACGGCGACCTGGACCACCTTGCGGCGCTCCTCGTCGGTCAGCGACGAGTACTCGCCGAGCGAGCCGTTCGGTCCGACACCTCGGCAGCCGTTGTTGATCAGCCAGTCGCAGTGGGCGGCATACCTGTCATAGTCAACGGCGAGTCCGGCCGGCGCGGACGAGTCCTCCTTGAACGCAAGTGCGGTAGCCACGATGACGCCGCCGAGGTCGAATTCCTGACTGGTCATTTCGTTCCTTTCACTGACTCTGAGGAGTTTGTTACTACGCTGACTTGTGTGGCGATCTCGCCAAGGCGGATGGGCGCTGCGATTGGTCTGCGATCAGTGGTCACACCGTCGCGAAGGCCGCCCTGACCCACAATGATGTCGAGCAGCTCCTCGACTGAGCGCCCGCAGGTGCGGCCCTGACAGATGCCCAAGCCAGCGCGGGTGCTCAGCTTGAGCCCGCGCAGCGACCTCGACCCACTGCTCGCTGCCGTGGCACAGAGCGTTCCGAAGCTGACTTCCTCGCAGCGGCAGACAATGGTGTCGGCGGTGACCATTTTCGGCCAACCCGCACGAATGCCGTGTGCTGCCTCGATCCGCCTGGCGAAGCCTTGAAAGTTGCGGCGCCGTCGAACGGCGCGGCGCAGACGGTCGTCGGCAACGGCGCCTCCCGCGGCGAGGTGGCCCGCGACGAAGCCCTCGGCCATGGCCAGGTCGGCACCACCGACGCCGGTGATCTCGCCGGCCGCGTACACGCCAGGCACGGTGGTCAGCTGCCCGTTGTCGACCTCCACGAATCGGCGGCCGGTGAGTGCACAACCTGCCGCGATTGCCAGCTCCAGCCTTGGGGTAAAGCCGTGACTGACGCAGACGGCGTCGACTTCCACCGTCGACTCGGTGCCCTTGATCGGGGTCCAGTCGGCGGCAACGGCGGCCATGGTGACCGCCTCGAGCCGGTCAGTCCCATGCGCCGCGACGACCATGCGTCCGAGCCGATAGGGAATTCGGTGCTTGAGGTGGCTGGCGAGATACCCAGCCAGCTCGACGCTCTTGCCGGCAACCGGAAGCAGCTCCCAAGGCCTGGGTAACCAGCCGCGCAGGAGCGCCCGCCCTCCATTGGCCTCGAACACGCCAAGTACCTTCGACCCGGTCATGGCCAGCGACGCCGCGACCGGTAGCAAGAACGGGCCTGCGCCGGCGACGATCACTCGCCGGCCGAGGGCGAGGCGCTCCCCCTTGGCCAGCGACTGTGCGGCACCGCCGGAAAATACGCCCGGTAGGTCCCAGCCCGGGAAGGGCAGGATGCGGTCGTGGGCGCCAGTGGCCAGGATCAGGGCGGCCGGAGAGAAGGCCATCCGCTCGCGGCGTACACCGTCGGGCTCGCCCACGACGACGTGCACGGTGCCGGGGCCTCCCGATGAGGTCTCGATGGCCCAGACCTGGGCCGAGCGGATGATTCGACATCCGTTGTCTGACTCCAGTGCGGCGCTGAGGTCTCGGAACGTGTCCCACCCGTGGTGCAGGATTCGTTCTGACTCGGACGGCCGGGAGTCGGGGAGGTGACGCCAGAACTGGCCACCAAGCTGGTCAGAGGAGTCGAGAATAGTCACGGAAGCGCCCTGCGCGCGTGCTGCGCGGGCAGCGGCCAGACCCGCGGGTCCCGCTCCGATCACGAGTACGTCATTCACGAGCTTCCCCTCTCACGTGGCATCGCCCCTGGGCAGCCGGTCGTGCTGGCTGATGACGATGTCGCCGTCGGCTGCACGGCGCTGGCACGCACGAACGTCGCGCTGGCCGTTCACCTCAACCAGACAGTCGAAACAGACCCCGATCCCGCAGAAGACACCGCGCGGCCGTCCCAGGGCTGAAGTTCGCCGGAAACCAAGGGTGCCGCTGGCGAGAATGACTCCGGCAAGGCTCTGCCCGACCACGCCGCTGGCCGAAACCCCGTCCAGAGTGATGGTGACAGGACGAGGTGGTGCTGGCTTGATCGGGTCGTCACCAAACGGCAACAGTCGTGCCGGCATGGCTACACCATGGCTTCGAGATGGGGGGCGAGCGAGGCCCGGGCGGCCGAGTATGGCGCAGCATCGATGCGCGTGGTGCGGCCCCGCATCAGGTCTCGGATGAGCTCAGCCGTGGCCAGGCAGAGGCCAATGCCAGCCCCCTCATGTCCGGTCGCGTGCCAGAGCCCTGGTATCCGCGGGTCTTCACCGATGATCGGCAGGTGGTCCGGAGTGAATGGCCGGAACCCCCCATAGCTTCGCATCACGGCCGCATCGGTGAGAAAGGGAAACAGTCGGATCGCCTTGGCAGCGATCTCGCTGAGTACGTTGACCCGGAGCCGTGAGTCGAAGCCCACCTGCTGGCGCGACGATCCGATGAGCACGGTGCCGGACCCCGTCGACTCGACCACGCTCGAGGTCTGCAGCGAGCCGTCGTCCGAGCCCACCGCGCCCACATAGTCGGCGTCGTAGACCTTGTGGAAGATTCGGTGGCGCATCCGGGTAGTGACGAGCAGGTCACCGCGCCGGGGGCGGACGGGAATCGGCGCGCCGAGCAACCGTGATACCTCCCCGGACCAGGGACCCGCGGCGACGAGCACCCGGCCGCCGCGCAGGTTCCCCGCCGGCGTGATGACGCCAGCCAGAGCACCGGAGGCGTCGAGCAGTGGGCCGAGCACGGGCGTGTTCTCGAGCAGACGCGCACCGTGCAGCCGCGCCGAAGCCATCAGCGCCTCTGCGGCGATGGTCGGTTGAACCTGGGCGTCTTCCGGGTAGTGCACAGCCGCCTCGATACGAGGTGTGAGGTCGGGTTCCAGCCTGCATGCCTCACCGGCGTCAATGACGCGGGCGTCAACGCCGGCGCCCCGCTGCCTGGCCGCGAAGTCGAGCAGGGGCCTGGCGCCTGTCGTCGTCGTCGCAACCACGAGGCCGCCCTTGGGATCGAACTCGACAGAGGGATAGCCGGAGCCGAGCTGTTCGGCGAGGTCGATGACCACGTCCCGCCACAGGGTCGCGGCGTACTGGGCGAGCACCAGCTCTGGACCGGGGCCCTTGTCGGAGACCAGCAGGTTTCCCTCACAGGCGGAGGAGGTGCCGCCAGCAGTGGTGCCACGATCGACGACGACCACGGCCATGCCGTCCGAAGCCAGCACCCGGGCGCAGGCAGCACCGATGATCCCGGCGCCGACAATGATCACGTCGTAGGTCATGATTCCACCTCCCGCCTCTCGTCAATACTATGTAACATACTATACGTCATCAGCAAGGGTCGCCGGCTGTTATTTGGTGAGATATCAGGTGATAACCGACAATTCTTGTGCTGATGTCTCCAGCCCGAGTTGAAGGCAGTGGTGCCTTTCGGAGGTCGACAAACCGGAAGGTCTTGGGGGCTTTAGGCCAATGACGCCACGGGTCTCGTGCGGTGCCTGATGTCGAGACCTCGCGAAACCTGGCGAACGGGGCGCTTTTTACGGCGACAACCCGCGAGCCGTTTTGCCGCAGCCGTAATCGACCCGCAACCGGTTAACCCTGCGGGCCGGCGAGAGAGCGTGACACCGTGGCTGGATGCGAGTACTCGTCACCGGTGGGGCCGGCTTCATCGGACAGTCGGTGGTCGCCCAGCTTCTCGACACCGGCCATCAGGTGCTGGTACTTGACTCGCTGCGACCCGACGTCCACCGCGACGGAGGGACAACCGCACGGGAGAGGCTCCTGACGCTTGGCATTGACCTCGTGGTCGGCGACGTTCGCGACGCCGAGGTCGTCCGGGCCGCCCTGAGCGGAGTCGAGGCGGTCGTCCACCTGGCGGCCAAAGTCGGGCTCGGCGTGGATCTTGGCGACATGGACGACTACGTGTCGAGCAACGACCACGCAACGGCGGTGCTCCTGCGCAGTCTGGACTCCACGGGGATCCGGCGGTTCGTCCAGGCCAGCTCGATGGTCGTCTACGGCGAGGGTCGCTATACGTGCCACGACCACGGACGGGTGTCACCAACCCCCCGGACCAGAGCGGCGTTGTCGCACGGTCGTTTCGAGCCCGGGTGCCCCGTCTGCGGTGCTGACCTCGTGCCGGGCCTGGTCGACGAAGATGCGGCGATGGACCCCCGCAACACGTACGCCGCCACCAAGGTCGCCCAGGAGTACCTCGCCGCGATCTGGTCCCGCGAAGCTGGGGGGTCGGCGGTGTCGTTGCGACTGCACAACGTCTATGGGCCGGGGATGCCGCGCAATACCCCGTATGCCGGGGTCGCCTCGGTCTTCGCCTCCGCCCTCAGCCGCGACGAGGCGCCGCGGGTGTTCGAGGACGGCGGTCAACGACGGGACTTCGTGCATGTCACTGACATCGCCCGTGCGTTCGTCACTGCTCTCGCCGCCACGAGCGAGCGGTCCGCACCGCATCGCGCCTACAACGTGGGGTCCGGCGTCATCTCCACCATCGCCGACCTGGCCCGGGCCCTTTCCGCCTCGCGTCGGGGGCCTGAGCCGGTCGTAACCGGCGAGTTCAGGCTCGGGGACGTGCGTCACATCACCGCCTCCAGCGCGCGAATCCAGGACGAGCTCAACTGGCAGGCATCGGTCTCGCTCGCGGACGGAGTGCCTGGCTTGACCTTCGGACAGCTCTGACCAAGCTGGGCAGACCAGGCTG
>JBDTYK010000033.1:0-15925 GCA_040005715.1 Actinomycetota bacterium | reverse complement strand
TCGTGTGCGGGTCTTCTCCGACGACGGAAGGTGTGTCCACGACGCCCGGGTGATGCGCCGGGCGCTGGAGTACATCAGGGCCTTCGGCGGGGTGATCTCCCAACACTCGCAGGACCCGATGCTGGCCGACCACAACGCCTGCTGTCATGAGGGCGAGCTGTCCGGGCGCCTCGGGCTGCCGGGATGGCCCGGCGTCGCCGAGGAGGTCATCGTCGCGCGCGACGTGATGCTGGCACGGCATACGGGATCCCGGGTGCACGTGGCCCATGTGTCCACCGCCGGCTCGGTCGAGGTGATCCGATGGGCCAAGGCACAAGGCATCTCAGTCACTGCTGAGGCCACTCCGCACCACCTGATGCTGACCACTGATCTGCTCACGGGCTACGACCCGACCTTCAAGGTCAACCCGCCGCTGCGCCCGAGCGAAGACGTCCAGGCGCTGCGAGCGGCCTTGGCGGATGGCACGATCGATGTCGTCGCGACCGACCATGCTCCGCACGCCCGTCACGACAAGGAGCACACCTTCATCACCGCGGCCTTCGGGGTGATGGGTCTGGAGACGGCGCTCTCGGTCATCAGCACCGTCATGGTCGGCCCGGGTCTGCTCGACTGGGCAGGCGTCGCGCAGGTGATGTCCGTGCGGCCCGCTCGCATCGCCGGTCTGGCCGCCCAGGGTAGGCCGATCGCAGTGGGGGAGCCGGCAAACCTCACCCTGGTCGACCCGTCGGCCACCTTGACAGTGGACAGGGACGCCTCAGTGTCGTTGTCCCGCAACAATCCCTGGCACGGTCGCACCCTTACCGGCACCGTCTATGCCACGCTGTTGCGAGGCAGGCCAACGGTCCTCAAGGGCGCGCTGGTATGACCGAGGACCGCCCCTTTCATCACCGGGAGCCGGCGATCCTCGTTCTGGAGGACGGTCGCGCGTTCCACGGCTTCGCCTATGGAGCGGTCGGGGAGAGCGTGGGTGAGGCAGTGTTCTCCACGGGTATGAGCGGCTACCAGGAGACGTTGACCGACCCGAGCTACCACCGCCAGGTCGTCATCATGACCGCGCCGCACATCGGCAACACCGGCATCAACGACGAGGACAACGAGTCCCGTCGCATCTGGGTCGCCGGCTATGTGGTGCGTGACCCGGCCCTCCGGCCCTCAAGCTGGCGGTCCCGGCGATCGCTGGAGGACGAGCTGGTCGAGCAGAACGTCGTGGGAGTCAGCGGCATCGACACCCGGGCACTGACCCGGCACCTGCGCGAGCGAGGCGCCATGCGCGTCGGCGTCTTCTCCGGGCAGGCGGCTCACGAGTCAGCGGGGCTGTTGCTGGAGCGCGTGCGCTCGGCACCGCAGATGAGCGGTGCGGCGCTCGCCGGTGAGGTCACGACGCCGCAGCCGTATGTCGTGCCGGCGGTGGGCGAGAAGCGCTTCACCGTCGCCGCCCTCGACCTGGGCATCAAGGCCCGGACTCCCGCTCACCTGGCCGATCGGGGCGTCGAGGTGCACGTGCTTCCAGCCAGATCCACGTTTGCCGACATCCAGGCCACTGGCGCCGACGGCGTCTTCTTCTCGAACGGGCCAGGTGACCCGGTCTCGGCCAGCCACGAGATCGCCCTGCTGCGTGAGGTGCTGGACGCCGGCCTCCCCTTCTTCGGCATCTGTTTCGGCAACCAGCTCCTGGGCCGGGCACTGGGCTTCGAAACGTACAAGCTGAAGTACGGCCACAGGGGGATCAACCAGCCTGTTCTTGACCGGCGTACCGGCAAGGTCGAGGTCACGGCCCAGAACCACGGGTTCGCCGTGGATGCCCCGCTCGACAGGGATGTGACCGCGCCTTCGGACGCCGGTTCGGAGGCCGATGGTCGAGCTGGGGCGACCCGGTACGGGCGGGTCCGTGTCTCGCACATCGGCCTCAACGACAACGTCGTCGAGGGGCTGGAATGCCTTGACATCCCTGCCTTCTCGGTGCAGTACCACCCAGAGGCCGCTGCCGGCCCACACGACTCGGAGTACCTCTTCGACCGCTTCGTGGAGCTCATGTCCAAAGGAAGCCGCTGATGCCCCGCCGTAACGACATCCACAGTGTCCTGGTCATCGGGTCGGGCCCCATCGTGATCGGCCAGGCCTGCGAGTTCGACTACTCCGGCACCCAGGCCTGCCGCGTCCTGAGGGAGGAGGGTCTGCGGGTCATCCTGGTCAACTCCAACCCCGCCACGATCATGACCGATCCCGAGTTCGCCGACGCCACCTACGTCGAGCCGATCACGTGTGAGGTCATCGAGGCGATCATCGCCAAGGAGCGCCCGGACGCGGTTCTCGCCACCCTCGGCGGCCAGACGGCCCTCAATGCGGCGATTGCCCTGGACGAGGCCGGAATCCTGGAGAAGTACGGCTGTCCGCTGATCGGTGCCAGCGTCCAGGCGATCCAGCTCGGGGAGGACCGCCAGCTGTTCAAGGGCGTCGTTCAGCGTTGCGGCGGCGAGACGGCGCGCAGCTACATCGCCCACACGATGGACGAATGCCTTGCCGCCGCAAAGGAGCTCGGCTATCCGCTGGTCGTGCGCCCATCCTTCACCATGGGCGGTCTGGGCTCGGGCTTTGCCGATGACGAGGTGGACCTGCGCCGGATGGCCGGTTCGGGCCTGCATGACTCGCCAACCACCGAGGTGCTGCTGGAGGAGTCCATTGCGGGCTGGAAGGAGTACGAGCTCGAGGTCATGCGTGACCGCGCCGACAACGTGGTGGTTGTCTGCTCGATCGAGAACCTCGACCCGATGGGTGTGCACACCGGCGACTCGATCACGGTGGCGCCCGCGCTGACCCTGACCGACCGCGAGTACCAACGGCTGCGCGACCTGGGCATCGCCATCATCCGGGAGGTGGGGGTCGACACGGGGGGCTGCAACATCCAGTTTGCGGTCAACCCGGTTGACGGCCGGATCATCGTCATCGAGATGAACCCGAGGGTCTCTCGATCCTCCGCGCTGGCCTCCAAGGCGACCGGGTTCCCGATCGCCAAGATCGCCGCGAAGCTGGCCATTGGATACACGCTGGACGAGATCCCGAACGACATCACCAAGGTGACGCCGGCCAGCTTCGAGCCGACCCTGGACTACATCGTGGTCAAGGTCCCGCGGTTCGCGTTCGAGAAGTTCCCTGCGGCTGACCCGACCCTGACCACGACCATGAAGAGTGTCGGCGAGGCGATGGCCATCGGGCGGAACTTCACCGAGGCTCTCCAGAAGGCGCTTCGTTCGCTGGAGCGCACGGGTTCGTCTTTCCACTGGCGCAAGGGCGAGGTTCCGTCCTCCGAACAGGCGCGCGCTCTGCTCGAACAGGCCCGGACACCCACCGAAGGCCGAATCGTCCTGGTGCAGCAGGCCCTTCGCGGTGGTCTGTCGGTCGAGGTCGTCCACGAGGCCACCGGCATCGACCCGTGGTTCCTGGACCAGATTGAGCTCCTCAACCAGGTGGCCGCGCACGTGGCGGCCAGCCCGCAGCTGACCGTCGATGTGCTGCTGCTGGCCAAACGTCATGGCTTCTCCGATGCCCAGATCTCCGATCTCTGCGGTATGCCGGAGGCGGTGGTCCGCGGAGTCCGTCACGCGCTCGGTGTGCGCCCCGTCTACAAGACCGTCGACACCTGCGCCGCCGAGTTCGCGGCGCAGACGCCGTATCACTACTCGACCTACGACCAGGAGAACGAGGTCGCGCCGCGGAGCAGGCCGGCAGTCATCATCCTGGGCTCCGGACCGAACCGGATCGGACAGGGCATCGAGTTCGACTACTCGTGTGTTCACGCCAGCTTCGCCCTGCGGGACCACGGTTTTGACACCGTCATGGTCAACTGCAACCCCGAGACGGTGTCCACCGACTACGACACGTCCAGCCGGCTCTACTTCGAGCCGCTGACCCTGGAGGACGTCCTCGAGGTGGTCCACGCCGAGCGTCTTGCCGGGCCGGTGGCCGGCGTCATCGTTCAGCTCGGCGGGCAGACGCCGCTCGGCCTGGCCAGAGCACTGAAGGCCGAGGGGGTGCCCATCGTCGGCACCAGTCCGGAGTCGATCCACCTCGCCGAAGACCGCGGTGCCTTCGGCCGGGTGCTTGCCGAAGCCAGGCTGCCGGCGCCGCGGTACGGCATGGTCTACAGCGGAGAGGAGGCCGTGCAGGTCGCCCATGAGATCGGCTACCCGGTTCTCGTCCGTCCCTCATACGTTCTGGGTGGTCGCGGGATGGAGATCGTCTATGACGACGAGACCCTGATCGGCTACGTCGAACGTGCCACCCACGCGGCACCTGAGCATCCGGTCCTGGTCGACCGCTTCCTTGACGACGCCATCGAGATCGACGTCGACGCGATCTACGACGGCCATGAGATGTACCTGGGCGGCATCATGGAGCACATCGAGGAAGCCGGCATCCACTCCGGCGACTCGGCCTGCGTGCTCCCGCCGGTGACCTTGGGGCAGGCTGAGCTCGAGAGAGTCCGCGAGTCAACTTTGGCTCTTGCCAAGGGAATCGGGGTCAAGGGCCTGATGAACGTGCAGTTCGCCCTGGCCCAGGACGTGCTTTACGTCCTGGAGGCCAACCCGCGGGCCAGCCGCACCATCCCGTTTGTGGCAAAGGCGACCGGGGTGCCCATCGCCAAGGCTGCTGCCCGGGTGATGCTCGGCGCAACGATCGCCCAGCTGCGCACAGAGGGGATACTGCCCCCACAAGGCGACGGCGGTGCGATGCCGCCCCACGCCCACGTCTCGGTCAAGGAGGCGGTGCTGCCCTTCAAGCGGTTTCGTACCCACGAGGGACAGGTTGTCGACAGCCTCCTCGGCCCGGAGATGCGCTCGACCGGCGAGGTCATGGGGATCGACTCGGACTTCGGCGCCGCCTTCGCCAAGAGTCAGCTCGGCTTCGGACCCGGGCTGCCGCGCAAGGGGACGGTCTTCATCTCCGTGGCCAACAGGGACAAGCGCGCGATGATCTTCCCCATGAAGCGCCTTGCTGACCTCGGCTTCGACCTGATGGCCACCAAGGGCACCGCAGATGTCCTGCGGCGCAACGGGATCAGTGCCTCCGTCGTGCGCAAGCACAGTGAGGGGCCCGGCCCACAAGGTGAGCCCACGATCGTCGAGCGCATCCTTGCCGGCGAGGTCGGGATGGTTGTCAACACGCCGTCGGGACGATATGCCCGAGCCGACGGCTATGCGATCCGCGCCGCGACCACGAGCATGGATCGGCCCATCATCACCACGGTGCAGCAGCTCGGCGCAGCCGTTCAGGGCATCGAGTCACAGCTCACCGGGACAGTCCGGGTGAAGTCGCTGCAGGATCACGCTCGTGACCTGAACTTCTACGCCCGGCCGGATGACCTCGGGTGAGCGCAGTCGCCCCGGAGCGCACGCCCCACCTGATCGGCGAGCTCGTCTCCAACCGCCTAATCGGCGCCTACCACCAGCTGACCTTCGTGGCGCCGGAGGTTGCAGCGTTAGCCAAACCCGGCCAGTTCGTTGCCCTGGCCGTTGGAGGTGACACCTCCGCCAACCTCCTGCGCCGGTGCTTCTCCATCCACAAGGTCAGCCAGGGCGGTATCCATGGCGGAACCATCGACATCGTCGTGGCGGCTCGTGGGGCAGGCACCAGATGGCTGACTGGCCTGCGAGCACATGACGACGTCGACATCGTCGGTCCCCTCGGGCGAGCCTTCCCACTGCCCGAGGCGCCGGTGGCTGTCGTCCTGGTCGGCGGCGGCTATGGGAGTGCTCCGCTCTTCTGGCTGGCCTCCCTGCTCAAGGCGCGTGGTTGCCACGTCGAGATGGTCCTCGGAGCAGCCACGCAAGAACGTCTCTTCGGTGTCCTCGAGGCACAGGCATCGGCGGACGAGGTCACGGTCACCACCGACGACGGTTCCGTGGGTGTCAAGGGAAGGGTCTCGGTCGTCCTGCCAGACGTCATCCGGCGAAGCCGGACGCGGGTTGTCTATGGATGTGGGCCGATGGCCATGCTCAGGTCCATCACCGAGGTCGCCGGAGCTGAGGGTGTCACGGCCCAGGTTGCCGTCGAGGAGTCGATGGCGTGCGGCGTGGGCGTCTGCATGACCTGCGTGATGCCGGTGGTCGGGGACGACGGGCTGACCCGGATGCTCCGCTCCTGCATAGACGGTCCTACCTTCCGCGGTGACAGGGTTCGCTGGGACGCCTTTGGGAACGGGTTGTGCCGTGTTCCCGAGGACGCCCACGGCGCCGACGCGATGAGCGGTCACTGATGAGTGAGGTGACTTCGGGCGGCCATGAGAGGGCGGGCGCCTGTCCCTCACCTGACGTGAGGGCAGGGATCGACATGAGCGTCGACCTTGCCGGGATGCGCCTTCCCAACCCGCTGATGACCGCGTCGGGTTGCGCGGCGAACGGCAGAGAGCTGCACCGGTTCTTCGATCTGACCGAGCTTGGTGCATTCGTCACCAAGACCGTGATGGCGGATCCCCGATCGGGCCGAGGCACCCCCCGGATGGCCGAGACGCCCAGCGGGATGCTCAACTCGATCGGTCTGCAGGGCCCTGGAGTCAAGGTCTTCGCCCAGGAGGACCTGGCGTGGCTCAAGACAGTTGGCGCGCGGGTGCTCGCATCCATTGCGGGGAACACCGCCGACGAGTACGCCGCGGTGGCTGCGGTTCTGCGCGACTCTCCTGCGTTCGACGCCATTGTCGGCATCGAGGTGAACATCTCCTGCCCGAATGTCGCGAACCGGGGGCTCGTCTTCGCCTGCGACCCTAAGGCGTCAGCCAACGTCATCGGTCTGGTTCGTGAGAGCCTCCCGGAGCGCGTCCCCATCTTCGCCAAGCTCAGCCCCGACGTGACCGACATCGTCGAGATCGCAGGTGCGTGTGTGACTGCGGGTGCCGACGGCTTGACCATGATCAACACGCTGCTCGGCATGGTCATCGACACCGACCTTCTGCGCCCCCAGGTGGCGGGCGTGACCGGCGGGCTCTCAGGACCGGCGATCCGCCCCATCGCCGTTCGCGCCATCTGGCAGGTTCGTGCAGCGATGCTTGACGGCCGCATCCCCACTGTCCCGATCATCGGCGTCGGGGGAGTGCGCACCGGCGATGACGCGTTGCAGCTTGTCGCCGCCGGAGCAAGTGCGATCCAGGTGGGGACCGCGACGTTCAATGACCCCGGAGCCCCGACTCGTGTCAACCGCGAGCTGGCAGCAGCCTTGCAGGACAGGGGTTTTGCTCGCTTCACCGATGCTGTGGGAATCGCTCACTCGAGATTGGATCACGCTCAATGACCGAGTCGTTTGGTGCCAGGCTGCGGATGGCCATGACCCGGCTGGGTCCCCTCTGTGCGGGCATAGACCCTCACCCAGGACTGCTGGCCCAGTGGGGCCTTGATGAGTCCGTTCATGGCCTTGAGACGTTCGCCATGACCTGCGTCGAGGCGTTCTCGGGGACCGTGGCGGTCGTCAAGCCACAGTCGGCCTTCTTCGAGCGGTTCGGCTCCGCAGGGGTTGCCGTGCTTGAGCGGACCCTCGCGGGTCTGCGTGAGTCAGGCACCTTGTCCTTGCTCGACGTCAAACGCGGTGACATCGGCTCGACCATGAATGCGTATGCCCAGGCCTATCTCTCCCAGGACGGAGCGTTGCGCGCGGATGCCATCACCGTCAGCCCCTATCTGGGCTTTGGGTCCCTTCGTCCGGCGTTGGATCTGGCACATGAGAACGGACGCGGACTGTTCGTGCTGGCCCTGACCTCGAACCCGGAGGGGGCACAGGTGCAGCACGCGACCAGCGATGCCGGCTCCGTGGCCGGAACGATTGTCGCCGGCGTGACCTCGGCGAACGCCCCTGACTCGCTCTCGGGAGTGCTCGGAAGCATCGGGATGGTGGTCGGCGCCACAGTCGGCGATGCGGTCCAGCAGCTGGGTCTGGACCTGGCCGGGGCGAATGCGCCGCTGCTCGCACCGGGTGTCGGCGCACAGGGAGCAACCGCAGCGGATCTGGGCAACGTCTTCGGCGAGGCCTTGGGCAACGTGCTGGCCAGCAGCAGTCGTGCGATTCTGACGGCCGGGCCCGACTGCGGGGCTTTGCGGGCTGCCGCGCAGGCGATGGCCGAGCAGCTGCGAGTGATTCTGAGCACCGATTGACACCCCTCGTTGCCAGGTTGCGTCCCGACTCGCTAAGTTTCGGGCAACACGCCCCATCCAAGGCCTGACTGGCCGCGGCGATGGGTTCATCCGACTGATCCATGCGAGGAGACTGACAGTGGCTCTTCCCCAGCTGACGCCCGAGCAGCGCACCGAGGCACTTGCGAAGGCCGCGGTCGCTCGTCGTGAGCGGGCAGCAGTCAAGAATCGTCTGAAGTACGCCCAGGGTGTCCTGTCAGAGGTGATCGCTGAGGGCAAGAAGAACGACATCGTCGGCAAGATGAAGGTCTCCGCGCTGCTTGAGTCGATGCCCGGGGTGGGTCGGATCCGGGCCAGAGCGATCATGGAGGAGGTCGGCATCTCCGAGACACGCCGGGTCCGCGGACTGGGTACCAACCAGATCGCCGCCCTGATCGAGCGCTTCGAAAAAGCCTGATCCGTCGGGACATGTCGTTGTCCAAGAGTCGGCTGGTGGTCCTGGCGGGGCCTACCGCTGTCGGCAAGGGAACCGTGGCTGCACACGTCCGAAGTACCTACCCCGAGGTCTGGGTGTCGGTCTCGATGACCACCCGCAAGCCGCGTCCTCGCGAGATCGACGGGAAGCACTACCACTTCGTGGATGATGCGAAGTTCGAGCGGATGCGCGCGGCGGGGGAGTTTCTCGAGTGGGCCGTCGTTCACGGGCGGGCCAAGTACGGCACGCCGCGAGGGCCGGTCGAGGAGGCTCTGGCAGCAGGGCGCAAGGCCTTGCTCGAGATCGACCTGCAGGGCGCGCGCCAGGTCCGGGAGCAGAAGCCGGAGGCCCTTTTCGTGTTTCTCGCCCCGCCGAGCTGGGACGAGCTGGTCAGGCGGCTCGTGGGACGCGGCACCGAGTCCGAGGAGGAACGCAGCGTCCGGCTGGCTACGGCACGCAAGGAGCTGGCGGCCCAGCAGGAGTTCGATGTGACCATCGTGAACGACAATGTTCAACGCGCGAGCAAAGAACTCGTATCATTGATGAGCAGTTGATCCTCCTCGCGCGCCGCTGGCTGCTTTTTCATGCCGACGCTCTGTCCATCACAACGCTCTAGCCCATCACAACGCTCTAGCCCATCACAACGCTGTACCCGTTGAACGCTCTACCCATTAACAGAGATGAGATTTGACCGTGTCTGGAACGCAGGCTGCCCCCGAGGGCATCACCAACCCGCCGATCGACGACCTGCTCAACGTGGCGGACTCCAAGTACGCCCTGGTCATCTACTCGGCCAAGCGCGCGCGCCAGATCAACGCGTACTACTCCCAGCTCTCTGAGGGCCTGCTGGAGTACGTCGGTCCCCTCGTCGAGACCAAGGTCCACGAGAAGCCGATGTCCATCGCGCTGCGCGAGATCAACGAGGGTCTGCTGACCTCGACGCCCACCGACGGCTGAGCGGGACCTCCGGTGTTCGCGCGGCGGGCACACAGATGACGGGCAGACGGGTCGTCCTTGGCGTCAGCGGCGGGATCGCGGCGTACAAGGCCTGCTCCCTGCTGCGCCTGCTCACCGAGAGCGGGCACGACGTGACCGTGGTTCCCACGGCAGCCGCCCTGAGGTTCGTCGGTGCGCCCACGTGGGCTGCCCTGTCGGGCAAGCCCGTCTCGAGCGACGTCTGGACCGACGTCCACGAGGTGCCGCACGTTCGCCTGGGCCAGCAGGCCGATCTCATCGTCGTGGCACCTGCGACCGCCGATCTGCTCGCGAGGGCCGCGAGCGGACTTGCTGACGACCTGTTGACCAGCACCCTGCTCACCGCCCGCTGTCCGGTGGTGCTCGCCCCCGCGATGCATACGGAGATGTGGGAGCACCCGGCGACGGTGGCCAATGTCGCGACCCTCCGGTCGCGCGGCGTGCACGTGATCGACCCGGCGTCGGGGCGACTGACCGGGGCGGACTCGGGGCAGGGTCGCCTTCCCGAGCCGGAGGCCATCTTCGCCGTATGCCGTGAGCTCCTCTCCGCCCATCCCTCTCCTTGCGCCGAGACCACCGAATCGGGCCCGGAATCGGCTCAAAACCGTGGTTTGGGGGCAACAAGGCTGGCTTTGGCGGGGCGTCGGGTCGTCATCAGTGCCGGTGGCACGCAGGAGCCCCTCGACCCCGTCCGGTTCCTCGGCAACCGGTCGTCGGGCAAGCAGGGCTACGCGCTGGCAGCGGTCGCGGCCGCCCGTGGCGCCGAGGTCACGCTGATCTCGGCCAACGTCAGCCTGCCGGCTCCCGGCGGTGTGACGATGGTGCTGGTCCACACGGCACTGGAGCTGGGCGAGGCCGTGGGGAAGGCGGCCGAGGAGTCCGATGTGGTCGTCATGGCCGCAGCAGTCGCCGACTTCCGTCCTTCGCACTACGCGGACGCGAAGATCAAGAAGGTCTACCAACAGCAGGAGCCCGAGCCAGGATCGCCCAACGAGTCCGGGCTGGCGGCACCGCTGATCCAGCTCGTGCGAAACCCTGACGTGCTGGCTGGTCTGGTGCGTACCCGAGGCTCAGCCCCGTTTCCCGTGATCGTCGGCTTCGCCGCCGAGACCGGCGACGAAGAGCACAGCGTGCTCGACCTCGCCCGGGACAAGCTGGCGCGAAAGGGCTGCGACCTGCTCGTCGCCAATGACGTGGGGGCGGGCAGGGTCTTCGGACAGGACACCAACACCGTCCAGATCATCGGTCGCGGCCTCGATGCCGTGCAACAGGTCGGCCCCGCTCCCAAGGATGTTGTGGCTGCCACAGTCTGGGATGCGATCCAGGACATTCTCGCAGCGCGTTAAACTTCGGCCAGTTCGTCAGTCAGCAGCCGCTGCAACCAAGGGAGCCCTTAGGTGTCCGCACGTCTTTTCACATCCGAGTCCGTGACCGAGGGTCACCCCGACAAGATCTGTGACCAGATCAGCGACGCGATTCTCGACGCGATGATCACGCAGGACCGGACCAGCCGCGTGGCGGTGGAGACGTTGGTCACCACGGGTCTGGTTCAGGTTGCAGGCGAGGTGACCACGTCGGGCTACGTGGACATCCCCCGGATCGTGCGCGACACGGTTCTGCGCATCGGCTACGACTCGTCGACCAAGGGGTTTGACGGCGAGTCGTGTGCTGTCTCGATCTCGATCGGCCAGCAGTCACCCGACATTGCCCAGGGCGTCGACTCGGCCTACGAGAACCGCACCGGCGGTGTCGACCCGATGGACAAACAGGGCGCCGGCGACCAGGGCCTGATGTTCGGCTATGCCTGCGAGGACACTGCCGAGCTGATGCCGCTGCCGATCCACCTGGCCCATCGCCTTGCGGAGCGGCTGTCGGCTGTGCGCAAGTCGGGCGAGGTCGCCTACCTGCGTCCCGATGGCAAGACCCAGGTGACCATCTCCTACGACGGGGACCAGGCGGTCAAGCTCGACACCGTCGTCATCTCGACCCAGCACGCGGCTGACATCTCGCTCGCCGGGATGCTCGAGCCGGATATGGCCCATCAGGTCATCAAACCTGTTCTGGACGAGCTGGCGGCTTCCGGAAGCCACCTGGACATCTCCGACTACCGGATGCTGATCAACCCGACCGGCCGCTTCGAGGTCGGCGGCCCGATGGGTGATGCCGGCCTGACCGGCCGCAAGATCATCGTTGATACCTATGGAGGTACGGCCCGTCATGGCGGAGGGGCGTTCTCCGGCAAGGACCCGAGCAAGGTCGACCGGTCCGGGGCCTATGCCATGCGCTGGGTGGCCAAGAACATCGTGGCCGCCGGTCTGGCTCGTCGCTGTGAGGTCCAGGTGGCCTACGCCATCGGCAAGGCCCAGCCGGTGGGGTTGTACGTCGAGACCTTCGGCACCGAGACAGTGGCTGCCGAGAAGATCCAGAACGCCATCGTCAAGGTTTTCGACCTGCGCCCTGGTGCGATCATCGAGGACCTCGATCTGCTACGGCCGATCTACACCCCCACCGCCGCCTACGGTCACTTCGGTCGCACCAGCGCCGACGGGGTCGAGAACGCTTTCACCTGGGAGCGCACCGACCGGGTCGAGCAGCTCCGGTCCGCCGTATCCCGCTGAGGTTCCGCTCGCCGGTGTGACGATCGTCGGTGCGATGGGGTAGACCTTGCCCATGCAGCACAAGGAAGCGACCGGGCAGGGAGGCGGCGAACAGCTGTCGCTCGTCCCCCCGGTGGCTTCGGCCCGTGGCCGCAGAAGGGCCCTGCCAAAGATGGATGAGGCCGCTGAGGTCGACCCCGTAGCCCTCGTCCTGGTGGACGTCGCGCTGGCGCACCTGGATCGCCCGTTCGAGTACCTCGTGCCCGCCCCGATGGCCGACCTGGCGTTGCCGGGAGCCCGGGTGAAGGTGCGGTTCGCCGGGCGAGACGTCGACGGCTACGTCCTCGCTCGCAGCCAGAACGCCGAACATGCGGGCGCGCTTGCCCCCCTTCGAAAGGTGGTCAGTCCCGAGGCTGTCCTGACGCCCGAGGTGCTGGCGCTCTCACGCGAGATCGCCAGCCGGTATGCCGGGACGCTGGGTGACGTGGTCCGGCTCGCCGTCCCGCCCCGGCACGCCACAGCCGAGAAGAACCTGCCGATGGACGTGCCGGCACCTCAGCAGGCATCGACCCGCGCGGGTGTGACGCCGCCGGAGCCAGGTCCCTGGCTGCAGTACCCCGCCGGGCCATCCTTCCTTCGCCACATCGCCTCCGGCGGCGCCCCCGCGGCCTCCTGGCTGGCCCTCCCGGGCCAGCAAGGGGATGCTGACTGGCCGGCTGCCATGGCGGTGGCGGCCGCGACGTCCCTGGCGGCAGGGCGCGGGGCCCTGATCGTGGTCCCCGACCACCGTGATGTCGACCGGGTCGACCAGGCCCTTCAGTTGTTGCTGGGGGTCGGTCAGCACGTGCGTCTGACGGCGGGACAGGGGCCGCAGGCCCGCTACACATCGTGGCTGAAGGTGCTTCGGGGCCATGTCCGCGTCGTTGTGGGAACGCGGGCGGCAATGTTCGCCCCGGTGCACGATCTCGGCCTGGTGGCCTGGTGGGACGACGGCGATGACCTCCATGTGGAGCCCCGTGCGCCCTACCCGGCAGTGCGCGAGGTTCTGCTCACCCGGGCCAGGCTCGAGGGTGCCGCGTTGCTGAGTGCCGGTTTCACGCGGACGACGTCCGTCCAGCAGTGGGTGGAGGCGGGACAGGCGCGCTCGGTCAGCGCCGAAGCCACGACCCGTCGCCTGGCTGCGCCTCGCGTGATCGTGGCGGGCGAAGGGACCGATGTCGAACGCGACGGAGCGGGCGCCCACGCACACCTGCCCTCGGCCGCGTGGCGGGCTGCCGGGAGCGCGCTGGAGCGGGGCCCGGTGCTGATTCAGGTTCCGCGCCGGGGCTACGTCCCATCGTTGTCCTGTGGCAGCTGCCGGCAGCCTGCCCGCTGTGCGCGCTGCCACGGGCCGCTGGGGTTGAACGTGGGCGATGGAGCACCGACCTGCCGGTGGTGCGGGTCGGTCGCGGCGCCTTTCGAGTGCCGCGCCTGTGGTGGCCGCAGCGTGCGATCAAGCGTGGTGGGCGCCCGGCGGACGGCTGAAGAGCTCGGCCGCGCGTTTCCGGGCACGCCGGTCCATACCTCGGGCGCCGGTGAGGTGCTGCCCTCGGTCTCGGGCAAGCCAAGCCTGGTCATCGCCACGCCCGGTGCCGAGCCCGTGGCAGAGGGCGGTTACGCCGCAACGTTGTTGTTGGACGCCTGGGCATCGATGGATCGACCGACCCTTGATGCGTCTGAGGAGGCGCTTCGACGTTGGCTGGGGGCGGCGGCACTGACCCGGGGAGCGGCCGACGGGGGAGTGACAGTGCTCTGCGGCGCGCCGAACCACACGACCCTGCCGCTCGTGGAGGCCCTGGTCCGGTGGGATCCGGAGTGGTTCGTGGGCCGAGAGCTCGCCGAGCGGGTCGAGCTCTCGTTGCCACCAACGGTCCGGATGGCCCAGCTGGTCGGGTCCAGGATCGCGGTCCAGCGCGCCGTCGAGCTGGCCGGTCTGGCGGAGTCGGTCGAGCAGCTGGGCCCCCTGCCCTGGACGCAGCCGGGGCCGGCAGGGCCCGTCGGACCCGGCCCCGCGGCTCGTGGCGCGGTTCCGGAAGGCGCTCCAAGGATCCAGCTGCTGCTGCGGGCCGCGCTGGACGACGGCCCGGCGCTGACCGCCTCGCTGACTCAGATGAAAGCCGTCCGTAGCGCGCGCAAGGAGCGGGAGGCGGTGGCGGTCCGTGTTGACCCCACCGACGGGCTCGGTTGAGGCAGACAGGGTGAACCGGCCCTGGTGTTGACGCGGGCCATAGCGGTCCCGCATCTCAGCGGGATGAAAGGAGCTCCGATCACCTCCGCCACTCGTAGCCTGGACACCGAGGTTCTGGTCGGAACGCGAAACAACCTCGACCACGACTTCGTCGTCCATTGCGACAGCATCCAGACCATCCCCCGGACCAGTCTCCTGTCACCAATCGGGCTGTTGATGCCTGACCAGGAGGACGATCTGGCTTGGGCGACCCGAACGACATTCGACCTTGACTGAATGCGACCGTCTCGCGGGTCGTAGAGTCCAGCAAATGGCAGTTTCCGAAGCCCCCCGGCCGTGGGAGCGCAAGCCGACCGGCTCCTCCCTGCGGCCGGAAGGCGACCTCGCTTCGGCTCCTTTTGACGTCGTCGTCTTCGACCTGGGCAACGTCCTCATCCGCTGGGACCCGCATCCAGCCATCGCCAGTGCTGTCGGTGCGCAGGAGGCGACCCTCTTCCTGGCCGACGAGGCCTTCGACTTTGCGGCCTGGAACAGCGAACAGGACGCCGGTCGCTCGTGGGACGAGGCCGAGGCAGTGGCCGTCAAGGCGCACCCGCACTGGGGACCGGCCA
This sequence comes from Actinomycetota bacterium, assembly GCA_040005715.1. Classification (GTDB taxonomy): domain Bacteria; phylum Actinomycetota; class Actinomycetes; order Actinomycetales; family Dermatophilaceae; genus UBA4719. The sequence continues at coordinate 926 of JBDTYK010000033.1, read as the reverse complement.
TCCGCGGATACCGCGAGAACTTCCCAGACTCGCTCATCGGTGCGATCGAGGACACCGTCCAGATCCTGGAGGAGCTGCACTCGGCTGGCGTTCGGCTCCTTGCACTGACCAACTGGTCGCGGGAGCTGTTCCCCGTGGCCTTGAGCCGCTTCGAGTTCCTGGACCGGTTCGAGGCCATCATCGTCTCGGGCGAGCAGGGCGTCCGCAAACCCGACCCGGAGATCTTCGAGATACTCAAGAAGCGGATCGGGAGCACCGCCGACAGGTGTGTCTTCATCGACGACGGCCCAGCCAACGTGAGGGCCGCGGCCGAGTCCGGCCTGCACGCCATCCTGTTCGCGGACACGGGCCATCTGCGCAAGGACCTGGCGATGCTCGGCTTGCCTCTGTCGCCCACATAGACTGGGCGGGTCAAGCGCACCCTAGGCGAGGAAACACGTTCGTGGCTATCAAGGACATTCGGATCTTTGGTGACCCCGTGTTGCGCACTCCCGCCGCCCCGGTCGTCACCTTCGACAAGGAGCTGCGGCAGCTGGTCACGGACCTGACCGAGACGATGATGGCGGCTCCAGGTGCCGGTCTCGCGGCACCCCAGATCGGGGTGGGGCTGCGAGTCTTCACCTACCACGTTGGCGACGAGCCCGGTCATCTGATCAACCCCAGTCTTGACCTGTCCTCGGAGATGCAGGAGGGAGAGGAAGGTTGCCTGTCCTTTCCCGGCATCTTCTATGACACCCCGCGGGCTATGCGGATGGTGGCGAAGGGGTTCAACCAGCACGGCGAGCCGGTGACCCTGGAGGGCTCGGAGCTGATGGCCCGCTGCGTACAGCACGAGACCGACCACCTGGACGGCATCCTGTTCATCGACCGGATGGACAAGGCGCAGCGCAAGCTGGCGATGAAGGCGATCCGAGCGGCCGACTGGG
>JBDTYK010000032.1:0-16373 GCA_040005715.1 Actinomycetota bacterium | reverse complement strand
AGGAGGAACAGGGCAAGATGGAGGCCCGGATCCGCCAGCTGACCCAGCTGCTGGACAACGCCACCGTCGGACAGGCGCCCCCTGATGACGGAATCGTCGAGCCCGGAATGGTGGTCACGGTCAACCTCCTTGGCGACAAGCTGACCTTCCTGCTCGGTAGCCGCGAGATCGCCGACGGTTCGGACCTTGAGGTCTACAGCGAGAAGTCGCCTCTGGGCAAGGCCATCCTCTACAAGAAGATCGGCGACGTGACCAGCTACCTTGCCCCCAATGGCAAGGAGATCGAGGTCAAGGTCCTGGGCGCCAAGCCGTATACCGGCTGACCAGCTCGATCTGGCCACGGGGGGCTTCCCGGGCACTCACCGGCTCACCGAGCGTTGGAACTGCCTGGTGGTCAGGGGGATGAAGATGGCCAGGATCACGAGGCACCACAGCAGGGAGTAGACCACGGGGTGCTGTAGTGCCCAGCCTCCCGGCCTGGGCGTGCCCGGCGGAATGTTGCCGAAGAGCTCACGGGCCGACTCGGTCACCGCCGACACAGGGTTCCACTCAGCGAACGTCCTGAGGGGCTCGGTCAGCGTTGCAAGGGGCACGAAGGTGTTGGCCACGAACGTCAACGGGAAGATGATGACGAACGAGGCGTTGTTGACCACCTCAGGACTCGGGGCCAGCAGCCCCATCATCGCCATGACCCACGAGAACGAGTAGGCGAAGGCCAGCAGGATCAGGTAGCCGCCCAATGCCTCGAGAACTGAGCTGCGGATCCGCCAGCCGACGACGAGTCCGGTCAGCGACATGACAATGACGACGATGACGTTGTTCACCACATCGGACAGCGTGCGTCCGAAGAGCACCGCTGACGGTGACATCGGCAGCGATCTGAACCGGTCGATGATGCCCTTCTGGATATCGTCGGCGAGACCCGCCCCGGTGATGGTGGCGCCGAATATGACCGTCTGAGCGAAGATCCCGGCGATCAGGAACTCGTTGTAGCTGCTGCCCCTGACGGCGATCGCACCGCCGAAGACGTAGACGAACAGCAGGACGAACATGATCGGCTGAAGCGTGGTGAACACGAGCAGGTCGGGCACCCGCTTGATCTTGATCAGGTTGCGCTTGGCCACGACGAGTCCATCGCTGACGGCGCTGACCGCGCTATTGAAGCTCATTGGGACACCTCCGGGACGGGCTCTTCGGTCGGCGAACCATTGACCTGATCGGTCGCATGGCCGGTGAGCGAGAGGAACACGTCGTCGAGGGTGGGGCGTCTCAACCCGACGTCTTCCAGGACGATATCGGCGGCATCCAGCCTGCGGAGGGCGTCGGTCAGGACCAGCGCACCGCCACTCACCGGCATCAGCAGTGACCGTCGATGTTCGTCCAGGCTGGCCTTGCCAACACCCAGCGGCTCGAGCAGGTCCCCCGCAGCCTTGAGCTGGGCGGCGTCGGCGACGGTGATCTCGAGCCGCTCTCCGCCGACCTGAGCCTTCAGCTGGTCGGCACTGCCCTCCGCGATGACCTTGCCATGGTCGATGACCACGATGTTGTCCGCGAGCCGATCGGCCTCCTCGAGGTACTGGGTGGTCAGCAAGAGAGAAGTACCCCCCGCAACCAGTCCCTGGATGACCTCCCACATGTCGGTGCGCCCTCGGGGGTCGAGCCCGGTCGTGGGCTCGTCCAGGAAGAGGACCGGCGGGTCGGCCACGAGGGCTCCCGCAAGGTCCAGACGCCGTCGCATGCCGCCTGAGTAGGTCTTGGCCATGCGGTCGCCGGCATCCTCGATCCGGAACTGGGCCAGCAGCTCGCGCGCGCGGTCACGGCTGGCCCTGCGACCAAGGTGATAGAGCCGGCCGATCATGTCGAGGTTCTCGAAACCGGTGAGGTACTCGTCAACGGCTGCGTACTGCCCGGAGAGGCCGATCCTCCGGCGGACCTCGCGAGGGTCCCTGAGCACATCGACCCCGGCCACCTCGGCGGTCCCGCTGTCCGGCGTCAGCAGGGTCGCCAGGATGCGTACGGCCGTTGTCTTGCCCGCACCGTTTGGCCCCAGCAGGCCCAGCACTGAACCCTGTGGCACCGTCAGGTCCACGCCATCCAGGGCCTTGACCTCGCCGTAGTGCTTAACCAGGCCCCGGGCTCTCACTGCGTCGGTCACCAGGTGAACTCTTCCATGAACCACCGACAGACCACAGGATTTGTCCCAGGCTCAGCCGAAGACCACCGGATACCCCTTGTCGTGCAGGGCCTGCAACAGCTCCTCGCAGTGCGCTCTGCCCTTGGCCTCGAGCTGGACCGCGATCTCGACCTCGTCAACCGGAAGGTTCGCACTCGTGCGAACGTGCTCAATCTCCAGGACGTTGGCGTCGGCTTCGGCAAGATCGGCCAACAGCCCGGCCAGCGAGCCGGGGGTGTCGGGGACGCGAACCCGTAGCTGCAGATAGCGCCCCGCCGCGGCAAGACCGTGACGGATGATCCGCAAGAGCAACAGCGGGTCGATGTTGCCTCCCGACAGAACGGCGACGATCGGTCCCTCGTAGGCCCCCTCGCCGGCGTCCATCAGTCGCGCGACGGTGGCCGCGCCAGCTGGCTCAACGGTCAGCTTGGCCCGCTCGAGCACGAACAGCAGAGCCCGCGACAACATCTCCTCGCTGACCGTCTCGATCGAGTCGACCAGCTCCTGAACGATGGCGTACGGCACCTCACCGGGGCAGCCGACTGCGATCCCGTCCGCCATGGTGGCCATGGCAGCCAGGGGCAGGGGCTTGCCGGCTGCCAGGGAAGGCGGGTATGCGGCGGCCTGCTCTGCCTGCACCCCGATGACACGAACGTCGGGCCTCTGGGCCTTGATGGCTGTCGCGATGCCGGCGAGCAGACCGCCGCCCCCGACGCTCACGAGGATGGTCTTGACGTCTGGGCACTGCTCAAGGATCTCGAGGCCGCAGGTGCCCGCCCCGGCCACGATGTCGACATGGTCGAAGGGATGGATGAGAACAGCACCGGTCTCGACCTCGAACCGTTTTGCCCTCACAAGGCATTCGTCGATGCTGGTGCCGAGCAGCTCGACGTGGGCGCCGTATCCGCGCGTGGCCATCAGCTTGGGAATGGGCGCACCCAACGGCATGAACACCGTCGACTTGATCCCCAGCATCTGGGCCGCCAGCGCCACGCCCTGGGCGTGGTTTCCGGCGCTGGCCGCAACGACGCCGCGAGCCTTCTCCTCGTCGCTGAGTCGCGACATTCGCGTGTAGGCGCCACGGATCTTGAACGAGCCGGCCCGCTGGAGGTTCTCGCACTTGAGATAAACCTCGGCCCCAACCCGGTCGGACAGCGCCCTGCTGAACTCCAGAGGGGTGGGACGCACGATCCCTTTGAGCAGCTCCTGAGCAGCGAGCACGTCGTCAAGGGTTACGGGCAGCGACGTTGATGACATCCGCGCAGGGTACCGCCGACTGGCTACAAAGGGGCGAGGACCCGTGCGGCCACCCTGGCTGCGACCTCGGGTCCGTAACCGTCAGCGTCCGCCAGAAGGCCCGCTGCAAACAGCAGGTAGGACGAGTCGACCGTTGTGCGCGCCTCGGTCGGAACCTTCCAGCCACCACTGACATCGGTGATGACCGCTCGCAACACGTTGTCCTGGTTGGCCTTTGAGCTCTGTCGCAACACTCCACCAGAACCAATGACGTGCGCGACCCTGGCCAGTGGGCGGGCCGAGTCCCACGGGCTCGAGGGGCGTGCATGCCGCCGCACAGCAATGAGGGCAGCCACGCGCGCGAGGGTCAGGTCGAGCCCGACCTCGCCATCACCGATCGGCAGGTATGCCGGGTCGGCCTCCATCGCTGACGCCCAGGCCCCCAACGCCTCGACCTCGGAGCCCGACAACAGGCCCTCCGCGGTCGCCGCCCTGACCACACCTGTGGCGTTCCAGCGCATCCCGAGATCACCCTCGACGGTGCGCGCATGCCGAAGCGGCGCAACGACGTCCTTGCGCAACACCGCGTCCTCACCCTGAGGGCTGATCACCGAGTACACGTCTGTGGTTGCTCCCCCGATGTCCAGGACCAGCACATCGCCTTCCGTCCCGGCGGCAAGGGTCTCGACACCACGCAGCATGGCGTCGGGGGTCGCTGCCCGAACCATGGCGGCGAACTCGGGGCCTTTCGAGAGGCCCTTGCCTCCGATCACATGCCGCAGGAACACCTGGCGGATGGCCGCTCTCGCCCCACCCGGACTTATCACCCCGATCTGTGGCAGCACGTTGTCCGTGAGGACGAACCGTCGGCCCGTCGACTCCAGGGCGGTCGCAACGCCAGCACGGGCCTCGAGGTTGCCGGCAACCACCACCGGAGCGCCCATCCGTGCTCTGGCCAGACGGGAACCGTTGTGCAACAGGACATCTGCGTTTCCGCCATCAGTGCCGCCGACCAGGAGGATGACGTCCGGGCGTGCAGACTTCAGCATCGCCACCTGCGCAGTGGTCATCGGCCCGGCAACCACGTGCACGACCTTGGCGCCGGCGCTCAAGCCCACCCGGTGACCCGCCTCGGCGGTGACGGAGCGCTCATAACCCACAACGGCGAGCCGCAGACCTCCTCCGGCGCTCGAGCAGGCCAGAACCTCATCCGGGGCTGGAAAACCCTGTTCGGCCAGGCATTTGCGAATGACTCGATACCCGTCAAGGACGTCGGTCCCGATGGTGGTCGGCCCGGATGCGCCAGCAAGGTGCCGACCGTCTGCAGGGTCGATCAGGACCGCCTTGGTGAACGTCGAGCCGAAGTCGACGCACAGCACCTGTCTCAACCGGACACCGCTTCGGCACCGTTCTGACGCGGAGAACGACCGGATTCGGTGCCGGTGCGGTGTTCGGTCGGGTGTCTGGGCGTCACATGGCGGCCTTGGACAACGCCCGGTCGAGGTCGTCGATAAGATCCTCGACGTCCTCGATACCGGTCGAGAGCCGCACCAGGTCAGCGGGCACCTCGAGCTCCGTCCCGCGGACCGAGGCGTGCGTCATACGGGCAGGGTGCTCGACCAGGGACTCGACGCCACCGAGCGACTCACCCAGCGTCCAGATCTCCGTGGCGCCACAGACGTCGACTGCCCTCTGCTCATCGCCACCAACCTGGAAGGAGACCATCCCGCCATACCGCCTCATCTGCTTCGTCGCGACATCGTGGCCGGGGTGGGCAGGCAGGCCCGGGTAGTGGACGGCGCTCACGGCGTCATGGCTCTGGAGAAACTCGACGACCCTCTCTGCGTTGTCGCAGTGACGCTCCATCCTGACGCCAAGAGTCTTCAGACCGCGAAGGACCAACCAGGAGTCGAATGGCCCGGAGATCGCCCCCATGGAGTTCTGGTGGAAGGCAATTCGCGCCTCGGCATCCTCGAAGCCTTCAACCGCAACTGTTTTCGCAGTCACGACAGCTCCGCCGACGACGTCGCTGTGGCCCCCGCAGTATTTTGTGGTCGAGTGCATGACGATGTCGGCGCCCAGCGCCAGGGGCTGCTGGAGGTAGGGCGTTGCGAAGGTGTTGTCAACCGCCAGGATCGCTCCGGCGGCGTGAGCCACCGCGGCGAGGGCCTCGATGTCGGCTATGCCCAGCATCGGGTTGGTCGGCGTCTCGACCCAGACGATCTTGGTCTGGCCCGGCCGAATCGCGGCTCGCACAGCCTCGACATCCGAGATCCTGGCGGTGGAGTGCTCGACCCCCCATGGCAGGGCCACCTTGTTCAGCAGACGGTAGGTGCCGCCATAGGCATCGGTCGGGACGACCACGTGGTCACCAGGTCTGAGCAGCGAACGAATGACGGTGTCCTGGCCGGCCAGGCCGGACGCAAAGGCAAACCCGCGACCGCCGCCTTCGAGGGCAGCAAGACAGCTCTCCAGGGCCGTACGCGTCGGGTTCGCCGAGCGGCTGTACTCGTAGCCCCCACGAAGTCCGCCGACCCCGTCCTGTTTGTAGGTCGAGACCTGGTAGATCGCTGGTACGACAGCGCCGGTACTGGGGTCCGGCTCCTGACCTGCGTGGATAGCCCGAGTGTTGAATCCGGCCGCGGGACTTGAGTTCTGGAGGCTGGCTTGGGGGAGCATGCCGCCAAGGCTACGCGAGCCGCCACCCACGTAGATGACAGCCAACACCTCACCCCTCCTCATCAGCTCGGCCTCATACCGTTGGCGGACTACATCCGGATGAGGACCCGGCAACATTGGGGATGCGAGACCCGCTCAGCAATTCTTCTCGAGCGGATTCTCTAGAGCGAAAGAGAGTTGACAGTCACATGTACAACAACCCCACATCGGTTGTGGCCGCAGGTTCTGCCGGGACACTGGCCTTCACAGGCGCCACCACCATCTGGTTCGCCCTGGCGGGCTTTGCGCTGATCGCCGCCGGCACCGCGTTGGCTCGTATCGTCCCCCGCAGAGAGCAGTAGAGCCTCCAGACCATGCCCGCACCGCCTACACCTAGTCAGGCCGTGCCAGCTGCGGACGTGGCCAGGACCCAGCGACGGTTGTTGGCACTGATTCCTGCTCACAATGAAGAAGGCGGCATCCTGCTCGCCCTCAATGCGCTGGGCGCCCAGACCATCGTTCCCGACCGGGTGATCGTGGTTGCCGACAACTGCGTCGACGCGACCGCCCAACTTGCCCTCGAATGGGGCGCCGAGGTCGTGGTGACTGTTGCCAACCGCGCGAAGAAGGCCGGCGCTCTCAACCAGGTGCTGGCGACCCTGCTGCCTACGCTGCAGGACAGCGATGTCATCCTCGTTCAGGACGCCGACTCCTTTCTCGACCAGGGGTTCACCCAAGGTGGCCTGGCCGCGCTCGACCACGATCCCAGCCTGGGGGCGGTCGGGGGCACCTTCCGGGGTAAGCCCGCTGAGCCTGGCTCATCCCGGAGCGAGCGGTTTCTGACTCACCTGCAGGACAACGAGTATGCGCGGTACGCGCGGGACGTTCGTCGGCTCAAGGGGCGTTGTCTGGTGGTCACTGGTACCGCCTCGATGTTCCGGGCCGGCACGCTCCGGAAGGTCTCGCAGGCACGTCTGTCGGGACGGCTGCCTGCGGGCGACCATCAGGGTGGGGTGTACGACACGTCGGTGCTCACCGAGGACAATGAGCTCTCCTTCGCCATGATGACTCTCGGCCACACGCTCCTGGCCCCCCAGGACATGAAGCTCACGACAGAGGTCATGCCGACCCTTCGCGAGCTTTCAAGCCAGCGGCTGCGGTGGACGCGCGGCGCGATCGAGAACTGCTTCCAGTACGGGTTCACCCGGGTGACCGCCGCCTACTGGGGCCGTCAGGGGCTCACTGCGGCCGGGATTGTCGTCACTGCCGTCTACCTGGCAACGGTGATCTTCGCGCTGGCTTCGCACGCGTTCTTCCTGAACCCGTTCTGGGCCAGTGTCACGCTGATCTTCGTCCTCGAGCGCTTCGTCACCCTCAAGGACAAGGGGTGGAGGGCCCAGCTCACAGCAGCCTCGATGTACGAGCTTCCCTACGACCTCTTCCTCCAGGCAACCCAGGCAAGGGCCTACGCCGCTGTGATCTTCCGGAAGGAAAGAAGCTGGTAGCCGCCGCGCGACAGACCGGGGGCGGCGGTCTTCTTGCCGGTCAGTAGGTCTTCATTGTGGTGAGGGCTGTCCGCAACCCGGTCAGAGCCGAGGTCGAGGACAGGGCCCGCCAGTCGCGCTCTTTGGCCACGTCGAAGAGAATGACCGCCCGAACGGCGGGCATCTGTCCCGCGGCCAGGGCGGCATCGCGCCACCAGGTCGCCTTGGTCTGACCGGTGGGAGCCGTGACCACGTTGCGGGCACTGAGGGGGTCAGCGCACCCCACCTCGCAGATCCACACCGGTCTGGTGGGAGCCAGGGCACGAAGCCGGTTGTACTGGGTCTGGTAGATATTGGTGAACGAGCGCCAGGCGAAGATGCCACCAGTTCCCCAGTTGTAGCCGTCCAGCCCAAGAACATTGACGTATGCCGATCCGGGCCAGATCAGCCTCACATCAGTGGTCTCGGCATAAGTGTCGGTCGTGGGGTTGAACACCCAGCGCACATTTGTCACGCCCTCGCCGCGGAAGACGTTGACCAGGTTTTGCCACGCGGCCTTGAAAGCCAGGTAGCCGGTTGCATAGCCGTCGGTCGGAGCCGCGGTCGGCTGGAAGGACTGCCAGTCGCCGTTCATCTCAGCCCAGGGCCTGATGGCCACCACCCGACCGTAGGCCTTGACCCGACGCGCAACCGCGATCAGCTCGGGTTTGGCTGCCGCTGAGGACCAGTAGCCGTAGCTGTGGTCATCGAGGTACCAGGCGACGAGCAACGTCCTGTTGGCAGCCAGCGAGGCCTCGACCGGGCCAGGCCAGATATCGCCCGGGCCGCGGAAGATCGAAGCGATCGACAGAGACTGGCCCAGCGTGGTCGACAGGGCGTTGAGTCGCTGAGGGCTGCCGTCCATACCGTCGGTGTATGCACCGAAGACCACTCGGCCCGCCGCAGCCGCGGAGGGCGCCGACGCTCCAAGCGCCACCACGCTGCCCACTCCGGCCGCTCCTGCTAGGAAGCCGCGCCTGCTGACCATTGCAGCCGTCATGGCTGTCCCTTCACCGCTTCTAACCCCGAATCAATGGACCGACCATAGGCTCAACAAAGGTACATTCGGCGCTAACACGCCGAAAATAGACCTAATGATGGCAATTGGCTGACCAACGCCTGACTCTCCCCGCTCAGGGACGCGCGACGGAGGGGCGTGTCACGCAGCCGCAGGAAGAGCGCAGGACGACCTGGCACGGGACGACCTGGGCGGAGCTCGCGGGCTGTTCGCCGATGATCCGGGTATGCAGACTGGCCGCGGCAAGACGGGCAAGCTCACGGATCGGCTGGCGCACCGTGCTCAGCCCGGGAGAGATGTAGCGGGCGGCAGGGACGTCATCCCAGCCGACCACGGCCAGGTCATCTGGCACGCGAATACCGTTGTCCTGCAGGCGCCTGATGATGGCCAGGGCAAGCTCGTCGTTGGCGCAGACGAGGCCGTCGAGCTTGACACGCCGCCGCAGGATCTCCTCCGCGACCTGTACCCCCGCGCCTTCGACCAGGGGCACACGCAGCGGCGGACGACGGATGGCCACGTCCGCGGCCGCATGCGCCGTCCGGAATCCGGCGTAGCGCTCCGACACATCGGGAGAGGAGTCCGGATCACCGACGAAGACCAGGTGGGAGCGCCCGTGATCGAAGAGATGCGAGGTGATCAGGACGGCGTTGCGCAGGTTCTCTGCCCGAACCGAGTCGCAGCCAGGCACGTCCGGCCGACCGAGAAGTGTCACGGGCAACGCCCGGGACAAGGAGTGTGCCACCGAGTCGGGCACGGTGTTGGCCGAGATGACCAGACCGTCGACGCGCTTGGCAAGCTCACGAACTGCCTCGGACGCATCCGACCGACGTCGTGTCGCGAGGACGATCAGGCTGTGGCCCATTTCCGAGGCTGCCGCCTGGTGGCCAAGGACGAGCTCGGAGTAGTAGGAACCGGCCAGGTCCGCCAACACCAGGCCATCCGCCTCGTGCCGAACCTGCACCCGACCCCGCGACCTTTTTGGCGGCTGGTAGCGCAGCTCGCGTGCCGCCGCGATCACCTTGGCGCGGGTCGTGTCCGAGGCCGAGGCGCTGCCCTGGAGGACCCTCGAGACGGTCGCCGTCGAGACCCCCGCCTTGAGCGCCACGGACTGGATCGTCACCGCCGCGCCGGTCTCGCCACTGTTGGGCATGCGTGCCTTCCCGGACTCATGGGCACCCAGAACGCCCAGCGTTGCCGAAGGCGATCCTTACAGACCGCGAACCGATCGACTGCAGGGCACACCGATAGGCCCAAGATCGCTCGAGTTGTGTGAAACTTGAACGATGTTTGGATCGACGAAGAACACACTGACAACCGCCGACCGCGCCCTGCCGGGACGGAGCACTCACCTGCTCGACATTCCCGACCGACATGCCGTCCTGGGCACGTCCATACACGGTCCCTGGCCAGCCGGAACCGAGGTCCTGTATGTCGCCATGGGCTGCTTCTGGGGAGCTGAGCGCATCTTCTGGACGCTGCCCGGCGTGATCAGCACCGCGGTGGGCTACATGGGCGGCTTCACACCCAATGCGACATACGAGGAGGTATGCAGCGGGCGCACGGGCCACGCCGAAGCGGTGCTCATCGCGTATGACGCCTCGCGCACCTCACCCGAGCTCTTGCTCAAGGAGTTCTGGGAGAACCACGACCCCACCCAGGGCTTCCGTCAGGGCAATGACCGCGGCTCGCAGTACCGCAGTGCGATCTACTGGACGACGCCCGGGCAGCAGGCGGCCGCAGCGGCGACCCGTGAGGCGTTCCAGAGTGTGCTGCAGGGCAACGGGTTCGGTGACATCACCACCGAGATCCGGTCAGCGCAAGACGCTGGCTCCTTCTACTACGCCGAGGGCTACCACCAGCAGTACCTCTACAAGAACCCCGGCGGATACTGCAACCACGGGCCCAACGGAATGACCTGTCCGGTGGGCATCGTGAGGCAGGACCAGCTCCCGGCCCAGAGGGATGTTCACCGGCCCTCGGCGTAGATCGGCGCCGTTCGGCCGCTGGACGGACGGGAGGGGTGCCGGGGCTCCTGTGAACGCAATGGCAGGCTTGGCCGGTGACCCAGACCTTCGACTTCAACCTCCTGCGACGTCTGCCCGACTTCGAGGACGACAACCTCGTGGCCGTAGACGCGACCGACCGGCTCGTCCTGGCCGAGGCCGGTCCAGCCGTCGAAGCAGCAGCCGCGGCGCAGGTGGTCGTGGTCGGAGACCGGTACGGCGCCATGACGCTGGGCGCAATGGCACTGCACGGCGCGCAGGATGTCAGGGTGCATCAGGACGCCCTCACCGGCGAGCAGGCCTTGGCGCGAAATGCGATCCGGGCGGGGGTGCGCAGCGGGTTCCGGCAGCTCGCGCTCACCCCTGCCCTGTTCAGCGGCGCCACGGTGGTTCTGGGTCAGCTACCCAAGGGTCTGGACGCCCTCCGGGAGATCGCTCAGCTGGTCGCACTCAATGCCGACCCAGGCGTGCAGCTCTTCCTCGGCGGCCGCGTCAAGCACATGACCCGCACGATGAACGACGTCCTGGGTGTCTCCTTCGCCGACGTACGGGCGTCACTGGGGATGCAGAAGTCCCGGGTTCTTGTGGCAGGGGCGCCAAGGTCGGAGCTGGTGCCCTCGGGCTTCCCGATGAGGGCATACCAGGAGGACCTCGACCTCTGGGTCTGCGCCCATGGCGCGGCATTCGCCGGAACCGGGCTCGACCTCGGCACGCGACTCCTTCTGGAGTATGCCGACCGCATGCGCCCCGACGCCGGCAACGCCGTCGACCTTGGTTGCGGGACCGGTCTGGTTGCTGCGTTTCTGGCCCGGGCCAGGCCGCAGCTCAACGTCCTGGCCACGGACCTGTCATCCGCAGCGGTGTCCTCAGCGTTGGCCACCATGGAGGCGAACGGGCTCAGCCAGCGCGTACGCGTTCTTCGCGACGATGCGATGTCGACGCTGCCCGATGACAGCGTCGACCTGATCGCCTGCAACCCTCCGTTCCACCTCGGCACGTCAGTGGATGCCGGCACTGCCCGGAGGCTGTTCGAGGCCGCCGGCCGGGTCCTGCGGCCCGGCGGAGAGCTGTGGACGGTGTTCAACTCCCATCTGAGCTACCAAAGCCAGCTGAGCCGTGCGGTCGGTCCAACCCGGGTTGCTGGGCACAACGCCAAGTTCACCGTGACGATCTCGACCCGGTCCGACGCGGGAGGGATGGGGGCCGCGTAGCCGGTCACTGGAGCCTGCGAGCAGGACCTGTTCCAGGCGCGGGAGGGATGGGGGCCGCGCAGCCCGTCAAGGGAGCCTGCGAGCAGGGCCAGCGGCCCGCGTCCCTTCCGTGGCGCAACCCCTCGTGGCGCAACCCTTCGTGCCGGAACCTTCGATGCCGCGGATCAGTCGACCAGGAAGCCCAGCAGGTCCGCCCGGGTCAGCACGCCCACCGGCTTGCCGCCGCTGATGACCAGGACCGCGTCCTCAGTCTCCAGGACCCGCCGAGCCGCAGACACCGGCTCACCGTCCCCGACAAGGGACAGCGGTGGACTCATGTGCTTCCCGACCGGGTCCGCAAGGTGTGCCGTCCCCGCGAAAAGCGCTGCGAGCAGGTCACGCTCGCTCACCGAGCCGGCGACCTCGCCGATCATCACCGGCGGCTCGGCCTTGACCACGGGCATCTGCGAGACGCCGTACTCCCGCAGGATCTCGATGGCATCACGCACCGTCTCAGTGGGGTGGGTATGCACAAGGACCGGCAGGTCACCCGCCTTGGCCTTGAGTACCTCGGCGAGAGTTCGCTCACCCTGGTCGTGAAGAAAGCCGTAGGACGCCATCCATCCGTCGTCGAAGATCTTGGACAGGTATCCACGACCACCGTCGGGGAGCAACACCACCACGACGGCGTCCGCCGGCAGGTCCCGTGCGGCGCGCAGGGCGGCAACGACCGCCATACCGCATGAGCCCCCAACCAGTAGGCCCTCCTCGAGTGCCAGTCGCCGAGTCATCGCAAACGACTCGGCATCCGAGACGGCGATGACCTCATCCACGACCGAGGGGTCGTAGGCCGGCGGCCAGATGTCCTCGCCCACGCCTTCCACGAGATACGGACGGCCGCTGCCACCGGAGTAGACCGAGCCCTCTGGGTCGGCACCGATGATCTGCACCCGGCCACCGGCACGCTGAGCCGAGACCTCAAGCAGGTAGCGGGCAGTGCCGGTGATCGTGCCGCCGGTGCCGATGCCGGCCACGAAATGGGTGACCTGGCCGTCGGTGTCGGACCAGATCTCGGGCCCGGTCGTCAGGTAGTGGCTGTTCGGGCCTTCTGGATTGGAGTACTGGTCGGGCTTCCAGCCACCCTCGATCTCCTTTGCCATTCGATCGCTGACCGAGTAGTAGGAGTCCGGATGATCCGGTGCCACCGAGGTCGGAGTGACGACGACCTGCGCGCCGTACGCCTTCAGGACATTGCGCTTGTCCTCGCTCACCTTGTCGGGACAGACGAACACACACTTGTATCCACGCCGTTGGGCGATCAGTGCCAGGCCGACGCCGGTGTTGCCAGAGGTGGGTTCCACGATGGTTCCGCCAGGTTTGAGCTCACCTGACTCCTCGGCTGCCTCGATCATCCGGAGCGCGATGCGGTCCTTGACCGACCCGCCAGGGTTGAGGTACTCCACCTTGACCAGCACAGTGCAGACCACGCTGTCTCGGCCGTCGGTGTCCTTGGTCACGCTGTTGAGCTTGACCAGTGGGGTGTTCCCGACCAGGTCGGCGATGTTCTCGGCATATTTCACGCGATCATGTTCTCAGACACCGGGCTGACCCCGGAATCAGCCAGCCCTGTCGGCATCGGTGGCTCGGGCACAAAGCCTTGGCCCGCGGCGTTGTGTGGTGGGAGAATCACCCACGAGCCTCAGGGGTGAAATGACGACGGAGGCTGGGACTTATGGGTAGGGCGAGACGGGCACGCAAGATCGCGGCTACGGCCGCCTACGGGGGCGGGATCGGGGTTGCCGGCATCGGCGTCGTCGGGCTGCTGGGCTTCGGCGTGCTCAGGGTGGAGGCGCTGATGGCAAGGTGGCTCGTCGGCCAGCCGGTGACCGGGGCGCCTGACGATGACGCCTTGTACGGTTCAGGGCTTGGCGAACCCGTCCAGCTCCTGCTGATGGGCGACAGCAGTGCGGCGGGCATGGGAGCCGACCAGGCACGTCAGACGGTTGGTGCCATCATCGCGAACGGGGTCTCGGCGCTGAGCGGACGACCGGTCCGGCTGACGAACGTGGCAGTCATCGGCGCAGAGTCCTCGGGCCTGGAGGTGCAGCTCGCCACCGCCTCCGAAGCAGTCCCCGAACCGGACGTGGCCGTCATCCTCATTGGCGCCAACGACGTCACGCATCGCATCGACAAGTCCATTGCTGTCCGTCACCTGGAACAGACCGTCCGTGCCCTTCGGGCCACCGGGTGCGAGGTCGTCGTCGGTACCTGCCCGGACCTTGGCACCATCGAGCCGGTCGCCCAGCCGTTGCGGTTGCTGGCGCGCCGCTGGAGCCGGGACCTCGCGGCGGCCCAGACCGTCGCCGTGGTTGAGGCCGGCGGTCGGACGGTCTCGCTTGCCGACCTGCTCGGACACGAGTTCGCCGAGCGCTCGAGCGAGATGTTCAGCCACGACCGTTTCCACCCGTCGCCAGCCGGCTACGCGCGGGTCGCCTCAGTGCTGCTGCCCAGCGTCTGCGACGTCCTGGGCCTCTGGTCCGACCGGACCACCCGCGGGCCAGACCCGATGCGTGGCGAGCGGGTCGGCCCGGTGGCCGTAGCGGCAGTCCAGGCTGTGCGTGACCCAGGCACGGAGGTCAGTGCAACGGCCGTCGGTGGCCAGCCGACCGGTCCCCGGGGCCGTTGGGCAGTGCTCCTGCGACGACACCAGCACCCCGTCACGGACAGAAGCGAGCTCGAGGACGACATACGCGAGCTGACCGAGGCCGCCGAGGGGGCCGGCATACCCGTTCGGGAGGGGGAAGCTGCCACCTCAGGAACAATCCCGGAATCTTCTGGTTGAACAGGACGCGACAAAGCGCCACACGCCAAAGTCAGCCCCTGAGCACGGGTCGGCAATAGCATCGACTAAGCCAGGCGGCTAGAGCCGTCGGGCTAGCCTTGCCCGAGCTGCCCGAGAGGAACGAGAAACCATGTCCGAGGCCGTCATCGTCTCAACCGCCCGCAGTCCCATCGGCCGGGCCTTCAAGGGCTCATTGAAGGACGTTCGCTCGGACGACCTGGCGGTTGCCGTGATCACGGCGGCACTGGGCAAGATCCCCGGGCTGGACCCCACGATGGTCGACGACCTCTACCTCGGGTGTGCGGAGCCGTCGGGTGAGCAGGGCTCCAACCTGGCCCGGGTTGTCGCCGTGCTCGCCGGTTTCGACCACCTCCCCGGTGCCACCATCAACCGCTTCTGCGCGTCATCGGTTCAGACCACCCGAATGGCCTTCCATGCGATCAAGGCCGGCGAAGGTGGGATCTTCATCAGCGGAGGCGT
The DNA here is from genome assembly GCA_040005715.1 of Actinomycetota bacterium. Classification (GTDB taxonomy): domain Bacteria; phylum Actinomycetota; class Actinomycetes; order Actinomycetales; family Dermatophilaceae; genus UBA4719. The sequence continues at coordinate 1,250 of JBDTYK010000032.1, read as the reverse complement.
TGAGTGCGTCTCCCGTTACCGTGACTTCGCCGGTGCCGGTGGCGCCAGCACGGACGTCCAGAACCCGAAGTTCGCCGCCGCCCAGGTCCGCGGCGTCCAGATGGCCGCAGACAACGCCACCTGGACCGATCCCCGTGAGCTGGGCCTGATGCCGGATATCTACCTCGCCATGGGCCAGAGCGCCGAGAACATTGCCACCATGCGAGGCATCTCCAGGGCACGCCAGGACGAATGGGGGGTCAGCAGCCAGAACCGCGCTGAGAAGGCCATCGCCGGAGGCTTCTTCGCCAACGAGATCACCCCGATCACCACCCCGGACGGCACGGTGGTCTCCGCCGATGACGGTCCGCGCGCCGGGGTCACACTGGAGGGTGTGTCCGCGCTGATGCCGGTCTTTCGCGAGGCCGGAACGGTTACGGCGGGCAACTGCTGCCCGCTCAATGACGGCGCGGCCGCGGTGGTCATCATGAGCGACATCAAGGCACGCGAGCTCGGCCTGACCCCTCTGGCCCGGGTCGTCTCGACCGGCCTGACCGCCCTCTCGCCCGAGATCATGGGAATGGGCCCCGTGGAGGCATCCCGCCAGGCACTGGCAAGAGCAGGCATGACCATGGCCGACATGGACCTCATCGAGATCAACGAGGCCTTTGCCGTGCAGGTGCTGGCTTCGATGGACGACCTGGGCATCGACCCGGAAAAGCTCAACGTCCACGGCGGCGCGATTGCTCTCGGTCACCCGTTCGGTGCCACCGGTGCCCGCATCACCACGACACTGCTGAATGGCCTGGGCGCCCGCGACGGTCAGTTCGGCCTGGAGACGATGTGCGTCGGCGGCGGCCAGGGCATGGCCATCATCTACGAACGGCTCAGCTGACCCGTCGACCAACAACCCCAGCTTGTTGCCCCGAAACCACCGAAATTGGCCTCCCGAGGGCCCGAAACGGTGGTTTGGGGGCAAGAAGAGGGTGAAGAAGAGGGTATGCCGGTCAGCGCAGCTCCCGGCGCAGGCTCACCAGGTCGGCCACGAGCGTCGACGCCCCAACCGTTGACGCCGCCTTCATCTGGGCCGCCGAGGTTGAAGATGACCCAGCTGTCGGGGCCCCCGTCGATGTGGCTGTCGGGGCCCCCGTTGATGTGAGTGTTGTGGCGCGCGCGTCCGAGGTGAGTGTTGTGGCGCGCGCGTCGGAGGTGAGTGTTGTGGCGCGCGCGTCCGAGGTGAGTGTTGTGGCGCGCGCGTCCGAGGTGAGTGT
>JBDTYK010000031.1:0-16411 GCA_040005715.1 Actinomycetota bacterium | reverse complement strand
CGACCTCGTAGGTCGCGTCCACCGGCTGGTTGTCGTTGAAGACCTGAATCCTCAGGGTGCTCAACGGCAGGGGGGTCGGGTTCATCTGCACAGTCACGGGGATCGTCTGGTCTGCCAACACGGTGAAGTGCTGGCCGTCGATCTTGAAGCCGTCGGCGAGCACCGAGATGAGGTACTTGCCGACCGGGATGTTTGCCAGCGCGTTGGTCGAGCTCAGGTCCGCCTCGTTGCCCTGGGCGATGATCGGCGCATGCCCCGAGGTGTTGCGGGTCGAGGGCCACTGGCAGGTGTCGGCAAAGTTCGGGTTCGTGCTCCCGATGCTTGCACCGGTGCCGTCGGTGGCAGACGCCGGCAGGCAGGCCTGGGTGCCCTGGCTGGTTGCAGTGCCGGGATCACCCACATCATCGGCGTTGATCAACCACTTGTAGGCCGTGATCGCCTCTCCCTGCTGCACGAAGTGGCCGACAGTCGTGGCGGTGTTGGTGTTCACCGACCTGGCACTCATCACCTTCAGGGTGATACCGCCGGGCCCGGCTGCAGCAGCTCGCGGCGCCCAGGGCGGCACCGTGAACTGAACCGCGACCATCGCAAGCGCTGCCAGCAACACAAGTACCGCACGTCCGTGGTTGACACGACGAGCCATGACGACCTCCACTGATAGTCCTTTCGGCCACTGTCAGGCCTCAAACTGCCAATCTCGGTCCACCGAACGGCCCCCTCACACAACGCTCATGGAATGCAATGTGGCCGTCATCCAGCGTCACCTGGCATTCATGTACGCGCTAGATATCGGTCATGCGTTTGTCATCTGGAGGGGTCTATGCGATATTTCCTCGAATTGAACGACGAGTCGAAAGGCGCGAATACCCCTCTGGCCAAAGGCAATAGGCCTTGCGCCGCCCCACGCCGGGCAGTCTTGTGGGCCGGCCTCTCACGGTTCGGGTTCGAACAGGCGCCCTGTCACCAACGAAGGCCGCCACCCTGAGAGGGTCGAGCTTCAACACGCCAGGCCGCCAGCGGGGAAACCACCGATGTCTACGTCAGTGCGTCGTCGAAGCGCTTACCACGGCACGCGGCGTTCGTCAGCATCTGGCCCGAGGTGGGCGTGTTGTTCATTTGTTGTCCCGGAATGGGCCTAAATGCAATCATTGGTCATGGCACGTCATGGTCCGTTGTGACTAGGGGTGGCGTAGCCACTTCGAGTGGACTTGCCCGCTGTTTGAGTCATAAACGCAGGATGTCCTTACTAAGTCTTTACCTTCGGCAGTACATTTCCATGCGTGGGCAGGTCCAGGGGCCGCCTGAATGGAAGACAGGGGTTCAGCATGTGCCTTACCTGTATGGCGAGCGAGTTCCTTCCTACCGATGAATCCCAAGGGTGACGCATGGCACTCTTGTTGGTGGTGGACGATGAACCACGGATCCGTACCATTCTGAACAGGTCGCTTTCGGCCCAGGGGCATACGGTCGTTGAGGCGTCTGATGGTCAGGCCGCGATGGAACAGCTCGACTCCCGTGACATGGACCTTGTCCTGCTCGACCTCGCCATGCCACGGCGTGGAGGCCTTCAGGTTCTGAGCGACCTCAAGAAGCGTGGATCCAGTCCGCCAGTCATCGTCCTGACTGGGGTCACCGAGATCTCCGCCAGGATCCAGGCGCTCGACCGTGGTGCCGTGGACGTGGTCGCCAAGCCCTTCTCCACGATGGAGCTGTCTGCGCGCATCCGCCGCCACCTGCATGAGGAGACCTCGATCCCGGCCGGTGAGCGACGCTATCTCGAGGCCGGTGGGGTGCAGCTCGACCTGCACCGTCGGCGCGCGGTCACCGCTGAAGGGCCCGTGAGCCTGACCGGGCGGGAGTTTGCCCTTCTGGCCCATCTCATGCGGCGCAGCAACGATGTCTGCTCCCGCGAGGAGCTGCTCCACGACATCTGGGACCTCGACTTCGACCCCGGCAGCAATGTCGTGGACGTCTGCGTGGGCCGGCTGCGCTCGAAGCTTCAGCCCACCCCCCCAATCGAGACGGTGCGCGGTGCTGGCTACTGCTTCTACGACGAGTGAGTTCGCCCCCAAAAGGGGTTGGAGCCTGATCCTTGATGGTCGTCGTCAGCTGGTAGCAGCGTGGACGGCCTGCACCGACGCCATCACTTCGGTCCGCCGCCACCTCCTGGCTGCGTGGACCCTGTGGGCCTTGGTCTGCGTCGTATTCATGTTCATACGCACCGGGCAGGAGACCATCCCCTATCACCTTGGCTGGGCTGGCTTCGCACTCGCGTTTGGACTTGGCACCTGGAGTCGGTTCCAGCTGGTGACGGCTCTGGGGTCGTACACCATCGCGACAGGCGCCATCCTCATACGCAGCTGGACGCTCGGTGACATCGGCTGGGAGGAGACCAGCGAGATTCCGCTGATGTTCCTGCTCGCCATGCTGATGGTGTGGCACGTGCGTCGTCGCCAGGCCGCGCTTGTCGACGTGACGAGACTGGCCGGGCGGGAAGTCCAGGCCTGTCTCGACCGTGAACAGCTGATGCGCCTGACATCCCACGAGCTGCGCACCCCGCTGACCATTGCGCGGGGCTATCTCGAGCTTGTGCAAAGTCGCTGCTCGGAGCCCGTGAACCAGCAGGACCTTTGGGTGGTGGGCGATGAGCTCGAACGACTCTCGCGGGTCAGCGATCGGCTCATCAGGATGATCCGGCTGCAGGACGACACGACCAGCGAGATGGTGGACATCGACCAGGTGATGGCCCAGGCCGTTGAGCGCTGGAAGGTCGTTGCGGATCGTCGATGGCTGCTGGACGCCCAAGCCGGTTGCATCGTGGGTTCGAACGAGCGGCTGCGCACCGGCCTCGACACATTGGTGGAGAACGCGATTCGCTACACCTCGACAGGGGACACCATCCGGCTGGCCGGCTCTCGCCAGCCTGAGTATGTACTCCTTGGAGTGTTCGACACCGGCGTCGGTCTCACCGACCACCAGGTGATGGCCATCAACGCCGGTGAGCAGTGGCCTTCGCCGGCAACGAACGCGGGACCGGCGCTGGGGGCTGGGCCCGAGTCGGCCGCTGATCAGGTGTCAAACAAAGACATCCCGGACGTCGAGGACCCTCTCGCCGGAACCGGTCTTGGCCTCAGTATCGTACGAACGCTGGCGCATGCACGCGGCGGCACGTTGCACGCTTCGCAGGCTGCCGGTGGCGGCGCTTCGATGATCCTTACCTTTCCCCTCGAGGCCCCTGCGCCCGTCGCGACTTTTGCCGTGCGCCTGGACCCGGATGCCGTCCCCTCGCAGGCGGCGCTCCCGCTCAGCCCGCAGAGCACCGGGTTGTTCGCGATACCTGGGGTCGCGGAGGGCTGAAGCTCCCGCACCGCACCCGAGCTCTTTTCGGTCAACGCCCCGACAGGCGTCATGGGTCGCCCGGTTGATCTGCGTCCTGTCGTTCATGCCCGGCGAATCCGCTGGAACGCCTCTAGGTAGGCTGTCCCGCGTGTCCCCATACCTGACTGTTGCTGGAGCCGTCCTCGCAGGCGGGTTTCTCTTCCTCGCAGCCATGGTGGCCGGCCGTCTGTTCGCGCCCAAGGCGCCGACAACGGCAAAGCTCAAGACCTACGAGTGCGGTGTTGACCCCGTTGGACAGGGATGGGCGCAGACCAATGTGCGCTACTTCCTGTTCGCCTTTCTCTATCTGATCTTCGCCGTCGACGCGGTATTCCTCTTTCCCTGGGCGACGGTGATCCGCAGTGCCGATCTTGGCATGGCGTCACTGGCCGAGATGGGCATCTTCATCGGTGTACTCCTGGTCGGTCTGGCCCATGCCGCCCGGCGCGGGCTGCTCCGGTGGATCTGATGACCTCTGACCTACTGACCTCGAACGCCGTGGAGAGTCCGTGACCGTCCAGCTGCCCATGCCACGAGTCGGACCGATCACCGACGACGCGCCCCGCCCGATCAAGGTCGTCCTCAACTGGGGTCGGCGCTACAGCCTCTGGGTGTTCAACTTCGGACTCGCATGCTGTGCGATCGAGTTCATCGCCGCCTCCATGGCACGACACGACTTCATCCGTCTGGGCGTCATCCCCTTTGCGCCGAGCCCGCGTCAGGCAGACCTGATGGTCGTCTCCGGCACGGTCACGGACAAGATGGCCCCGGTGATCCGCAGGCTGTACGACCAGATGCCGGAGCCCAAGTACGTCATCTCGTTCGGGGCCTGCGCCAACAGCGGCGGTCCCTACTGGGACTCATACTGCGTGACCAAGGGTGCCGACCAGCTCTTTCCGGTGGATGTCTATGTGCCGGGCTGCCCGCCGCGGCCTGAGGCCCTGTTGCAGGGCATCGTCCGTCTGCAGGAGAAGATCGCTTCAGAATCGTTGTCCAACAAGGCTATTCGCGCAAAGTATGCCGGGTCGCGCCATGCCGCCGCAGGTGAGGTAACGCGTCCCTTGATGACCAAGCCGCAGCCATCCGAGCCCACGGCGACCACCCGCGATACGGCTGGAGTCTCGTCGTGAACGAGATCCCATGCCGCGACGTTCCCCTGCCGGAATGGGCCGCCGCGCTCACCTCGGCCCGCGAGGAGGGTTTCGACTTCTTCGACTGGCTGACCGCGGTTGATGAGACTGACGCGGAGGAGAACCCAGGCTTCGACCTGGTCTGTCACCTGATGAACAGCTCAACGGGCAAGGGTGCGCTGGCGCGCGTTCTGATCCGCACGCGGGTGCCGGTCGGTGAGCAAGCCGGCAGCGCGACCGGGGTGTGGTCTGGCGCGGCGTGGCACGAACGCGAGACCCACGAGATGTTCGGCATCGGCTTCGACGGATTCGACGATGGCAGCGGCCTGGGTCTGCGCCCGCTCCTTCTGCCGAACGGCTTTGAGGGGACCCCGTTGCGCAAGTCCTTTGTTCTGGCCGCGCGAGCAAGCAAGGCGTGGCCGGGCGCCAAGGAACCAGGCGAAGGCAGTGGCGAGAGCGGTCCGTCGGCAAAGCCCGGCCGTCGCAAGGTCGCACCTCCCGGCGTACCTGACACCAGCTGGGGACCGCGGTGAACCCGGGGCTCGAGCTGGTAGTGCGCCTGGTGATCCTGCTGCTCGCATTCGTGGTCATGTCTTTGGTGGTCGGCCAGACCGAGCACAAGGTCATGGCGCACATGCAGGGCCGGCTGGGCCCGATGTATGCCGGCGGGTTCCATGGCTGGGCGCAGCTCGTCGCAGACGCCGTGAAGTTCGTCCAGAAAGAGGACGTCACCCCGCGGGACGCCGACAAGTGGGTGTTCAAGGTGGCGCCAGCCATTGCCCTGGCTCCCTACCTGGTCGCTTTTTCCGTGATTCCGCTCTCCTCCTCGCTGGTTGCTGCTGACGTTGACGGCGGAGTGCTGTTCGTTCTCGCCGTGAGCGCCGTCGGCATCATGGGCGTCTTGATGGCGGGCTGGTCCAGCGCCAACAAGTACGCGTTGCTCGGCGGCATGCGTGCGGCAGCGCAGCTGCTCAGCTACGAGCTGCCCATGGTTCTGGCAGCAGCGTCGGTCGCCCTGGCTGCGGGGACGCTGTCCCTGACCGGCATCGTCAACGCCTGGAACCCGCTGTGGCTGGTTTGGCAGCTCCCCGGAATGTTCGTCTTCCTGGTCGCGGCCTGTGCCGAGCTCAAGCGGACCCCCTTCGACATGCCGGTCGCCGAGCCCGAGATCGTCATGGGACCTTTGACCGAGTACTCCGGGCTGCGATTCGCGTTCTTCATGCTGTCGGAGTATGCCGGCATCGTGATCATGTCCCTGCTGGTCACCGTGCTCTTCCTGGGCGGGTGGCACGGTCCGTTCTCGGACTCACTGGGCCCGGTCTGGACGCTGGTCAAGAGCGCGATCATCTCGGTAGTGATCATCTGGCTACGCGCTTCCTGGCCTCGTGTGCGTGAGGACCAGCTTCAGCGCCTGGCGTGGCTGGTCCTTGTCCCCGTGGCGCTGGCTCAGCTGGCCCTGACAGCAGTTTGGGTGGTGTTGAGCTCACAATGACCGATCACCAGCATTCAGAAGGGATCCCGCCCAAGACGCGCGGCGTGATACCTGGCCTGATCAAGGGACTGGCCATGACTGCCAAGACCTTGTCCAGGCCAACCCACACGGCGGAGTATCCCGACGTCCAGCCCCAGCTGCCACCGCGCACCCGGGGCGTCATCGCGCTGCTCGAGGAGAACTGCACCAGCTGCATGTTGTGCGCGCGGGAGTGCCCGGACTGGTGCATCTACATCGACTCCCACAAGGAGACCCTCCCGGCAACCACCGAGGGCGGACGGGAGCGCCAGCGCAACGTGCTCGACCGGTTCGCCATCGACTTCTCGCTGTGCATGTACTGCGGTATCTGCATTGAGGTCTGCCCCTTCGACGCCCTCCACTGGAGCCCGGAGTTCGAGTACGCCGAGTTCGACATCCTGGATCTGATCCACGAGAAAGAGCGGCTCGGGCAGTGGATGCCGACCGTGCCACCGCCGCCGGCGCTCGACTCGAACTCGGCTGAGCCTTCAGAGATCGCAGCGGCGAACAAGCCTGTGCGAACAGCCCCAACGGGGAGCGTATGACAAGCCTGGACGTCCTTTTCGGTGCCGTCGGACTGATCGTGGCAGCGAGCGCTGTTTTGGCGGTCACCACGAACCAGCTGGTGCACGCCGCGCTCTGGCTCGTCGTCACCCTCGGCACCCTCGCAGGCTGTTATCTCGTCCTGGGCGCTGAGCTCGTTGCGCTCGTGCAGCTCCTTATCTATGTCGGCGCAGTCGTCGTGCTCGTGCTCTTCGCACTCATGCTGACCCGCGCTCCGATGGGGCGAAGCCCCGAGCAGAGCGCCAGCGGTGTCCAACGCATTGCTGCGGCTGTTCTCGGGGCGGGGACCACAGTCCTGCTGGGGTCGGTCCTGTTGCCTGCCCTGGGAGGGGAGCTCCTCACGGCCAGGGCCGGTGACACCAAAGAGATTGCGACCCAGCTGTTCGGGTCGTGGGTCTGGCCCTTCGAGCTCTTGTCCGTCCTGCTGCTGGTGGCGCTGATCGCTGCCCTGGCCGTGTCCCGGATGCCGGCCACATCCGCCGAGGGGGAGTCCGAATGATCCATCTGTGGCTTCCGCTCTCTTTGGTATGCCTCCTTGCGGGGGTGGGGGCCTATGGGGTGATGGCCCGGCGTAACGCCGTGCTCGTCCTCATTGGGATCGAGCTGATCCTGAACTCCGCCAACCTGCTGTTCGTCACGATGGGCTCCGTGCGCGGCGACACGCTTCGCACCGGTTATGTCCTGACCCTGTTTCTCATCACCATCGCTGCTGCAGAGATCGGGGTCGCGCTGGCCGTGGTTCTGGCTCTGTTCCGTAGCCGTGGCAACATCGACCTGAGCGAGCCCGGCGCATGAGCGATCTCTTGTCCCAGTCCACTCGGCTTGTGGTCCTGGTCCCCTTCCTGGCCTCGCTCATCGGCTTGTCCGTGGCGCGCCGCCGCCAGGCCAGCGCCGCCGTTGCGCTGACTGGCGGAGTGGTCACCCTGCTCGCCGCCACCTCAGTGCTCTACGGAGTGCACAACGGCCCGTACACCCCTGAGGTCTCCACGATCGGAGCGCTCCCGCTAGGCCCCCTGCAGATGCCGTTGCACCTGTTGCTGGACGACCTGAGTGCGATCGTCGTGGTCGCGGTGGCCATCGTGGGGCTCGCGATCCAGATCTTCACCAAGTGGTACCTGCACGAAGACGACCGCTATGGCGCGTTCACCGCGTCGGTCTCGCTCTTCCTGGCCGGGATGCTTCTCGTTGTCCTCTCCGGTGACCTTGTGCTCACGCTCGTGGGCTGGGAGATCATGGGCTGGTGCTCCTACCTGCTCATCGGCCACAACAGTCGGCTTGAGTCCGCGCGACGAGCCGCCCTCAAGGCTTTCCTGGTCACGCGGACTGCTGACCTAGCGTTTGTCATCGGCCTGATCATCCTGGCCACCGGCGCGCAGACGACGTCGATACCGGACCTGATGGCCAAGTGGTCCGGCATGCCTGGCGGGACGCTGACGGCCGCATTCCTCTGTCTGCTCAGCGGTATCGCCGGAAAGTCGGCACAGTTCCCCTTCCACGACTGGCTGCCCGATGCCATGGAGGGCCCCACCCCGGCCTCGGCACTTATCCACGCCGCGACCATGGTCGCGGCAGGCACCTTCGTCCTGGCCCGCCTGTTCCCGATCTTCGTCCTTGCTGACCCGGCCCGCCTGGTGCTCGCGGTGATCACGGCAGTGACCATGATCGGATCGGCGATCCTTGCGTTCGGTCAGTCCGACATCAAACGACTGCTGGCCTACTCCACGATCAGCCAGATCGCGATCATGCTCTCCGCCCTGGCAGTGACGCCGGTCGCCACCGGCGCCGGCCCCGCTGTGCTGTACCTTATGTCGCACGCGATGTTCAAGGCCTTGCTGTTCCTTGCGGTTGGTTGGCTCAGCGTTCTGGTCGCCGGCACCTCAGCTCTGAAGATGTCAGGCGGGGTGCGTCATTACCCGGCACTGAGGGTTCCGCTCGCGATCGGGTTCCTGGCGCTGGCCGGAGTCCCGCCCCTGGTGGGTTTTGTGGCCAAGGAGTTCGTGCTGGGCGCGGCCAACGAGAACGTCTCCGAGTCCGGGTCGGCCGCCGGGTGGGTCGTCTTGGTGGCGGTCGGGTGCAGTGTCGTGCTCACCGCCGCCTACTGCACGCGTGCGTGGCTCGTCCTCACCCACCTCAGCCCCGACGAGGAGATCGCCTTCAACGCCAAAGCCGAGGCCGACGCTAGGGCCGACGTTGAGGGCTCCGCCGAGATCGAGGACGTCAGTCTTCTCAAGATGTTCACGGAGTCCGCGCCTGCGGGCGAGGCCATGGCCAGCTCCGCCCCCGCCCCCACTTCGGTCTCGACCGTCGTGGACGTCCACGCCCAACCTGACCATGGCCACGCCGACATCTTTGACAGTGCCCGGTGGTCGGTCTTGCTCCTCGCGTTCCTATCCGTTGTCGGAGGGCTGATCATCTTCACCCCACTGGTCCCGGTCGAGCCACACATCACCTGGTGGCTGGCCATATCCTCGTTGGTCCTGATCCTGGCGACGGGGTTCACGGTGCGTCGCCTGTCGTTGGTCGAGGTCAGCGGTGACGCTGCCGAACGTCTTGGCGCCGGGCGAATGACACTGTTCGACAGGGGACTCGGCGCCGATGGGGTCTATGTCGCCGTGGCGAACGGGGTTGTGCAGCTTGCCCGGATCGTCGTCCTGGCAGACCGGCAGGTCATTGATGCTTACGTGCGCGGCACCGTGGTGGCGACTCGCTGGATCGGAATCACCAGCGAGCGGACGCACACCCGTCAACCGTCCTCCTATCTCGTGTGGGTGGTGGTCGGTCTGCTTGCAGTCGGCGTGACTGGGGTGACGTTGTGGTAGTCCTGCTGATTGCTGCCCTCGCGGTTCCGGCCATCACCGGGACCACCCTGATCCTCGCTGGTCGGGGGTCAGCCACCTCCGGCGAGGACAACGCCAACCGGGTCAGCCTGGTAGCCAGCATCGTCACGGCCGCGCTTGTGGTCATCTCGGTCATCGCGCGTCCGGCGCTCGACGCGTCCTGGCTGCCCGCGCTCGGGGTCAGGTGGACCTTCTCGGTCGATGGCATCAGCGCGCCCCTCCTGCTGCTGACGGCAGCCCTAAGCATCGCGGTCGTTGTCCAGGCGAGCTCACACCCGCCACACGGTGGCTCACCAACCCTGTTCTACGGTTGTCTGCAGCTGGTCGAGTTCGGCGCGCTGGCAACGTTCTTGAGCCGTGACGCCGTCATCTTCTTCCTCTCCTTCGAAGTCGTGCTCATCCCGATGTGGGTGCTGATCTCGCGCTTCGGTGACTCTCACGATCTCGTGGCCCGTGCAGACGCCTCAGGGCGTTTCGTCCTCTACACCGTTCTTGGGTCCACGCTCATGCTGGTGGGCATCCTGGCTCTGGTTCAGGCTGCGGGCACTGGCAACCTTGATGAGCTCGCCAAGCTTCATGGAGCAGGAATGGAGCCGCACACGCAGGTCGTCATTGCGGCACTGCTGCTGGTTGGGCTTGGCATCAAGATCCCCCTCTTCCCGCTCCACACCTGGCTGCCCCCGGCACACACGATCGCACCCACTGCCGGCTCGGTGCTGTTGGCTGCTGTCCTGCTGAAGATGGGCACCTACGGTGTCGTGCGGCTGGTCATTGCGCCTCTGCCCATCGGGTTCGGCCGCCTGGCACCGGTGTTCGGGGCCCTTGGCGTGGTCGGCATCCTCTGGGGAGGCCTGGCCTGCCTGGTTGAGAACGACCTCAAGAGGCTCATCGCCTACTCTTCGGTTGCTCACATGGGCTTCGTGGTTCTTGGTTTGTCCAGCGGAACCACCGTCGGGCTGCAGGCGGCTCTGTTCGCCAACGTTGCACACGGCGTCGTCGCCTCACTGCTCTTCTTCCTGGTCGGCGGTCTCAAGGAACGCTGGGGATCGGCCGATCTGGCCACGGCGCGCGCTGCACTGCGCGAGATCTCGCCACGCCTCGGCATCTCGCTCGTCGTGGGCTTTGCCGCCTCCCTCGGGCTTCCTGGTCTCGTCTCATTCTGGGGTGAGTTCCTGGCCATGTACTCCGCGTGGTCGCCGGCTCCAGACCGTCCGCAAGTCTTCATGCGTGTCCTGGCCGTTGTGGCCGTGACGGGCACCGCCTTGGCCGCCGGCTACTCCCTGAGGGTCTTGAGACTGATCTGGGCAGGTGATCGGACCTTGCCCGCGCATCCGGATGCCCGTGGTGGCGAATGGTCCGTCCTGGCAGTACTGGTCGCCTCGGTTCTGGTCCTGGGCGTTGCCCCTCAAATTGTGTTGAACTCCACTATCAAGGACGTCACTGCCATCACTGCCGAGGTATCCCGATGAGCCAGGGCGTCGTCAGCGTCAACGCGGGGCTGCTCCTGCCCGTGCTCGCGCCGGCCATCGGTGTCGCCGTGATCCTGGTTGCCGACGTGTTGGCCCGAAACCTGCGCCGCGTGCACTACGCGATCGCCCTTGCGAGCCTGGCAGTCGGGGCGGTAGCCACGTTCGCCGGTCTGGGGATGGGTGCCGGGGATGCTCGCCAAACCTTGTGCCTTCCGGGGGGCGGCGCCTGCATGTATGCCGCAGACTCCGTCGCCTCCGCTCTCCAGCTGGCCGCGTTGCTCGCGGCCGCAGTCACGCTGCTGCTGAGCTGGCCCGATGACAGAAGACAGTCCACCGGGGGCACTGCTGTCATCGTGAGCCTTGTCCTGGCCGCGACGGCGGGGGCTACAGCCGTCGCCGGTGCACGTGACCTGGGCTCGTGGCTGGTCGCCATCGAGCTGGCAACCCTCCCGACGGTGGCGCTGGTCGCCCTTCGAGGCGCTCGCTCAGCCATCACGGGGGCGATAGCCCTGCTGACCACCTCACTGGTCTCCTTCGGGCTGTTGGCGCTGGCGGCCGGTCTGTGGTTCACGGCCACCACGAGCGGATTCCTCACTCCTGCAGCCGCGCTCACCGTGATCGACGATCCGTCCCGACGCCCGATCCTCGTCCTTGCGGTAGTCCTCTTCGTCGCAGGGATCGGTTTCAAGCTCTCGCTGGTGCCTTTCCACGCATGGACCCCTGAGGCCTACGACGGGGCCCCCCTGCCGATCGCCGCCTTCCTGGCCAGCGTCTCCAAGATCGCCGCCCTGGCCGGCCTGCTCGTCGTGATCCGGGCCGTGGCACCGTTAGGCGCGCCAGTCCTCACCTCGATTGCGGTCGTGGCGGCGGCAAGCATGACCTTGGGCAACATCATGGCGATGCGGCAGAACGGTGTCGTGCGCCTGCTCGCATGGTCCACGGTGGCGCAGGCCGGCTGGGTCGTCATGCCCCTGGCGACGGTCTCCGCGGCCGCGGTGCGCGCTTCCGGGGCCTACCTCCTGGCCTACGTCCTGGCGACGCTTCTGGCCTTTGCTGTTGTTGCCGCCCTGGTCCAGATCAGGGGAGCCGAACGTGCACGTGACCTCTCGTCATACCGCGGTCTCATGCGCGACCACCCTGTCCTCAGCGTCGCCCTTGGCCTGGCGCTGCTGTCGCTGGCCGGGCTACCACCGGGCGTCCTCGGCCTCGTGGCCAAGGTCACCGCGTTTCGTCCGGTCGTGGGCAGCGAGCTGTGGTTGCTGGCCGTCATCGCGGCAGCCAACGCTGTCCTGGGCGTGGCCGTCTACGTGCGCTGGCTTCGTGCGGTTCTGGCCACATCTGAGGAGCGAGCCGACGAGAAGACTCGAGTGGCCGTAGAGACCGTTCGGGCGCATCCGGCCACACTGGTCGCCGTTGGTTTCGCAGCCGTGGCGCTGGTCCTGACCAGCCTCAGCCCCCAGCTGATCCTGGGGCTGATGGGTTCCTGACACGAGGCTGAGGAGCCTGCTCAGGGGCCATCCACTGGTCTTGTGCTCCGGAACATCCGGCTGGGCCGCCTCGTTGGGAGGGGTATGCACAACCACTACAACGGGCTGAAGACGACGCTCCTGCTGAGCGGAATCTTCGGGCTTCTCCTGGCGATCGGCTCGCTGTTCAGCGGGGGCAGGTACATCTGGCTTTTTGCCTTGTTCGGTGTGGCCATGACCGCGTACGGCTACTGGAACAGCGACAAGATCGCGATCAGGGCCATGCAAGCCCGGCCGGTCAGCGAGCCCGAGGCTCCGGTCATGTATCGCATCGTGCGCGAGCTCTCGACAGCTGCGGGCAAGCCCATGCCGCGCCTGTTCATCTCGCCCACCGAAGCGCCGAACGCCTTTGCGACCGGGCGTAACCCGGCCAACGCGGCTGTCTGCTGCACGGAGGGGATCCTGCAGCTGCTTGATGAGCGCGAGCTTCGCGGCGTCCTTGGCCACGAGCTCATGCACGTCTACAACCGTGACATCCTGACGTCCTCAGTGGCCGCGGCCATCGCCGGCGTCATCACCAGCGTCGCCCAGATGTTCATGTTCCTGGGGCTGTTCGGCGGGGGTGGCAACGGCAACGACAACCGTTCCAACCCGATCGGGATGCTGCTCATGGCCTTTCTCGCGCCAGTTGCCGCCACCACGATCCAGCTTGCGATCAGCCGGACCCGTGAGTACGACGCCGACGAGGACGGTGCCACTCTCACGGGTGACCCCCTGGCTCTGGCATCGGCGCTGCGCAAGCTTGAGAGGGGGACGGCCGCCGCGCCCCTGGCCCCCCAGCGCGATCTGGTCAACGCCAGTCACATGATGATCGCCAACCCGTTCCGGGCCCAGGACGTCTCACGGCTCTTTGCGACCCACCCGCCCATGTCGGAGCGCATCGCACGCCTGGAGACGATGGCAACTGGCTATCGCGGCCGCTGACCCGCGGAAGAGCCGCTGGTCCGGTCTGGAAGAGTGTCAGGCATGCCCAATCTCACCAGGGTGGAAGCCGCGGCTCGCTCATCGCTCGTCGACGTCATCGACTACCGTCTCGAGCTTGATCTCGACCAGGGCGCCACGAACTTTGAGTCCTCAAGCACCGTGCGTTTTCGGTGTGCTGAACCCGGCGCGTCCACGTTCCTGGACGTCAAACCGCATCTGCTGCACCGGGTCACGCTCAACGGCGCGGCCGTTGACCTGACCGACTTTGACGGTGAGCGGATCGCGCTGACTGGCCTCGCAGCCGAGAACGAGGTCGTCGTCACCGCGACGATGAGGTACAGCAACGACGGGCAGGGCCTGCACCGGGCAGTCGACACCGCTGATGAGCGGCACTATGTCTACGGGCACTCTTTCCTGGACGCGGCGCCCCGGGTCTTTGCCTGCTTCGACCAGCCGGACCTCAAGGCCCCTTACAACGTTCTTGTCACCGCGCCGACAGACTGGATAGTCCTCGGCAACGGTGCCGCTGCCCGGGTTGGCCCGAGGAGCTGGGCACTGGCGACGACGAAGCCTCTGGCTACCTACTTCTTCACGGTCTGCGCCGGGCCCTACGTGTCGGTTCTGGCAGAGCACGACGGCATTCCCTTGGGTATTCATGCCCGGGCCTCGCTGGGTGAGGCCCTGGAACGGCAGGCCAAGCAGATGCTCACCATCACCAGAGAGTCGTTCGACTACTATCACGCGCTGTTCGGCATCCGCTATCCGTTTGGGGAGTACCACCAGGTCTTTGTCCCCGAGTTCAACGCCGGCGCCATGGAGAACCCTGGCTGTGTCACGCTGCGTGACCAGTACGTATTCCGCGGCGCGACAACCCATGACGAGCTGCTGACCCGCTCCGACACCATCTCGCACGAGATGGCCCATATGTGGTTCGGCGATCTCGTGACCATGCGATGGTGGGACGACCTCTGGCTGAACGAGTCGTTCGCGGAGTACATGGCTTCCCGGACCCTCTGTGAGGCAACCGAGTTCACTGATGCCTGGGTTGATGCCTCGATGGCTCGCAAGCCCTGGGGTTACGCCGCGGAGCGGACGCCGTCGACCCATCCCGTTGCCGGATCTCCCGCACCCGATGCCCAGTCAGCGCTGCAGAACTTCGACGGCATCGCCTACGCCAAGGGGGCCGCCACGCTGACACAGCTGATCGCCCATATCGGTGACGCTGCCTTCATCAAAGGGATCAGGGACTATCTGCGTTCCCACGCCTACGGCAACGCCGAGCTGGGGGACTTCATCGGCGCCATGGAGAAGGCCAGCGGCAAGGAGCTGCATGCCTGGGCTGGGGCCTGGCTCCGGACGCGGGGGGTGGACGCCCTCTCGGTGCAGACCGAGGTACGGGACGGTTCGATCACGTCCGCTATGCTGCGCCGGATCCCGCCCGCCAAGTATCCCGCAGATCGACCTCACACCCTTGATGTGGCGGGATTCTCAGCCGGCACAGAGGTATTCCGGGTTGATGCAGCAGTGGACCAGGACCAGACCGCCCTCCCCGCGCTGGTGGGGCAGCGCTCCCCAGCCATGGTCATCCCCAACGCTAGCGACCTGACGTGGGGCAACGTCAGGCTCGACCCGGCAACACTTGCAGCCGCACCGGTCGAGCTGCCTCTGGTGCCTGATACCCAGGCTCGCGCAGTTGTCTGGACGGCGCTGTTTGACGGGGTTGCGCTGGCCGAGATCGACCCACGACACGCGCTAACCGTCCTGGCGACATCCTGGGCACTGGAAAGCAACCAGTCGATCATCAACCGGGTGGGACTTCAGATGACCCAGCGGATCATCCCCCAGTTCATCACGGAGCCCGAGCAGGAGAATGCCTACGCAGTGATGGCCGAGGCGGCAGGTTCGATGCTGGCCCAGTCAGAGCCGGCCTCGTCGCGCGCGCTGGTGGCAGCTCGGTACGTGGCGACAACCACTACGGACGAGGACCTCCTGGGCCGCTGGGCAACAGGTGAGGCCCTACCGGAGGGCCTGGGCGCGGACTCGGACTTTCGATGGGTTGTCCTGGGCAACCTGGCGCGGCGCGGCGTGATCGGCTCAGCCGAGATCGAAGCCGCACGCGAGCGTGACAACACTATGCAGGGGAGTCTGAAGGCGTTGCAGGCCAGGGCTTCTGCGCCCGATGCCGCGGCCAAGGCCTGGGCCTGGGCGCAGCTCACTGGGGAGCATGGGCGATCCAACTACGAGCTCAACGCTCTTGCGACGGGCTTCTGGCACGCCAGCGACCAGGACGTTCTGCGGCCCTACGTCGCGCGCTACTTCAGCGACGTGCCCCGGCTGTCCGGCAGGGTCGGCGAGGACGCTCTCGCCAGAATCGCAGCCTTGTCCTATCCCAGCCGTGTCGTCGAGGCATCGACGGCTGAGCAGTCCCAGCAGGCGCTTCATCGCAATGATCTGACGGCGTCGGTGCGTCGGGCCATCGTTGACGCCGACTCTCAGCTGCGCGAGGCACTGGCCTCACGGGCCGCCTTCGGCAAGGCAGCCTGATTCGGCAGTCGGGCAGACCACTCGTGACCGGACGGCGGGGGAGCGCCCATGTGCGCCCGAAACAGCCCGGACACCTCGGATCCATGGTCTGCGGTGAGCTACGAGGGCTCAGCGATAGTTCGTGAACTGCACCGCAACCTCCAGCTCGGCACTGCGAAGCATGGCCATGACGGCTTGAAGGTCGTCCTTGGATTTGCTGGAGACGCGCAGCTCGTCGCCCTGGATGAGGGGCTTGACCGTCTTCCCGAACTCGTCCCGGATCAGCTTTGCGATCTTCTTGGCGTTCTCCTGGCTGATGCCGTCCTTGAGGGAGGCCTCCAGGCGATACTCCTTGCCCGAGAGCTGGGGATCCTTGTCGCCCAGATCCAGTGCCTTGAGCGAGACGCTGCGCTTGACCAGCTTGGTCTGGAAGACGTCGAGAACAGCGAGCACTCGCTCCTCCGAGTTGGCCTTCATCACGATGTTCTCGCCGCTCCACTCGATGGAGGCCCCGACGTTCTTGAAGTCGTATCGCTGGGAGATCTCCTTC
>JBDTYK010000030.1:0-16740 GCA_040005715.1 Actinomycetota bacterium | reverse complement strand
AGCGTGTTGAGTGAAAGCTCTCAGGGGTTCAAATCCCCTATCCTCCGCCAATGACTGACGACGCCGGCGTCAACCTGAACGCCAATGACCGGTGACACCGGCGTCACCCTAAACTGTCGTCATGATCTTCAAGGCCGTGGGCAATGGGCGTCCCTATCCCGAGCACGGGCTGGAGACCGCTCGGGACTGGGCCGATGTTCCGCCTCGCATGGTCCGGCTGGACGAGCTCATCACCACCAAGCGCAATCTCGACCTGGCTGCGCTGGTTTCCGAGGACTCGACCTTCTACGGCGACCTGTTCGCCCACGTGGTGCAGTGGCAGGGCGGCCTCTACCTCGAGGACGGCCTGCACCGGGCCCTGCGCGCTGCCCTTCAACAGCGACCAGCCCTGCACGCACGAGTACTGGTGCTTGACTAGCTGCCCTGTCATCATCGGTTAGTAAGACTGACCGACCGGGGGTGCAAGCGTTGGAGTACGTGGAGGGGAACGGAACCTCGATCCGTCGCAGGCGCCAGCGCCGACGTGCAGCCATCACCATGACCCTCGTTGCCGTGTTGATGTTCGGGACCTTCGCGTATGCCGCTGCCTACTTCCAGGGGTGGCTCTCCACAGCCCCGAACACGTCCCAGGCCAGCCCCGCATGCCAGGGGCAGGGAGTAGCCGACGCTCTGACGCCACGCGCAATGATCATCAACGTCTACAACGCGACGGACCGCGACGGCTTGGCGAAGTCGGTCGCAAAGTCGTTGCGATCACAGGGTTTCACCATCGGAGAGGTCACCAACGACCCACTTGGCAGGCGAATCGTCGGTGTCGGTGAGGTGCGCCATGGTCGTCCCGGTAATGCCGGTGCGGCCCTTTTGGCCAAGCGGCTCCCCGGCGCCAAGCTGGTGCTCGACAAGCGGAGCGACCGATCGGTCGACCTCGTCCTGGGCAGTCGGTTCACCGCCCTACGGGCTCCGGCGGGCGTCGTGCCCGCAAAGGCAACCAGACCAACGACCTCGCCCGCGTCATCGTGCTGAGAGCGACCCTGACGACCCTAGGTGGCATCCTCGTCATACGGAGTCGACTCGTTCGGGTCACGGCGCTTCGGCATTGACTGTGCCTTGTCGGCGACCGTGGTGGAGCTGGGGCTGTCTGCGGCGGACCCGTCATCCATGAGGGCCTCACGCACGATTCGGCGAGGGTCGTACTGCCGAAAGTCGTACTGCTTCCAGTCGACGTTGTCGAACTCGGGGCCCATCTGCTCGCGAAGCTGCATGGTGGCCGCGTCTGCCATGCCCTTGAGCTGTCGGACCATCTTGGCGAGCTTGGCGGAGTACTCCGGCAGCCGCTCAGGGCCGATCACCAACAGCGCGACGACAACGAGGACCACGAACTCCCAGCCGTTGATGTCGAGCACGTGTGAACCCTACCTTTTCGTGGGAGCGGTCAGCTGGCCGCTTGAAGTGTCAGCCTGACAGTACGTTCCGTGGTGCCGCGCCGCACGGTCATGACAACCTGGTCACCCGCTGACCTGGCCCTGATCGCCACGACGAACTCGTCAGGACCCGTGATCGGCCGGCCGTCGAACGTGATGATGACGTCGCCGGGGCGCAGCCCCGCCTTGTCGGCCGGCCCGCCCTTGGTTATCGGCGAGCTTCCGTTCCGCGGGGAGGCTGCGATCCTGACGCCTTCGCCCTTGTACGAAGTGTCGATCAGCACGCCAATAACGGGGTGCGTGGCCTTACCGGTTGTCATCAGCTGGTCAGCAGTCTTGCGTGCCTGGTCACTGGGAATGGCAAATCCCACACCGATGCTGCCGGACTGGCCTCCAACCTGGCTCTCTGAGCCCGGGATCCGGGCGATCGCCGAGTTCACGCCAATAACGCGACCTGCCATATCGAGGAGAGGACCACCGGAGTTGCCGGGGTTGATAGCCGTATCGGTCTGGATGGCGTTGATGAACGAGGTGGTCGAGTCCGCGGCACCGCCGGGGGTCACCGGTCGGTTGAGGGCGCTCACGATGCCGCTGGTGACTGTGCCTTCGAGGCCCAGTGGAGCGCCGACGGCGATGACCGGGTCGCCAACGACGACCGTCGAAGAGGCTCCCAACGTGAGAACGGGCAGACCTTGGCGGGCCACCCGGATCACCGCCAGATCGTAGGACGCGTCGCGGCCGATGATCTTGGCAACCACGCTCTTGCCGTCCGAGAAGATCACGGTGATCTTGCCCGACGGCCCGGCAGCCTCGACCACGTGGTTGTTCGTCAGAATGTAGCCGTCCTGGCGCAGCACGAACCCTGATCCCGTGCCGGCCGCATCAGCCCCCTCGACCTTGATCGTCACCACGCTGGGCAGAGTCTTGGCTGCGATCTCGGCGATCGACCCGGCCGGGCGGGGGGTGGATACCGCCAGCGGAACGGGCAATGACACGGGACCACCATCTCGGCGGCCCACCAACAACCCGCCCGCGATGCCGCCGAATACTGCGGCCACCAGGGCAAGGGCGAGAGCGCCAGCCACGATGGCCGTGATCAGCCCAGCACCCAACCCGTCCGCTCCGCCGCTCCAAGATGGTGCGTTGGCCACCGGCGGAGCCGCTGAGGTCTCCGAGGCTGAATACCATGGCATGGACGGCTGAACACCGGCGTTGACGGCAGGTTCTTCGGGCAACGGAGGCTGGTGCACGAAAGGGCTACCGGCCGGCGGCGGGTAGCTGACGCCCTGGTGGGGCATGGTCGCCCAGGGGGCTACCGGGGCCTTGGACGGGTCAGCCGCGTCAAAGGGCTGGGGAGCGTCAAAGGGCTGGGTCGCCTCAAAGGGCTGGGTCGCCTCAACCACATCGGTTCCCTCAACCGCGTCAGCTACCTGGTCGTCCAGCCCCTTCGCCTGGTCGTCCTGGCCCTGCGAGGGTCGTGGCTCCTCGTTCATGGCTGGGTTGCCCCCGAGGCAATCATCTGGGTAACGCCGGGCCAACCGACGGTCACCGGGGCAGCCACGGCAATGAAAGACCTGCCAACCCCAATGGATCCAGCTATTCCGGCAGCCGTCCCCTGTGTCTCCACGATGGAGCCCGGCCGACCAATCGACGCCTCCCTGACTGACAGGCGCGCCGTCGCAACAGAGACAGGCGCAAGGACGGCTCGGGAGGGTGCCGACGGACCGACGCCACCGAAGCCCACGCTCCACGCTGCCGCGGCCGACACGCCTGCTGCCAAGCTGGCAAGCATCGCCGCCCGCATGGGGGACCGGTGCATAGCCGGAGCCGCCCGGCCCACGACGACCAGTCGAGGTGGCCGCTTCGCCGCCACCTGTGGACCTGCCTGGACGCCAAGGCCCAGCAGGACCGACTCGAGCCGACTCGGCACGTCAGGAGCGACTGCGGTCCTGAGTGAGCGCAGCAGCCGACGCTCAGCCTCCACCGCGCCCCGGCAACCTGGACAGATGGCCACGTGCTGGTCGCAGGCCAGCAGCTTGGCCGCCGGAAGTGTGCGATCGGCATACGCGCTGAGCACAGCGTCCACATGTCGTGAGTCAACGACCGGACGCGCGCGCAGGACGAAGCTCATCGGGTCCCCGGAACTACCCGCCCCAACGCAAAGCCCCCACGGGCTCGCGTCGGCGAGACCGTTCTGGACGGATCGGGAGCGCGATGTGCCAGAGCCGCTCGCAGCTGTGAGCGGCCTCGGTGAATGCGCGAACGGACCGTGCCGAGCTTGATTCCCAGAGTGCTGGCGATCTCCTCGTACGACAGACCTTCAATGTCACAAAGCACCACGGCCGCGCGAAAATCAGGCGTGAGGGCATCAAGAGCGCGCTGGACGTCATCGTCGAAATGAGTTTCGGTGTAGTGCTGCTCAGGGCCGAGCTCACGGCTGGGCAGTCTGGCAGCGGACTCATCCGAGAGCGCGTCGAAACGGATTCGCTGTTTGCGTCGCATCTTGTCCAGGAAGACGTTGGTCGTGATGCGGTGCAGCCAGCCTTCAAAAGTTCCGGGCTGGTAGGAGTTCAGCGATCGGAAGACGCGGATGAATACGTCGTGGGTCAGATCCTCCGCGTCGTACATGTTGCCAGTGAGGCGGTAGGCCAACCTGTAGACCCTGGCAGAGTGCTGGGTGACGATCTCTTCCCAGGTCGGGGGGACCCATGCCTTCCCACCTGTGGGATCAATCTCATTGTGCATGTCGGCGCGGTCACTTGTGCTCGTGGTCACGTCATCTTTCCTTCGGCTGTGGCTAAGTCGACTCCGGAGACTTTCGGAGCCGACGATCTGGCGGTCGGTGAGCTGTCGAAGCTGTTGATACCCACAATGTTTCCGGACGAACCTGAGAGTTTACTGGGTATCGCCACGGGTCGCCCTGGGTATGGCCACAACCGCACCAACCGTCAGTGGGGCGCAAGGGGAGGACAGTAGGGTAACGCCCATGAGCGCACAGAAACCGGCCTCCTGGGCCTACTCCGAGGAATTCATTGCGGAGTCCGGGGTCATTCAGGATGCACGACTGCACGGCGAAGAGCTGGGCTGCAGCCCGATCAGGGCGTCGGTAGGGGCCGTGCTGCGCCTGTTGGCTGCCGCAGTCAGCGCCAAAGCGGTCGTCGAGGTGGGTACCGGAGCCGGCGTGTCAGGTCTGTGGCTCCTGTCCGGGATGCCCCCGGACGGCATCCTGACCACGATCGACATCGAAGCCGAGCACCAGCGGGCGGCAAAGCTGGCCTACGCAGCTGCCGGCATCGCTCCCCAGCGCACCCGGGTGATCACCGGGCCGGCTCTTGACGTACTCCCCCGCCTCAACGACGCGGCATACGACATGGTCGTGATCGATGGTGACAAGAGCGAGTATCCACAGTATGTCGAGCAGGCCTTGCGTCTCCTGCGCTCTGGTGGGGTGCTGGCCCTGGACAACATGCTCTGGCACGACCTGGTGGCCGATCCCGCCACGCGCGACGAGACCACGACCACCCTGCGGGATCTGGGCAAGGCACTGCGCGACAACGAGCTGCTCCTGCCGGCGCTGCTGCCGGTCGGCGACGGCGTCCTGGCTGCGGTCAAGCGCTAGCTGAGGGCAGAGCGCCCTCCTACCTCATCAGATGCGGGGGTCTTCGGGAGGCAGAGGCTGCGAGTAACCCTCGCGCACCTCGCGGCTCACGACTTCCGTCCGGCGGGCGGTGTTGGCCAGAACGAGCGAGATCACCAGACCAGCGACTCCCACCACCATGAGAACGACGCCCACGGTCGAGACGCTGATCCCGCTGAACGTCGCCGTCACCGCAAACTTCAGGATCGCGCCAACCGCGATCAGCACCAGGCTGGTACCGATTCTCATCGGCGGGCCTCCTTCGTTGGGCTCTATGGATCTGCGGACAGACGTGCACAGAACGAACATGTTCTCCGGTTCAGGGTACCCGTCGGGGCAAACTGGTCGAACGCGCATCAAGGCGAGCTGCCTGTCGCCACGTACGCAATGACATCTTCACCACCCCCCTGACAAAGCTGGCAGGGCTCGCGTGAATGAAACCGCGCATTCTGGGTATGCCACACCCGTCAATGTACAAACGACGAAGGGAGTCCCGGATGATCGTCCTCGGAATCGTGCTTCTGGTCATAGGACTGGTTGCGAAGATCTCAATTCTCTGGTCCATCGGCGTGATCCTGGTGGTGATCGGCGCGATCTTCTGGGTCCTTGGCTCGATGGGCCGGGCTGTGGGAGGACGGAAGCACTACTACTGACGGTGATCTCGACCCAGGATCAGCGAGGACGACCCGACGTGGGTAGCCAAGCCAGCTACGGTCAGATGTGACGACCTCTCAGTGGTTCCTGACGCCACGGGAGCGCGACAACCCCGCGACCCGACTGGACGCCCGTCATGTCGACGGGGCCTCATGGAGCGAGGGCAACCAGGTGCGCCCCCTTGTTCACGGAGTGACCTACTTCGCGGAGCTCCATGAACGGGTGTCACAGATGCGCAGCGGCGACCTGCTGATGTTCGTCGACTGGCGAGGCGACTCAGATGAGCGGCTCACGGCTGCTGCCGGCTCAGAAATCGGGGAGGTGCTCGCACGGGCGGCCGGACGCGGCGTCGATGTTCGCGGCCTGGTCTGGCGCTCCCACTGGGACCGCCTCGCGTTCTCCGCCGCAGAGAACCGGCATCTGGGTGATGAGATCAATGACGCGGGAGGCCAGTGCCAGCTGGACATGCGGGTACGCACCGGGGGGTCGCATCACCAGAAGTTTGTCGTCCTGCGCCACCGCGACCGCCCGGAGCTGGACGTCGCCTACCTCGGCGGCATCGACCTCTGCCACAGCCGACGCGACGACGCCTCTCACAGCGGTGATTCACAGCGACAGCCGATGGCGGCGGTGTACGGACCGCGACCGCCTTGGCACGACGTACAGCTCGCCATCACCGGCCCGGCTGTCGGTGACGTGGAGACCGTGTTCCGTGAGCGTTGGGAGGACCCCCAGCGCCTCAGCCGTAGCCCGATGCGCTGGCTCGGTGACCGGGTGCGACACGACAACCTGCCAATGACTCCGCTGCCACCGCAGCACCCGGATCCCGTGCCGGCAGGGCTTCTCCCTGTCCAGCTGCTACGCACGTATCCCCGACGCGCCGGAGGCTATCCGTTTGCCCCACGCGGGGAACGCAGCGTGGCGCGCGGCTACAGCAAGGCCGTCAACCGGGCACGGCACCTGGTCTATCTCGAGGACCAGTACCTGTGGTCGCCACAGATCGCATCGCTGTTCGCGAACGCCCTGCAGCGCAGCCCTGGGCTACGCCTGATCGCCGTCCTCCCACACTTCCCCGACCAGGACGGCCGCATCTCCAAGCCTCCCAATCTGCTCGCGCGGAACCGGGCGATGGCCACGTTGCGAAAGACGGCACCCGGAAGGGTGGCGTTCTACGGGTTGGAGAGCCCGAACGGCATACCGGTCTATGTGCATGCCAAGGTCTGCATCATCGACGACCAGTGGGCAACCGTCGGGTCAGACAACTTCAACCGCAGGTCCTGGACCCACGACTCCGAGGTCACCGCCGCAGTCTGCGACCCCGGGTACGCACGCGAGCTCCGGCTCAACCTTGCTCGAGAGCATCTCGACCGTCCCGGGCCTCTGGATGACCTGCTCGACGCCGGGGCAACCTTCAGCGCCTTCGCGGACTCCGCCGCGCTGCTACAGCGCTGGTATGACGGCGGACGCCACGGCGCCCGTCCGCCTGGCCGACTGCGACCCGTCAGCGACGCGTCGCTGAGTCGCTTCACTCGAGGCTGGGCAGAGCCCCTCTACCGCTTGGTCTATGACCCCGACGGTCGCCCCATCAACCTCAGAATGCGCGGAACCTTTTGAGAACCAGGACCCTAGACGCGCGCATACCTTGCCCGGGCAAAGCTGTACACGCCGTATGCCGCGATCCCGAGGGCCACCGCCGTCAGGAGCCAGCTTCCTTGTGGCTGACCCCGAAGCGAACGAAGGGCGCCGTCGAGCCCGGTGGCCTTGTTCGCCGAGTTCTGAGCCGCGGCGGCCAGGAACAAGGCCCCAACGACCATCAAGGCGATGCCCTTGGCGATGTAGCCGACCACTCCGGCACGGGTTGCGAAGGCACCGGGATGCTCGGTGAGATCCTGCAGGAACTTCCTTGTCCACCCCTTGTACACGTGATAGCCGCCAACCCCGACCACAACCAGGCCGACAACTGCGACCAGAGCTCTGCCACCGCTCTGATGGAGCAGAGTCGCAGTGAAGTCGGCGCTCTGGGCCTTGCTGCTGGTAGGCCTTCCCTTGGCGAAGCTGAAGCAGGTCCACGCAAGCAGAAGGTAGACCACACCCTTGGAAATGCTCTTCACCCGGTCAGCCCACGGCGACTTGCCTCCGGAAGACCCTGCCGTAAGAGCATTGGCGAGCTGCCAGAGCCCGAGCGCGAAGAAACCCACCACTGCCACCCAGAGGGTCAACCGGCCAGGCGAGCTCCCGGCAACGGTCTGCAGGGCGCCAGACTGATCAGCCGACTTGCCGGTGCCGGACCAGGCCACCTGCAGCGCTATCCAGGCGATCAACAGATGAAGGAGGCCACTGACGGCGTACCCGACCCTCGCCCCGCCCCGTACCAGCGGTTGGCGACCGACCGAGCTCGCCGCCCTGGTGACATTGCCCTGCGCCATGTCGTTCTCCATTCACCGAGGTCGCCCCTACCGGCGCCAAAAACAACATCCGAGAGGGTGAGTCTAAATGTTCCTTGTTCCCCCTGATCTGGGTCGCCAAACCCCACCAGCCCCCCGCGTCGCCGTGCGGGACGTGCTCTTGTTTGCCCTGGCTCCCGGCATCGCCTTGTGGTTGGCGATCAGTGCTTTCGGCAGGGTGCTCACCGGACCCTTCAAGAGCTGGGACCATTCCGAGAGCGACCTGAACAGGTCGTTGCAGGACACCCGGACCCAGACCTGGGACTCGGTCACGGCGATCTGGTCACATTTCGGCAACACCGAGATCATCATCGGGACCGCCGTCATCGCCTTCGCCGTGGTCTTCTGGCGGACAAGGCGCTGGTGGTTTGCCATCATCCCCGTCATCGCGATCAGCTTGCAGGCGGCCATCTTCGTCGCGGCGACCCTGGTCACCGGTCGCCCGCGGCCAGATGTTCCGCACCTGGACCCGGCCCCACCGACCTCCAGCTACCCAAGCGGTCATGTGGGTGCCAGCGTGGCGCTCTACGCCTCGTTGGCGATCATGGCCACGACGATCGAGCGAACCTGGCTGCGCCGAACCGTAGTCACGGTGTGCGCGATCATCCCCATTCTGGTCGCATACGCCCGCCTCTACCGCGGCATGCACCACCTCAGTGACGTGATCGTCGGCGCCATCAACGGCCTGATCTGTGCCGGGCTGGCCGCCTACTGCCTCTGTCGCCGGCCGAGAGCGGTGGACCCCGAAGCGCACTTGGCCGCGGCACAAAAGTGAGCCCCGACCGGAAACCGGTCAGGGCTCAACATTGCGGGCGGGAAGGCTGTCGTGACCGTCCTAGCTAACGCCCGGGCAGCCCTTGATGGCGTCACCCAACGCGGCGGCCTCGTCCGGGGTCATCTCGACGACCAGGCGTCCACCACCCTCGATCGGCATCCGCAGAACGATGCCACGACCTTCCTTGGTGACCTCGAGCGGCCCGTCTCCGGTCCTCGGCTTCATCGCCGCCATGGGTAATCCCTCTTCCGTTGTTCTGCGTGAGATCTTGTCGTGCACACCCTCTTACCGACCATTATCGCGCCAACGTCCCCCAGCACGAAATCTGGATCAGACACAATGTGCACTGTTGCTGCCCAAGCCGCGAAAGCCTCTGTGGCAGCAGGTATCGCTAAGGGCGTCAAGACGAGGAGCTGACCAACGTGGCAGAGCAGCACAGTGTTTCGAGGGCGGACGGCGAGCGCTCGACCTCAGCAGCAGTGCTGGTGGTCCTCGCCGGCGGTGTAGCGACCGTGACCATCAACCGCCCCGAAGCCATGAACTCGCTGGACAGGGCCACGAAGAACCAGCTTCTGGCCACCCTTCGGGGGGTCGCGGAGGACTCATCCGTCCGTTGTGTCGTGCTGACGGGCACGGGGAGAGCCTTCAGCGTCGGCCAGGACCTGAAAGAGCACATTGCCCTGCTCAGCAACCGTGACGAGTCCCTGTGGTCCACCGTTCCGGACCACTACAACCCCATCGTCGAGCTGCTCGCCACGATGAACAAACCCGTGATCGCATCGGTCAACGGCGTCGCTGCGGGCGCTGGGGCGGCCTTCGCATTCGCTGCCGACCTTCGCATCATGGTCGACACCGGCGGTTTCAACCTGGCGTTCGCCGGAATCGCACTGTCGTGTGACTCGGGTTCGAGCTGGACTCTGCCGCGACTGATCGGCATGGCCAAGGCAAAGGAGCTCTTGATGTTCCCGCGCACCGTTCCCGCGGCCGAAGCGCTCGAGCTGGGCATGGTCAACAAGGTGGTGAGCGCCGAGGAGCTTCCGATCGTCGTCGCCGAGCTGGCCCGGACCCTGGCCGAAGGCCCGACGCTGGCCTACGGCTCCATCCGGCGCTCCGTGGCCTTCTCGGCCGGACATCCGCTGAGCGAGTCCCTGGCCCAAGAAGCTGACGGGATGGCCCTTACCGGGCGTAGCGAGGATCACACCGCGGCCGTGGAGGCATTTCTCGCCAAGGAGAAACCAACCTTTCGCGGTCACTGACCCAGAACGGGACCCCTGTATCGACGCGCCCGTCAGGGAACGCGTCGGGCCAACGTGTAACCGCCGTCCTGCGAAACGAGCACATACGTCTGACCCGGATGCAAGGACTGGGCGTACTTCACCGGATCGGACTGTCCCGGGACCTGGCCGGTGTCCGAGACCAGGACGAACTGCGGTACCACAGGTGCGGCGGTGCCCAGGAAGAACACGCGGGTTCGGCTCGTCAGCCGGGCAATCAGCCCGAGGTCGGTCTCAACGCTCGCGCCATCTGGAATCCTGGCCAGGATGCGTGCGGCTGCCTGGGCCCTGGGGCTGGGCTGGTAGGTCGCCGGATCGACCAGGTCTTTGAGCGGATAACGCGTGAGCAGAAAGAGACCCACGAGCAGGGCCAGGGTGGGTGCGCCCCGAGCGTAGATGCGCAACGGGCGCCAGCCATCGCGGCGGGCGCGGACCGCACCATCGATCAAGGCGGCGAACACGATCGGCATCAGCACCAGGTCGTAGTGGAACGACTGTCCCCAGAAGTTCTGGTTCGCCGAGAGAAAGCGCCACCCCAGCGTGGGCAGGACCATGATCAGCAGCGGCGACTGCGGGGCCAGGAATACCGTCACAGCCAGCAACAGCAGCACGGTGGTTGCACGGGGCTCGGATGCCACCACATCATGAGGCAGCGTCAGGACGCGGTGCAGCAGCGAGTCGCCCCCTCCCTGCAGGGACAGGTCAGACAGGCGCGAGGTACTGCCCCTGGCCGCGAAGTGCGGGATGAGCACCTTCAAGGCCAGGGCCGTTGAGGCCACGCCGAAAGCAGCAAGACCAGCGCCTATGCGCCGTGCTCCCACCAACACGAGCACCAGCCCAAGGGCCGCCACTGTCAGTCCGAGGTCCTCCTTGACGAACACCAGAGGGACCGCAAAGGCTACGACGAGTCTCCAACGCCGCGCGAGGAACGCCTCAAGGGCAAAGGCGAGCAGCGGCAACGCCAACGACACCTCATGAACGTCGAAGTCCACGGCAGCCTGGATCCCGTAGGACATGCCGAACGCCAGACCTACTGCGATCCCGGACCAGCGCCCCAGGTGCCGGATGCCGGCGCGAGTCATGGGAACCACACCAAGGGCGATCACCACGGCTTGTCCGACCAGCAAGGTCACCGGGCCAGGGAACAACCGGTAGAACGGCGCATACACCGCGATGGCCGGGTTCCAGTGGTCGCCCAGGAAGTTGTGGCCAGCACCCTCAAGGTCGACGATCGGAGCCTGAAGATGGGCATAGTGGCCGATGGCCTGCTCAAAGATGCCCAGATCGAAGGACCGTACGTCCATTCTCTCGAAGCGGGCGATCGAGAGCGTTGCATAAAGGCCCGCGAACACCAGTGCCAGGGCCCAGGGCAGTGCGCGCTCCCATGTCGGGCGAGAGTGCGCATCAGTTCCAGTGCCCGCATCCTCGCCTGAGGCGCTGATCACCGTGTTGCTCTGGGTCATCCCAAGAGTGTCGCTCAGGACATCAACAGTTGCTTCATGGGTGGCCTCGGAAGCAGCCAGCCAGATGATCGTCCACAAGCCCGCACGCCTGCATCGTGGCATACACCGTTGTGGGACCGACGAAGACAAAACCGTTGCGCTTCAACGCTTTTGCCAGCGCGATGGACTCTACGGACGTCGCAGGGACCTCGGCTGGGGTGCGCGGGTGCGGCCGCCCGACTGGTGCGAAGGACCACAGGAGCTCATCGATGCCACCGGTGTCCCGCAGCCCTAACACTGCCTTGGCGTTGGTCATGGCAGCCATGATCTTGAGCCGGTTGCGCACGATTGACCTGTCGTTCATCAGCCGTTCATAGTCAGTCTCGCCGAAAGCTGCGACCGACTCGGCGTCGAACCCGGCAAAGGCGACCCTGAAGCTTTCACGCTTGCGCAAGATCGTGAGCCAGGACAGCCCTGACTGGAAGGCCTCGAGCATGAGCCGTTCGAAGAGTGGGGTCTCGCCGTGAACCGCGACACCCCACTCCTCATCGTGATATGTCACGTACTCAGCGGCGCTCGCGGCCCACCCACAGCGAGCCACCCCCCTGTCGTCGACCACAAGCCCGTTGGCCACAGGTCCGTCGGCGCTCAACGCTGCCCCGAGCCAAGGACAGCCTCAGCGGCCATCTTGTCGACCACACTGGCGAACAGTGCTCGGTTGACCCGGTCTGTGAGGGGGGCCAGTAGCCTGCCGAGAACAACCGGCCTGATCACGATGTTCTCGCGCCAGATGAGCAGTGTCTGCTCACCGTTGGCGGCGGGCAACACGCTCACCTCGGCCCATCCTGCGAGCTGACGCCCGACCTTGACCAGTCGAAACGCGCCCAGGCCTTCACCGACCGGAGGTGCCCAGTCCGTGATCACCATCGTGTCAGCGAAGCGAAACCGGCCGATGCCCGTCAGACCGGCGAACGACCATCCGACACCGGTCGGGCCTCGGTCGAGGTGCATCCTGGTCAGCGGGATCCAGCGCGCGTAGCCGGCCCAGTCGGTGATCACACCCCAAACCGAAGGTGGAGGTGCGTCAATGGCACGTTCGATGACAAACGTTCCCATCTGATGCTCAACGCCCGCGGGGCTCGCCGGGCGCACTCTGCTGGCCGGTGGGCGCACGCAACCGGGCGACCTCGGCCTCGAGCTCGAGCAGCCGTGCGCCCAGCGCGTCAATCACCTCATCGACCTGGCCCATCCGATACCCGCGCAACGCCTGGGCGAACTGAAGCTGCCTGATGTCCCCGCCCGACAGCGGTCTCCCTGAGTCAACCGCCACCTCTGACCACCCCGGGGAAGGCTGACTCGACGTCGGGTCGGCCATGAACCCACCGATCTTGCCCATGACAGCACCGGCCGTCAGCCCGATCAGCAGGACCACGATGAGCAGAAAGAAGACGATCACGACATGATCGTGTCATGCCTCACCACGTTCCCCCCGGTCGCGACCTCCGCCTGCGCGGCCGCACCCTCGTCGCCGGCGAGACCGGCCTGCTGGCGATCATCAACCGCACGCCCGACTCTTTCTACGACGGTGGACGCTATCTGGACGACGCCGCCGCACTCTCAGCCGTTGCGCGCGCCGTGGCCGATGGCGCAGACGCAGTCGACGTCGGCGGGGTCAAAGCCGGCCCCGGGCCGGAGGTCAGCGCAGCCGAAGAGCTCCACAGGGTGGTGTCGTTCGTCGCGGCGATCCGGGCGGCCCACCCCGACCTGGTGATCAGCGTCGACACCTGGCGAGCCAGCGTCGCCGACGCCGCCTGTGCGGCCGGCGCAGATCTGATCAATGACGCCTGGGCCGGCCACGACCCTGAGCTGTCGTCTGTCGCCGGCGCGCACGGGGTCGGCTACCTGTGCGCCCACACAGGTGGCCATCCGCCGCGCACGGACCCGCACCGGGTCCGTTACCACGACGTCGTCGCCGAGACCCTCGCGGACCTGACCCGTCAGGTCGACACCGCCCTGGCAGCCGGGGTCCGTGCGGACGGGCTGTTGATCGACGCGGCGCAGGACTTCGGCAAGAACACCTATCACTCGTTGCAGGTCACCGGTCGGGTCCAGGCCCTGGTCGAGACCGGCTGGCCGGTCCTTCTCGCAGTGTCCAACAAGAAGTTCATCGCTGAGACCCTCGGGCTTGACGGTCCCAAGTCCGACCGCCTCACGGGAACGCTCGCCACAACCGCCATCGCGGTCTGGGAGGGGGTACGGATCGTACGGGCGCACGACATACCCCAGACGCGACAGGTGCTGGACATGGTTGCCGGGCTGCGCACCGGCATACCGGCACTCGCCCGGCGCGCGCTCGCCTGACTGGCCGGCCACGAGCCTCGGCATGCCTGTATGGCGCGTGCTTTGACTACCCCGCGTCCGACTCCTCGGCTGGCGACTGGATCAGTGACGAGCTGAGCATCTTGACCAGCTCGGGGACGTCTTCCTCGGCCAGGCGCAGCGTTGCCCGACAGATGTCGTCCTGCCAGATCGAGAGAACCACCCGGCCGGCGTCCGGGTGCGAGGACACTCTCAGCCTTTTCCCGGCCACATCACGTCCGAGCAGCGTGCTGCCCCGTCGCGGAAGCGGGGACCTTCCCATCTGCTCAGTATCGTCCGAATCAACCGGCTGGAGGAAGGACTTTCCGAAGTTCAGAGAATTGCCTGACGGCTACTCGGGGCGTTTGGCGGATACGTCGCTGTCGCCGCTGAGGATGATGTGAACGGCTTCGTCCACGTCATCGGTCACATGCAGCAGGGCGACGTCGGCGGCATTGATCGTCCCGGTAACCACCGCACTCTGGCGCAGCCACTCGAGCAGGCCGCCCCAGTAGGCCGTGCCCATCAGCACGAGGGGAAAGGACGTGACCTTTCGGGTCTGTACCAGGGTCACTGCCTCGAAGAGCTCGTCCAGCGTGCCGAAGCCTCCGGGCAGGACAATGAACCCTTGCGCGTACTTGACGAACATGGTCTTGCGTGCGAAGAAGTAGCGGAAGTTGACCCCAAGGTCGACAAACCGGTTCAGGCCCTGTTCGAAGGGCAGCTCGATACCCAGCCCGACCGACGTGCCGCCAGCCTCGAGCGCACCCCTGTTGGCGGCCTCCATCGAGCCCGGGCCGCCGCCGGTGATGACCGCGTAGCCGGCCGCCACCAGCGCCTTGCCGACCTTGACTCCCAGGGCGTAGTTGGGGTCTTCCGGCTTGGTGCGCGCAGATCCGAACACGCTGACCGCGGGACCGAGCTCGGCCAGTGCGCCGAACCCTTCGACAAACTCGCTCTGGATCCGCATGACCCGCCAGGGGTCTGCATGGAGCCAGTCCGGGGGCCCGGCGTTGTCCAGCAGACGCTGGTCAGCAGTCGTCGGGGGCACCTGGCTGCGCCGCAGAGTGACAGGTCCCGTGTGGTACTCGAAGCTCTTCTCGGTCACGGCACCAACCTATGCCCCGCGCTCAGGCCAGCCAGCGCAACAGTGCCGCCTCCGCGTCGACAAGCTGTTGCACCGAGCAGAACTCGAGGTCGTGGTGAGCCCAGTTCGGGTCACCGGGGCCGAAGTTCACCGCCGGGATCCCCAGCTCCGAGAACAAGGCGACGTCGGTCCAGCCCTCCTTGGCATGGACGGGAACGCCCAGCGCCTCGACAAAGGCCTTGGCTGCAGGCACGTGCAACCCCGGCCGCGCGCCTTCGGCCACGTCCTTGAGCTCCACGGAGTACCCCTTGAACAGCTCACTGACATGGGTGAGGGCGTCGGTCCCCGACATGTTCGGTGCGAAGCGATAGTTGACTGTGACGAAGCACTCGTCGGGGATGACGTTGCCGGCGACCCCACCCCGTATGCCCACGGCATTGAGCGCCTCGTGGTAGTCGAGCCCGTCCACCGCAATGGTCTGCGGCTCATAGGCCACCAGGCGGCCAAGGATCGTGGCCGCCTCGTGAATCGCGTTGTGACCGTTCCATGGCCGCGCCGAGTGCGCCGACTTGCCGTCGGCCCTGACCTCAACGCGCAGCGTCCCCTTGCAACCGCCCTCAACCGCGCCGTCGGTGGGCTCGAGCAGGACGGCGAAGTCGGCCTGCAGGAGCTCCGGGTTGTTGCGCGCCAGTCGGGCGAGCCCGTTTCGCTCCTTGTCGACCTCTTCGCAGTCGTAGAACACGTAGGTGACGTCCCGGGAGGGCTCGGACAAGGCGCTGGCCAGGCGCAGCTGCACAGCCACTCCGCCCTTCATGTCGCAGGTCCCGCGACCGATCAGGTTCTCGCCCTCGCGGCGGACCGGGAGGTTCGGCGGGTCGGTGAGCGGGACCGTGTCGATGTGACCGGCCAGCACCACGCGCTGGGATCGCCCAAGGGTCGTGCGGGCGACGATCGTGTGACCGACACGGGTCACCTGCAGATGGCTCAGTGGGCGCAGGACATCCTCGATCGCATCGGCGACCTGTCCCTCGTTGCCGCTCACCGACGGTATGTCGCACAAGGCTGAGGTCACGGTGACGACGTCGGCGCCCAGGTCGAGGCGGGGCGCAGAAGACATGGCGAAGGGCATGACAGGCAGGGTATCGGGCGAGTGGGCACTTACCACTGGGTCCCTCACCTACGCTTGGCCCATGACGGGTGAGCGCAGCGCATGGGGGTATGGACTGGCCACGGTGACGGCGGACGGGCAGGTGCTCGACACGTGGTTTCCGGCGCCGGCGCTGGGACCGGCCGACATCGAGGCGCCGTACGGTCCTCCGGCAGAGCTGGCCGCGGCCGCCAAAGATGACCCCCGCCGGGGTGTCCGCACCCAGGTGGTCCATGTCGCGATCGACCTCGACGTCGCACCCGCAGACGCCTCGGACGCCTACCTGCGACTGCACCTTCTCTCCCACCGCCTCGTCCGGCCCAACACGATCAACCTCGACGGCCTCTTCGGCGTGCTCAGCAACGTCGTCTGGACGAACGTTGGCCCATGCCCCGTCGACGACTTCGAGCGCAGTCGCATGCGGCTGCTGCGCACTGGTGCGGTTCATGTCTTCAGCGTCGACAAGTTCCCCCGAATGACCGACTACGTCGTGCCCAGCGG
>JBDTYK010000029.1:0-16771 GCA_040005715.1 Actinomycetota bacterium | reverse complement strand
TGAGCTGCACCCAGCCCCACTGGGTGTAGGTGACCTGGACGGTCAGCCCTGACGCGGGGAAGGCAATCTCGGTGTGACGGACCAGCGCGATCAGGCCCTCAAACATGTGGAAGACCCCAAGAAGGGCCATCATGGTGCCGGCGAAGACGATCCAGCCAACCCACGCAGTGACTTCTGACCCATCCGCGTACTGCCTCGGCACCGACACTCCGCCGGATGACATCGACGAACTGCTAGCCATAATGACTCCTTCAACAAAGGGATTTTGCACGAATACGTACAGCGTCACCTTGGACGGTGCTCACGGCGTCATCCGATGCGGATGAACTACGCCCCTCGTTGAGTCGGCGACTTGGGCGCCAGCTCCGACCCTCAAAAGGGCAAGGTCCGATCCAGCCCTCCTGGAGGCTCGCATGCAGCTCTTCGCGGACGTCACAGACACCAAAAGCGACACCCGTGGCCGACCCCTCTTGGCGACGGCCACGCTCCGGAACGTTGCAGCTAGCCTTTGGCCGGTGTTGGAACCACTGCGGCATTGAAGGTGATATCACCAAACTTTTGGGTATGCCAGGCAAAGTGCGGGGTTGTTGACGCGACGATCTTGCCCGTACACAGCTTGTGGGCCTTGAGCTGGTCCAAAGCCTCGGGCAGCTCGGTTCTTGTGCGTTCTATCCCGTCGTGGATCAGGATGATGTCGCCCGCTTTGAGGGCGGCAAAGCTCCTGACGATGCCCTTCCCCGCGTAGTCACCGGAGTCGACGTTCCACAACACGGTGGTCATTCCCAGACTATGGACAATTCCTTCAGTGCTCGTGTTCACGCGGTCGAACGGTGGCCGAAACAGGACGGGAGCGGTTCCTGTCAATGACGCAATGATCTGGTTGGTTCCCAGCAGCTCTTTGAACACCTGATCGTCAGTCAGCTGATCGAGGAACGGATGGCTGTAGGTGTGATTGGCCACCTGCCCCACTGATGCCTCGGATCGGACCGTGTCCGGGAACGCTTTTGCTTTTGCGCCGACGTTGAAGAACGTTGCGGTGTCATGGTGCTCTTGGAGAGTCTTCAGCAAGACCCACGTGTCTGTCGTAGGTCCATCGTCGACCGTCACGCCGACGTACCCCTTGCAGCCATCGGTGTTCGCCAGTCGCTCATTTCCCCTTGCCACGGACACCGAGCAGCCGGTCAGGGCCAGCGCCGAGAGAAGAGCGCCTATAAGGACTCGTTTCATAGGTTCCTTCCGTATCTTTGCCCTCAGGCGCTTGGTTTGAGGGCATCCCTGAGAGTGCGCGGTCCGGAGCGTCGCCGGGCGGTCACCCGGATGGCGGCTGGAAAGCCCGCCAGCGGCCCTGGCCGACCCAGGAGATAGCCCTGACCGTTGACACAATGGGCTGCCTGAAGATCTGAGAGCTGGTCGCGTGTTTCGATGCCTTCGCAGATCGTGTCAAGATGCAGGGTCTCGGCGAGTCGAACGATGACGCGCAAGAAGTCGGGCTCCACCACCCCCTCCTTCTGCGGGTACAGGAAGGACTGGTCGATCTTGACCATGTCCACCGGAAGCTGCCGCAGGTAGCTCAGCGAGGAGTAGCCCGTTCCGAAGTCGTCAATGGAGACGCGGATGCCATAGGCGCGTAGCTCGCGAAGGGACTGACGGCTTCGTTCAACCAGCAAGACGCCCTCGGTGACCTCGAGCACCAGATCGGACGGCGCCAGCTCGTAGCCATCGAGGATGGCAAGGACCGAGGCAACGAAGCCCTCCCTGTCGAGCTGTAGGGGAGACACGTTGACGCTGACGTAGGCCTTGGCGCCGCGGGCCGTGCGCCATTGTGTGAGATCGCGGCAGGCCTCGTCGATCGCCCACAGACCGAGCTCGTGGATCAGACCCATGTCTTCGAGGACGGGGATGAACTCAGCAGGCGGCACATCGCCGAGCATGGGATCCGACCAGCGGGCGAGAGCCTCGAAACCCGCGACTGCCCCCGTTCGAAGGTCAACGATGGGCTGGTAGGCGAGGCTGATCGCACCGTGTGAGACTGCGCGCTGGAGGGCCGCCTCGAGCCGGAACCGGTTCACAACCGTCGTATGCATGGCGGGCTGGTAGAGCACGTGGCGATACCGGCCGCGGAGCTTCGCCTCGTACATGGCCAGATCGGCATTGCGCAACAGGGTCTCAGTCGTCTCCCCCGGTCCGGCGATCGCAATCCCGATACTGGCCCCGATGTTTGTCATTCGACCGCTGAACTCCACCGGCGCTTCGCCCAAGGCCGCAAGCACGCGGTCGGCCAGCGCGGTGACCTGCACCTCGGTCATGCCCTTCACCAACAAGGCGAACTCGTCACCACCGAGGCGCGCGGGCAGGTCCGCCTGGCGGGCACAGGCCCGGATTCGGCTCGCGACAGCAACGATCACTTCGTCGCCGCACGCATGCCCGAAGCTGTCGTTCACGGTCTTGAAGTGGTCGAGGTCAATCCGCAGAACCGCAACACGCCCAGTCTGGCGCCTCCCAAGAACCTGGCCGACGCGGTCGTGAAAGAGCTGCCGGTTGGGCAGGCTGGTGAGCGGATCATGCAAGGCCTGGTGCTCCAGACGCTGCTCGAGCTGCTTCTCCCGGGTGACGTCCACCAGGACACCCTGCCGGGTCACGCAACCCTGCTTGTCCTGCACCATCATCGCCTCGTCACGCACCCACACGGTTGCGCCTGTGCGGTGGAAGAGTCGGTAGGTGAAGGAAGAGACCTTGTCGGCCCCACCCGAGGTGACCAGTCGCCTGCCTTCAGCAAGGATCCCGTCCTTGTCGTCCGGGTGCAGCTGCTTCAGCCACAGACCCGGGTCGGCCATCCACTCATCCACCGAGAACCCGAGGATGGCCTCGACTTGCGGACCGACGTACAGCCACCGGCCACTCGGCCCCGGCTCGGCGACGTAGACGATCGCCGGCACCCGCTCCACCTGCAGCGTCGTCCACGCCGTCGGGCCCTCGAGCTCGACGGCGATACCAGCCGGAGCCGACCGTTGGACCGGGTCGGGCCAACCAGAGGTGGCCGACCCTGCGGCGGCCGCTGGGACGTCCTGACCGTCCAGGTCAGAGGGCTCGCGGACGTGACTGAACATCCACCCTCCATCCAAAAGAGATTGCCCGTGCACTATCGCCCAAAAACGTAGCATCGTCGGCCCCGACAACTGGGCTGAATCACTTAATCTCACTGAGTCTTCGCCCTATTTGTCTCCTTGACAGGCCCAGCCGCAGGTGGCGGACGCGGGGAGCGTTCGGAGGCGGATGTATGACGGATGGCACGGGAAGCCCGACCGGCTCCCGGGCCGCTTGCGCGCTGGGACGCGGCCGAGGCCAGTCATGAACCGCGGCCGAGGTAGTCAGGAACCCACGCCAGCGCTGGTCACCACAGGTCGTCTGGAAGGATCAGGGCCATGAGAGCTTTGGTGAAGCCCACCGCGGGACCTGGACTTGAGCTGATGGATCGCCCCGAACCGCAGGTCGGGCCTGGTGACGTGAAGATCCGGGTCGAGCGGGCGGGCCTGTGTGGCACGGACCTTCACCTCGAGCAGTGGGATGAATGGGCCGCTTCGGTGATCAAGGCGCCCCTGGTGATCGGTCATGAGTTCTTCGGCGAGGTGGTCGAGATCGGCGAGGACGTGACCTCCGTCGAAGTCGGACAAAAGGCTTCCGGTGAGGGGCACGTCGTCTGCGGGACCTGCCGCAACTGTCGTGCCGGCCGGCGCCACGTGTGTATCCGGACCTCGAGCGTGGGAGTGAACCGCGACGGCGCATTCGCTGACTACGTGGTGATCCCTTCGGGAAACGTGTGGGTCCAGCCTGACGACATGGACCCCGACCTTGGTGCCGTGTTCGACCCGCTGGGCAACGCCGTGCATACGACCTTGTCGTTCCCACTGGCCGGCGAGGACGTGCTGGTGACCGGAGCCGGCCCGATCGGAGTCATGGCAGCCGCCATCGCCCGGCACGTGGGAGCACGATTCGTCGTCGTGACCGACTTGTCCGACTACCGGCTGGAGCTCGCCAAGCGTGCCGGTGCCGATCTGACGGTCAACGTCTCACGCACGACCCTTGCGCAGGCCCAGCGCGAGCTCGGCATGCGCGAGGGGTTCGATATCGGGCTGGAGATGTCGGGCAGCGCAATGGCCGTGGAGGAGATGCTCACCAATCTCAACCATGGGGCCCGGGTCGCGATGCTCGGACTTCCGAAGGGCCCGTATCCCATCGACTGGGGCAAGGTCATCACCCACATGATCACCATCAAGGGCGTCTACGGCCGCGAGATGTACGACACCTGGTACGCAATGAGCGCGATGCTGGCGACGTCCTCGACGCTTCGCGAAGCCGTCCGCTCCGTGATCACGCATCGCTTCCCCGCCGAACAGTGGCAAGACGCGTTTGCCGCCGCGCGATCCGGCCAGTGCGGCAAGGTCGTCATGGACTGGAGCTGAGCCTGCAACGCATTCGAAGACCTGGCGCGAGAGACGAAGAGGCACCTCATGTACGGAGCGTTCAAGGAACAGCTGGCCACGACACTGGAAGAGATCAGGGCCGCGGGACTGTACAAGTCCGAGCGCGAGCTCACTTCCCCGCAGTCGGCGCACATCACCACGGCCAAGGTCGAGGCGCTGAACTTCTGTGCCAACAACTATCTCGGCCTTGCGGACCATCCAACGGTCGTGGCTGCCGCCTCAGAGGCGTTGCAGGAGTGGGGCTTTGGCATGGCCAGCGTTCGATTCATCTGCGGCACGCAGATCTTGCACACCGAGCTCGAGGCCAAGCTCTCGGAGTTCCTGGGCACCGAGGCGACGATCCTCTACTCCTCATGCTTCGATGCGAACGGCGGCGTCTTCGAGGCTCTGTTCGGCGCCGAGGATGCCGTCATCTCCGACGAGCTCAACCACGCCTCCCTCATTGACGGCATTCGCCTGTCCAAGGCTCAGCGGCTGCGCTACAAGAATGCGGATATGGCCGACCTCGAGGCCCAGCTGAGGTCCGCGGCAGGTGCCCGTCGGCGGGTCATCGTCACGGACGGGGTCTTCTCCATGGACGGGTCCTTCGCGCCGCTTGACCGCATCTGCGACCTCGCCGAGCAGTATGACGCCCTGGTCATGGTGGACGACTCCCACGCGGTCGGCTTCGTGGGCCCCAGTGGTCGCGGAACCCCTGAGCTCTATGACGTCATCGACCGCGTCGACATCATCACCGGCACACTGGGAAAGGCGCTGGGCGGCGCTTCCGGCGGTTACGTCTCGGCCCACCAGGAGATCGTCGACCTGCTGCGGCAGCGCTCCCGTCCCTACCTGTTCTCCAACGCCGTGGCTCCATCAGTGGTCGCCGGTTCCATGGCCGCGATCGACCTGGCGGCGAGGTCGAGCGAACGACGAGACGCGCTGACTCGCAATACCTCCTTGTTCCGCTCGCTGATGACCGAGGCCGGCTTCGAGCTTCGACCCGGCACGCATCCGATCACCCCGGTGATGTTTCCCGGCGAGGAGGGCGCGCGCACGGCGGCGGCAGTCGCCGACGCGATGCTGGCTGACGGCATCTATGTCATCGCGTTCTCGTATCCCGTTGTGCCACAGGGCAAAGCACGCATCCGTGTGCAGCTGTCGGCTGCTCACAGCGAGGATGATGTGCGCCGCTGTGCCGCTGCGTTCGTCAAGGCCCGGGCCAAGGTCGGATGACCAGAGGCTGGGCGCGCGGTCAGCGAGGACCTCAGAGGTAGAGCCCGGTTTGTTTGGCCTCGACGCGCGGCGCGGCCACAGCATGGATGTCGCGCTCTCGCAGCAGGACATAGCCTTTGCCCTGCAGCTCGACCTCGGCCCGGTCCTCGGGGTCGAAAAGTACTCGGTCGCCGATCTGAACCTGACGAACGTTCTGACCGGTCGCGACCACGGACGCCCAGGCGAGCCGCTTCCCGATGCTGGCTGTCGCCGGGATCACCAGGCCGCCACCAGTCTGGCGCTCACCCACATCGGCCTCGGTCGTGACGAGCACACGGTCATGCAACATCCTGATGGGCAGGCGTTCGTCGCCCGTCCCCCCGCCGTCAGCCACGGCGTCCATGATGGCGACGATGCGCGATGGCAAGCACCAGCCCAATCAGCGCCGCCGATCCCGCCACCACCGCCGTGACCCGCTCCATCCGGAGCTCGCCCTCGGGTGTGTGGGTTGCTCCCTGGAACTTCGCCTTTGCCGATTCAACCCTTCGCCGGGCAATCTCCCCAGGCCTCGCACGAACCGAGAGCTCGTCGATGGTGGCGGCCAGATGGGCGCGGGTCGCGGCAATCTCGGCCTCGATCGCGTCCGGGGAGGTCTTGGTCTGCTCGCCCATGCGGGTGACTCCTCTGTGCTGGGAGGCTCGATGCTGTCAGGTTCCTACAGGGACCATAACGCAGACTGGGGCACCTATCCTGGCGAGCACGCACGTCGTACCTACCGAAAGGTCCTCCATGCCTCGACTCGAAACCGGCCAGACCGCACCAGCGTTCACGCTCAACGACCATGCCGGCAGGTCGGTGTCGCTCAGCGACTTCGGCGGCCGCAACCTCATCATCTTCTTCTACCCGGCGGCAATGACTCCGGGGTGCACCAAGGAGGCGTGCGACTTCAGGGACTCCCTGGTCCGGCTACAACGAGCGGGGTATGACGTGGTCGGCATCAGCCCGGACAAGCCAGACAAGCTGGCCAGGTTTGTCGACAAGGAGTCCCTGACCTATCCGCTTCTCTCTGACCCGGACCGGAGCGTCATGGATGCGTACGGCGCCTACGGCGAGAAGGTGCTGTACGGCAAGAAGGTCACGGGCGTGATCCGTTCCACCATCGTCGTCGGCCCGGACGGCACCGTCGTCCTCCCCAAGTACAACGTCAAGGCCACGGGTCATGTCGCGTCCCTGGCCAAGGCGCTCGGGCTCGACTGACCGCTCCCCACCCTCACTTGTTGCGGCGAAACCACCGAAGTTGGCGTTCAGCGGCTCCGATTCGGTGGTTTGGCCGCAAGGAGGCGCGACGGTCTAGAGTCGGCACCGCGCGGAAGTGGTGGAATCGGCAGACACGCAGGATTTAGGTTCCTGTGCCTTCGGGCGTGAGGGTTCAAGTCCCTTCTTCCGCACCAGAGAGTTGGCCAATGGCAGCGAACAGCTACGAGCCCGGCGGAGACCTGGTCCTCGGACCGGGTCCGGGGTTTCGTTCCGGTTTCGTGCTGCCGGCCGCAGAGCTGCTCGAGAGGTTCTCACGCTCGTCCGGACCCGGCGGTCAGGGTGTCAACACCACCGACAGCAGGGTCGAGCTGCGCTGGCAGGTGCTGGGCTCACCAGCACTCGCGAAGCTTTCGGAGACTCAACGGGTGCGTGTCGAAACTGCGATGAATGAGCGACTCGTCGCTGGCGAGCTCATCATCTTCGCCTCTGAGCACCGGTCCCAGCGCCAGAACAGGGTGGCCGCCCGTAACCGCCTTGCCCAGGTACTGAGGCAGGCCCTGCTGCCACCTCCGCCGCCGCGACGGGCCACCCGGCCGACTCGGGGCTCGCAGAGGCGACGCCTCGAGGCCAAGAAGCAGCGGGGAGCAACCAAGTCCGGCCGAGGTCAGGTTCGCGACGACGACCCTTAGGCCAAACTGGCCTCAGCGCAGACTGGTTGTTCAGGTCCTCAGCTGATCAGGTTCGCGACGACGACGCGGATGCGGATCGGCCTCAACGCGGACCGGCTGGTCAGGTCGTCAGCTGGTCAGGTTCGCGACCAGGCCCCGGCATGGACGCTTTGGTCAGGTCAGTCGACGTTCACGGTGATCGTGTGCCACCCGGTTGCGCCATCTGGCGCGGGCGGGAGCTCGGCCTGGGTCTGGGCAACGCCCTCGTCGTCGGTGGCCCGGACGGTGACCGTGTGACTGCCCTTCACCGCCTGCCACGGCAGCACCCACTGTCGCCACGAGTCGACGGTGGGCTCCTCCGCCAGCCGGGCGCTCTGCCATGGACCGGCGTCCACCCGCACCTCCACTGCCTTGATCCCCCGATGCTGGGCCCAGGCGATGCCCGCGACCGCGACCGTCCCCGCCTTGACCCGGTCGCCGGCGCGTGGCACGTCGATGCGGGACTCGGTCTTGACCGGTCCTCGTGCGGACCAGCCGCGCGGAGTCCAGTAGCCCTGGTCGTCAGCGAAGGTCGTCACCTTCAGCTCGGTGACCCACTTGGTCGCCGACACATAGCCATAGAGCCCGGGAACCACGAGCCTTACGGGAAAGCCGTGCTCGGGAGGCAGCGGCTTGCCGTTCATGGCGATGGCGATCAGGGCGCTGCGGTCGTCGGTCAGGACGGACAACGGAGTGCCGGCCGTGAACCCGTCACTGCTGGTGCTCAACACCATGTCGGCACCTGGTCTGGGACCGGCCAGCTTCAGCAGCTCTCGAACGGGCC
The DNA here is from genome assembly GCA_040005715.1 of Actinomycetota bacterium. GTDB lineage: Bacteria > Actinomycetota > Actinomycetes > Actinomycetales > Dermatophilaceae > UBA4719. The sequence goes on along the minus strand of JBDTYK010000029.1, from coordinate 8,348 downwards.
ACCCGGTCCAGACGGCGTTGCCGGTCAGGTCTCCACCTACCTCGTTGGAGACGCACATCAACGTGACGAGCGCTTCCTCCATCGGCTTGGTCAGCAGGGTCGCCCAGTCGATGGTGACCTCCTTGTCGACCATCCCGTGGACCTTCAGCGACCAGCCGGCGGTGTCGAGCTGAGGAACGACCAGCGCTGTGTCGATCCGGTAGAAGTCCGCGTTGTCGATGACGTAAGGCGTGATGCCTTTGACGTCCAGCTGCGCTCCTGCCGGGACGACGACTTGTTTGGCGGCTTTGGGAAGCCTTATGGCAGAGCGGGACTGAGCTGCCTGAGCGGCCTGCTGCCCCAATGACTGGCCGAAACCGGCAACCGCGGCAGCACCGGCGGCCAGGCCAGCACCCCAGAACAGGAACCGGCGGCGGTCTACGCCGTTGCCGTCGGCACCACGGGCGCCTTCTTGCCACAGCGTGGACAGGGCCCACAGACCCGCAGCGGTGCCGATCATCGTCGGCAGGATGTCAAGGCTGCCCGAGTTCGGACGAGTGGCCGCCGCGAGGGCACCGACGGCGCCGACCAGGGCAAAAACCACCAGCCCTGCCGTATGGCGCCGGGCCCCCAGGACTCCGATGGCGGCGCAGAGCACCGTGAGAACCAGCGCCATGCCGACGAACAGGGCCTGCTTGTCGCGGGTTCCGAAGCTCGCGACCGCGAAGTTCTTGAGCCACAGCGGTGTGTGATCGACAAAGGTGGCACCCACGGCGATCACCGGTGAGGGGGTGCCCGTTGACAACCCGGTCCTGGTCATCACGCCGGCAAGAAGGGTCGCAACACCAAGGGTCAGGGCGCCCGCCACAACACCGGCAAAGGCCGACCACGAGCGCTTCATCCAGCCAGCCTGTCACGCCGGGTGCCGTTTCCAGGGCGAACTGAGGTTACGAGAGGCCTACGTCTGCGAAGAGCTCCCGCAGGTCGGCCGCAAGGGCACGGAACGCCTTGCCGCGGTGCGAGATCGCATTCTTGTCCTGGTCGCTCAGCTCGGCCGCGGTATGCGAGCTCCCGTCGACCACGAGGATCGGGTCATAGCCGAAGCCGTTGTTGCCCCGAGGCTCACGAGCCAGGGTGCCCGGCATACGGCCCTCGCGAACCACCACGGTGCCGTCGGGCAACGCGAGTGCGGCCGCGCAAACGAAGGCTGCGGAACGGTGTTCGTCGGGGACATCGGCGAGCTGGGCCAGCAGCAGGTCGAGGTTGGCCCGGTCCTGGCCGTGCACCCCTGCCCAGCGAGCGCTGAACACCCCCGGTGACCCGCCGAGGACATCGACGGCGAGGCCGGAGTCGTCTGCGATAGCGGCCAGCCCGGTCGCCTCGGCCACGGCCACGGCCTTGAGGGTGGCGTTCTCGGCGAACGTGATACCGGTCTCGACCACGTCGCCAACATCGGGGAACTCGCCCACGCCGACAACCTCAAGGTCGAGCTCGCCAATCAGGTCGTCAAGGATCGCCTTGAGCTCGCCGATCTTGTGGGCGTTGCGGGTCGCCAGAACGATCCGCCTCACGCAGTGACCTCGGCGAGTGCGGAGAGCTGAAGCTTGGTGAGCTCCGCACAGCCCCCGATGGCAAGATCGAGCAACGCGTCGAGCAACCCACGGTCAAAGGGCTCAGCCTCAGCAGTGCCCTGGATCTCGACGAACGCGCCGGTCCCGGTCAGCACGACGTTCATGTCGGTATCGGCCGTCGAGTCCTCGGGGTAGTCCAGGTCGAGCACTGGCACACCGTTGACCACGCCGACGCTGACCGCGGCGACCGACCCTTTGAGCGGCTGCGCATTTTTGCCTATCGCACCACTGCGACGACCAGTCTCGATAGCATCGGCCAAGGCGACATACGCGCCGGTGATCGCCGCCGTCCGGGTTCCTCCGTCGGCCTGCAGCACGTCGCAGTCAAGAACGATCGTGTTCTCTCCCAATGCTTTTGTGTCAATCACCGCACGCAGGCTGCGGCCGATAAGGCGCGAGATCTCGTGGGTGCGGCCGCCGATGCGGCCCTTGACCGACTCGCGGTCGGAGCGCGTGTTCGTGGCCCTAGGCAGCATGGCGTACTCAGCGGTCACCCATCCCTGCCCGCTTCCCTTGCGCCAGCGCGGCACGCCCTGGGTGAACGACGCCGCACAGAGCACGCGGGTCCTGCCGAACTCCACCAGGACACTGCCCTCGGCGTGGTCGAGCCAGTTGCGCGTGATGACGATGTCGCGTAGCTGGTCGTTGGCGCGCGCGTCGTGTCGAGTCATGTGCCCAAGGCTAGGCGTTCGGCCTCATACCTCGTGTACGGCGTCCGCTTCGGCGAGCTCGACGCGACCGGGCCAAAGGCTCGCGGCCTGCGCCCGGCATACGGCTGGGTCGTTCCACGGGGGAAGGTGCGTGAGCATGAGGCGCTGCACTCCCCCGGCGTCGATCGCCGCCTGCGCTGCCCGGCTCCCGGACAGGTGAACGCCCGCCGCGACATCGCGGCCGTCAACGAACGCCGAGTCGGCCAGCACGAGGTCCGCGTCGTGGCACAAGATCCCCAGCGCGTCAGAGGTATCGGTGTCGCCGGTGTAGGCCAGCACCTTGCCGTCCGCCTCGACCCGGAGGCCGTAGGCCTCACCCGGGTGGTTGACACGGTGCGGCGTGATGGTGAATGGCCCGACCTGTTCGGGCTGACCATCGGCCAGCGCGCGAAAGTCGAACTCATGGTCCATGCCGCCCGGCGGGGCCAGGTCATAGGCACGCGCCATGCGTTCGCCGGTGCGCCTGGGGCCGTAGACCGGAATCCTGGTGCGGGACCCGGGATCCGGCCCGTACTTCTGCATGACGTACAGCCCGCACAGGTCGAGGCAGTGGTCGGCATGCAGATGACTGATCATCACCGCATCGATCGCCATCGGGTCGATGTGGCGTTGAAGCGGACCCAGAGCGCCGTTGCCAAGGTCCAGAACGAGGTTCCAGCAGCGACCTTCGTGATCAGCCTGGATGAGATAGCAGGACGCCGCCGAGCGCGGTCCGGCGAACGAGCCGGAGCACCCCACGATGGTCAGCCTCATCGGGCCGCCGCCGCGACCACCGGCTCCGAACTGGCGCGCAGGACCTCGGGGCCGAGGAACCGGCGGGCAAGACGCTCGAACTCCAGAGGGTCACCGGTTGTGTGGAACTCATGCTGTGGCGACGGCAGGTAGTCGGGTCGCAACGTGCCAGCGTCGGCCAGCACACGGAATACATCCTTGGCGGTCTCCTCCGCCGACGAGACCAGCGTGACGTTCTCGCCCATCACGTAGGAGATGACGCCGGTCAGCAGCGGGTAGTGGGTGCAGCCCAGGATCAGGGTGTCGACCCCCCCGGCCGCTACCGGGTCCAGATAGGAGTGGGCGACGGCGAGCAGCTCGTCCCCGGAGGTGATCCCGGACTCGACGAACTCCACGAACCGCGGGCATGGCCGGCTCATCACGCTGATCTGGGGAGCCGCGGCGAACGAGTCGACGTAAGCCTGACTCTGGTGTGTGGCCTGCGTCGAGATGACCCCGACCTTGTTGTTGCGGGTTGCTGCGACCGCGCGGCGCACGGCCGGACGGATGACCTCTACGACGGGGACGGTGTAGCGCTCACGAGCATCATGCAGCACCGCGGCCGACGCCGAGTTGCAGGCGATCACGAGGGCTTTGACTCCGCGGTCCACCAGTCGGTCGAGGCACTCAAGGGAGTACTTGCGCACCTCGGCGATGGGACGCGGACCGTATGGCGCCCTGGCCGTGTCCCCCAGGTAGATCACCGCCTCGTGCGGCAGCTGGTCCAGCACGGCCCTGGCGACGGTCAGCCCGCCGAAACTGCTGTCGAAGATCCCGATCGGTGCGTCAGCCACGGTTTCGAGCCTAGCCGCGGGAGCCGGGCGATCGTCACACGCCACCGAGCTCGGCCAGCAGGGTGAAGGATCTGGGTCGTCAGGGCAGCCCAGATCCTTCAGGATGTCCGTTTCGACAACCGGCAGTGAACGCCACAGCGCCTGAGGCTGCCGGGCCAGCCACGGGAACGCAGCACCTCGGCCACGTCCTGGGCCACCTCGCAGGGCTGGGCGTCTACGTCGGCCCACCCGAACCGAAGTGACGCCTTGCCGCTTACCGTCGTGCTGTTGTCCCGGCTGCGATCACGAAAGACGCCGTCAGCCTCGTGTCCGAGTCGGCCGTCCAGCTCGACCACGACGCCAAAGGGCTTGTACTCGTTGTCGCTGCGACGACGACGACCTCCCACGATGACCACCTGTTGGCGTCGGGCCTCGGGCAGCCCGTGCGGCCGCTCGACGCGCCGGACGTACCGATACTCCAGCACACTCTCGACTCCAGCGCCGACGTCACTGAGCGCGCCCACCAACAGCTCCCGCCAGCGGTGACGGGCTCGCTTGTCGAGCGCCTCCGCCAGTCGGGCCGGCGTGGTTCGTCGGCGCTGACACGCCTTGCTCAGCCAGGCGATGGCGTTGTCAGCATCGCCATGATCGGCCAGGTCGAGCACGGTGTCCTCGACCGTGGTGCGGGTCGGCCACCCCGAGGGCGCCGTTCGTGCGGAGATCTCGGCACAGGTCGACAAGCGGACCTGGCTCGGTCGGCTGACGCGGCGGTTGCGTGGGATCAACACCTCGATGACGTCAGGATCGCGTTCGACCAGTCCGTGCAGTCGAGCGGCAGTGCCATGGGAGGCCACGGCGCCCTCACCGCAGGACAACAGGGCGGCGCTGACCCGGGCGGACCAGTCAAGAGGCCCAGTGTGCGTCGCGTAGACCCCGAGGTGCACTCGCTGCCAGCGATTCGCGCGCACCATCCATTTGAGGGCGCCGGGAGTCATCCCGAGGCCCAGACATTGGGCCCGGGTCAGCAGCCCGAGCTGAGCCTCGGCGAGAGCTTCGACCCCGGCTGAGGTGGCATGGCCGCGGGTGCTTGTGGCTGAGGGCATGTGCTTAGCCTCGGGCGGTCACGGCCACCTGGGCGGAACCGGCGGCTCCTCTGTGGATCACCCTGGTGGGGCGTGACTCATGTGGACGAAGGATGGATCCGCCAGCAAGGTGAAGGATCTGGGTCGTCAGAGCAGCCACGATCCTTCGCGTTGCCCGGGCCTTAGGCCATGAGTGCTTGGGTCAGGGACTCCTGCAGCCACGTCATGAAGTCGTAGTACGCCGCGAGGAAGAGGTCAGGATCGTCCTCCGAGGCCGCCTCGAGCCGGTCCTGGAGGTCGTCAGCGTCCTCATCGGTGCGCAACCCCAGGCGCTCGCCGAGCAGGAGTCGCACGTCGGTCAGCGCTATCACCATGGCCTGGGCCTGCTGGAGACTCAGCCTGACCTTGTCCCCGTCAGCGGCCCCCAACGCCTCGATCGCGGTCGCCAGGTTGCCCGTCTTGCGTTCACGCAGGCCCTGCTCGGTCAGCCGGCGGAACTCGGCAGCCATCGCGGGGTCGTCACGGTGAGCCTCCGGGAGCAGTCGCTCCAGTGCGGAGTCTCGCGGCTGCTGAGGGTCGTCAGGTCCGGAGTCATCTGGCTGGCTCACGCCGAGGGTGGCCACCAGGTCGTCGAAGGTGTTTCCCGTGGGCTCCCGATGGACAGGGGCAAGAAGCTCCTGGGTCTGCTCCATGAGCGAAACGACGACCTCGCGCTCGACGTCTTCGAGGTGAGCAACGAATCGATCACCCTTGCGTTTGAAAGCCTTTGCCACTTAGTCGTCCTTCTGAAAGGTGGCCCAGAGCCCATAGCCCTGCATTGCCTCGGTGTCGCGTTCCATCGCCTCACGTGGACCGGTCGACACCACGGCCCGACCCTTCTGGTGCACGTCAAGCATGAGCTTCTCGGCCTTCTGCCGCGAGTAGCCGAAGTAGGTCTGGAAGACATAGGTCACGTAGGACATCAGGTTGACCGGGTCGTTCCACACCAACGTTATCCAGGGCCGATCCAGTGCGGTGTCCTCGCTGATCTCGGTGCGGGCGAGCTCGGCGGGGGCGATGGACACGGCACCACAATAGGCTGCTGACCGTGACAAGTACCGCGCTGCTTACCGACCATTACGAGCTCACGATGCTGCAGGCCGCGCTGCACAGCGGCGCGTCGGAGCGACGCTGCGTGTTCGAGGTGTTCCCCCGCCGGCTGCCCGAGGGCCGCCGTTACGGCGTGGTCGCAGGCACCGGGCGCCTCCTCGAAGCGGTCCGCGACTTCAGGTTCGGTGCCGCCGAGATCGAACGCCTCCGTGCGGCGGACGTGGTGGACTCCCTGACCCTTGGGTATCTGTCCGACTACCGCTTCTCCGGCGACATCTGGGGGTATGCCGAGGGCGACTGTTTCTTCCCCGGGTCGCCACTGCTGGTGGTCGAGGGCACGTTCGCGGAGTCCGTGGTTCTGGAGACCGTGCTGCTTTCCATCCTGAACTACGACTCGGCAGTCGCGTCGGCTGCCTCCCGCATGATCAACGCTGCAGGTGACCGACCGTGTATCGAGATGGGCTCGCGCCGGACCCACGAGTGGGCGGCGGTGGCTGCGGCCCGGGCGGCCTACATCGCCGGTTTCGCGACCTCGAGCAACCTCGAGGCCGGGCGCACCTATGGAGTGCCGACGGCAGGCACCAGCGCCCACTCGTTCACCTTGCTTCATGACGATGAGCGCGAGGCCTTCAAGGCCCAGGTAGCGAGCTTGGGCGCGGGCACCACGCTGCTGGTCGACACCTATGACGTCAGGACCGCCGTCGCCCTGGCCGTGGAGATCGCCGGGGTCGGGCTCGGCGCAGTTCGGCTCGACTCAGGCGACCTGCTGGTCCAGGCACGACAGGTCCGGGCTCAGCTGGATGCGTTGGGCGCCACGCATACTCAAATCATCGTGACCTCGGACCTTGATGAGCACTCGATCGCGGCCCTGGCTTCTGCGCCCGTCGACGCGTACGGGGTCGGCACCGCTCTGGTGACCGGATCCGGTGCACCGACAGTCGGTCTGGTGTACAAGCTGGTCGCCCGCGAGGACCGCCAGGGGCATCTGGTCGCCGTGGCCAAGAAGAGCAAGGGCAAGCTTTCGGTGGGGGGCCGGAAGTGGGCGATACGGCGGGTCAACCCCGACGGGGTGGCCGAGGCCGAGGTGATCGGGATCGGGCAGATGCCAGAGGTGGATGGGAACGACCGAATGCTTCTGGTTGAGCTGATGCACGACGGCAAGATCCTCCGCAATGTCACACTCGATGCGGCCCGGGCACACCACAGGCAGTGCCTCGCCGAGCTGCCGGCACGGGCCCTTCAGCTCTCGCGGGGCGAACCGGCAATCGGCACGAGATACGAGGGCGGGCAGCCCTGACCCGTCTCCGCTAGCGTGAAGGCATGTCTGCCAACCTCACTCGAGCCCTGATCCTGGTCGACGTGCAGAACGACTTCTGCGAGGGCGGCTCCCTGGCTGTTGCCGGTGGTGCTGAGGTCGCACGCCGGATCAGTGCGTACGTTCGCGCCCACGCCGACGACTACGCGTTGGTCGTTGCCACCGCCGACTGGCACGAGAACCCGGGCGCGCACTTTTCCGGCCAGCCCGACTACATCAACACCTGGCCCGCACACTGCAGGATCGGCACGGACGGGGCCCTTTTCCACCCCGCGGCAGAGCCTGCTTTCGAACATGTCCGTGCGGTCTTCCGAAAGGGTCGCCACGAAGCGGCCTACAGCGGCTTCGAGGGGTTCACGACTGAGGGCGACACGCGAGTCGCGCTGGCCGACTGGCTGCGGGACCGGGCAGCTGAGCACGTAGACGTTGTGGGCATTGCTACCGACCACTGCGTCAGGGCAACTGCGCTGGACGCCGCCGAAGAGGGCTTCGAGACGACGGTGCTGCTCGACATGACAGCCGGGGTCGCGCGCCAGACCACCGACGTGGCACTCCTAACCATGCGAGAAGCCGACATCCAGCTGGTCGGGACACCCGTGGTCCGATAGCCGCCCGCGGCGTGGTCCGTCCACGCTTCGCGCAGCCAGCGCAGCCACCGCAGCCAGCGCAGCCAGCGCGCATCTGCGCGGTCCGCTCAGCCTGCACCGTCCGGGGTCGTCTCATCCTTGCCACCGGCCCATGACCATGCGTACTTTCCATCGTCCACAGCCCGCCCGGCCGCACCAAGCTCCAGGGGGCGGAAGGTGTCGACCATGACCGCCAGCTCGTCGAAGTACTCGGCACCGATCGAGCGCTCATAGGCTCCCGGTTGCGGCCCATGAGCATGGCCGCCGGGGTGCACCGACACCGAGCCCCTGCCGATTCCCGAACCCTTGCGCGCCGAGTAGTCGCCGGCGACGTAGAACATGATCTCGTCGCTGTCCACGTTCGAGTGGTAG
>JBDTYK010000028.1:0-17374 GCA_040005715.1 Actinomycetota bacterium | reverse complement strand
GGGTGCAGCCGCGGAAGATCTCGACCGACATCCGCTCGTGCACGCTCTCGGCCAATGGCACCAGAGGCTGCTTCGGGTAGGGCCAGGCGTCAAGATCCATGACGGTGTGCTTGGAAATCCGCCACGGAACACCAGTCGCATCGGTCGAGGGCGCCACCCGCCTGATCCGGCCGTCGGGAAAGTACTCGACCTCATAGAAGGACGGGACGTACACCCCGCCGGTACGGGCCATCCGCAGCAGCAGCTCGTGGCGACCACCGGGGCGACCCTGAGCCTTCCACGCCCTCAGCAGCGCGGTCACCTCAAGGACAGCCTGTTCCCCGTCGCCCACGATGGCCGCGTCGATGAAGTCAGAGGCCGGCTCGGGGTTGAAGGCCGCATGGCCCCCTGCGATGACGATCGGGTCGTCGTCGCCTCGGTCGCGCGCATGCAGGGGTATGCCGGCGAGGTCGAGGGCGGTCAGCATGTTCGTGTATCCGAGCTCGGTGGAGAACGAGACCCCGAAGAGGTCGAAGTCCCCCAACGCCCGGTGCCCGTCCACGGTGAACTGCGAGACCCCCTCGCTGCGGAGGAGCGCCTCCATGTCCGGCCACACCGCATAGGTGCGCTCGGCGAGGGCGTCGGCGAGCTCGTTGATCACCTCATACAGGATCATGACGCCCTGGTTGGGCAGCCCGACCTCGTAGGCGTCGGGGTACATCAGGGCCCAGCGTGTGGTCAGCTCCTGACCGTCGGGGCCGAACCCTCCGCAGTCCCAGTCCTTGACAGTGGAGTTGAGCTCACCACCGACGTACTGGATGGGTTTGCTGACCTGCTCCAGCAGCGGCTCAAGGCGCTGGAACAGAGAGGCACCAGGGACAGTGGTCCTGCGAGAGCCTTCGGGCATGCGTTCAAGGGTAGAGCGAGTCCAGCTCATTTCTGTACTTGTCGGCAACGACCCTGCGTTTGAGCTTCAGGCTCGGGGTGAGGTCGCCATCCTCGATCGAGAGGTCTCGCGGCAGGATGAAGAACTTCTTGACGCCCTCCCAGGGGTTGAGCTTGGAGTTCAGCTCGTCGACGTAGCCCGCAACCATCTTGCGCACCGGCGGTGAGGTGACCAGCTCGGCATACGACAGGTCGGCCATGGCGTTCTCTGCCGCCCAGCCCGCCATGGCGTCAGGGTCAAGGGTGACCAGCGCGGACACGAACGCGCGTCCTTCACCATGGACGATGAGCGCGCTGGCATAGGGACACACACCCATGAAGATCGACTCGATGGCAGATGGGGCAACGTACTTGCCGCCAGAAGTCTTGAACAGGTCCTTCTTGCGGTCGGTGATCCGCAGGAACCCGAACTCGTCGAGGTTGCCGATGTCCCCGGTATGCAGCCAGCCCTGGTCGTCCAGCGACTCGGCGGTGGCCTCGGGCAGGTGGTGGTAGCCCGCCATGATGCCAGGACCCTTGAGCAGCACCTCCCCGTCCTTGGCGATCTGGACCTGGGTGCCGGGGACCACCCAGCCGACGCTGCCGAAGGCGTAGCCGCCCGGGCGGTTGACGAAGGACGCGGCGCTGGACTCGGTCAAGCCGTAGCCCTCGAGGATGAGCATGCCTGCGGCGTCGAACCAGGCGGCGACATCGCGGTTGAGCGCAGCCGAGCCGGAGATGAAGAACCTGATCCTGCCGCCGAACCGGGCGCGGACCTTGCCCAGCACCAACCGGTCCGCCAGCGTGTGCTGAAGGGCCAGAAGGCCGGAAGGGCGCTCCCCTTCGGCACGCAGCTCCGCCACCTGACGGCCGACACTGATGGCCCACTCGAAGAGCTTGGCCTTCGCCCCGCCCTCAGCGCTCATCATGGTCACGATCCGGCCATAGGCCTTCTCGAAGATGCGCGGCGCAGCGCCCATGAAGGTCGGCGCAACCACCGCAAGGTTGTCCACGATCTTGCCCACCCGACCGTCCACCGCGGTCGGGAAGCCCAGCTGCAGCGGGAGGGTGAGCAGGACTTTCCCGAACACGTGGGCCAGCGGGAGCCAGAGGTACTGGAGGTCGTCCTGGCTCAGGATGCCGATGGAGTCAACGGCAGCCGCCTCATAGGTCCAGCAGTCGTGCGACAGGCGGACTCCCTTGGGACGCCCCGTCGTTCCGGAGGTGTAGATGAGCGTGGCCAGGTGGTGGGGCTCGATGGCGGCAATCCGGTCATCGACGACCGTGGGAAACTGCGCCAGATGTGCCGCACCAAGCTCCTCCAGGTCGCTCAGGGAGATCACCCAGTCGGCATCGGCCGTTCCCTCGAAGGTGACCACCTTCACCAGGTCGGGCAGCTCGGATCGGTTCGCACGGAGCTTGGCGATCTGCGCGTCGTCCTGCGCGAACACGATGCGGCTCTGGGAGTCGCGCACGATGTAGGTGACGTCGGACTCGGACGTCGTGGGATAGATCGTCGTCGTCGCGGCCCCGGCCAGCATCACGGCCAGGTCGGCGAGCACCCATTCATAGCAAGTGGCTGAGGCAATGCCCACCCGTTGCTCGGGCTCGACCCCCAGGGCCACCAGACCGGCCGCCATCTGGCGCACCCGGGCGTCTGTCTGCGCCCAGGTGACCGACTCCCACGTTGACCCTCGGGGAAAGCGGAAAGCCTCTGATGCGGGGGTCTTGGCCACTCGCTGCACGAACAGGTGGGCCACCGAACGGGCCCGATGCTCGACCAGGGAGAGGTCAGCGCGCTCATCACGAACTGAGCGCGTCACAGCAGCGCCCGGCACCGCTTGACGTCGTCAGCCATCTGCACCAGCAGTGCGTCGACCGAGTCGAACTTCTCGGTCGATCTCAGGCGTTCGACGAACTCTACGACCACAGTCTCACCATAGAGGTCGAGGTCGGTGCGATCCAGGACGTAAGCCTCGACCCGTCGGTGGGTGCCCTCGAAGGTCGGGTTTGTGCCGATCGAGATGGCAGCCGGCAGCCGGTGATCTGGGTCGCGGTCGGGCATCGTCGGTCGGATCAGAAAGCCCGCGTAGACGCCGTCCGCAGGGATCAGCCCCGTTGCCGCCTGGTTCAGGTTTGCCGTTGGGTACCCCAGCTCGCGTCCGCGGTGGTCGCCGTGCACGACCTCACCGGTCATCCGATGCGGGCGTCCGAGGATCTCTGCAACCGCTGACACTTCACCCTTGGTCACGAGATCGCGGACCCGGCTGGAGGACCAACGACCCCCGTTGCCTACGTCAGCCAGGGTCACGACCTCGAAGCCGTGCTCGGCGCCGAGCAGCCGCAGTGTGGCCACATCCCCTGAGTTGCGGACACCGAACCGGGTGTCCTCCCCCACCACGACCAAGCTCGCACGAAGAGCCTTGGTGAACACCTCCAGGACGAAACGCTCCGGGGTCCACCCCGCCAGCTCGCGAGTGAACTCCATGACCAGCACAGCGTCCAGCCCGGTCGCGGCGAACAGGTCGAGGCGCTGATCCGGGGACGTGATCATCTGCAGGGCCCGCTCAGGGTGCAGAAGGGCCAGTGGATGGGGGTCGAAGGTCACCGCGACCGCCTTGGCCCCCCGGGTAGCAGCCTGCTCCACCACGGTGGACAGGACGGCGCGATGACCCCTGTGCACACCGTCAAAGTTGCCCAGCGTCACCACGCTCGGGCCGTAGCCAGGAGGAATCTGGGAGAGGTCGGTCCATCGCAGCACGAGGGACACTCTACGAACTCAGGGGAGCGAACACGACCCGGGCCTTGGCCAGCGAGCCGCTTTCGTCGAGCATCGCCACGAGGTGCCCGTCGGGCGCAAACGCCCCAACCGGCTGGCTGCGCCCCGCGAGCTGGGATGCGATCCGCTGGCCGTAGCCGATCGCCGTTGCCTCCGGTTCAGTCAGCTCGCGGACATCAAAAGAGGCTCGGGCAGCGGCTGCCAGCAGGATGACCGGTATGCCGTCCGCCTCACTGGCAACCTCCAGATCGGTCAGCGTATGAGCGCCCTCGATCCCGAACCGCCCCACGCGGGTGCGCCGCAGGGCGGTGAGGTGGCCGCCGACCCCCAGGGCGTCACCCAGGTCGCGCGCCAACGCGCGAATGTAGGTGCCCGAGGACACATCCACCTGGACGTCGAGGTCCCATACCCCATGGCCCTGCACCGTTCTTGGACGTTGACCAAGGATGTCGAACCGCCGGACGGTTACCGCCCGGGCGGGAAGGACGACGTCCTGCCCCGCGCGCACCCGTGCATACGATCGTTGCCCGTCGACCTTGATCGCGCTGACTGAGCTGGGCACCTGAGCGAGCTCACCGGTCAAGGCAGTCACCCCGGCCTGCACAGCCTCGGCGGTCAGCCCCGAGACATCCTGGGACGTCGCGATCTCACCGTCGGCGTCATCGGTGATGGTGGACTGCCCCAGCCGGATCGTCGCCGTGTAGGTCTTGTCGCAGCCCACAAGAAACGTCAGCAGCTTGGTCGCGCGGTTGATGCCCAGCACGAGGACGCCGGTGGCCATCGGGTCCAGGGTGCCCGCATGGCCGACCCTGCGGGTGTCACACAGGCGCCGGCAGCGGGCAACCACGTCATGGCTGGTCCATCCGGCCGGTTTGTCCACGATGAGCAGCCCGTCGGGGGTGGTCATGCCTTGGCGGCGTCTTCCTCATCGTCGGCCGGGTCGTCCTCGACCGGCTTCTTGTACGGATCGGCCTCGCCGGCGTAGGTCGCCCCGGACGAGGCAGCAGCCACCTCGGCATCGTGCGCCTTGGCGCTCACCAGCAGGTCCTCGAGGTAGGCAGCACCGTCGGGCAGGGCATCTGGGATGAACTCCAGCGTCGGGGTGAGCCGGATGCCGATGCCCTTGCCCACCGCCGAGCGGAGCTTGCCCTTTGCCGACTCGAGCGCCGCTGCACTCTCGGCACGCGCAGTCTCGTCACCGAACACGGTGTAGAAGACCGATGCGTTCTGCAGGTCACCGGTCACCCGGACATCGGTGATCGTGACGAAGCCGAGTCGCTCGTCCTTGACCCGGTACTCCAACGTCTCGGCAACCAGCACCTTGATACGGTCGGCAATCTTCTTCGCGCGTGCGGGATCAGCCATGGTCGTCCTACCTTCCTTATCACCGGTATCCGGTGAGCGACGTAGTCAGTGCGCGACGTCAGGCTCGCGGGATCTCGCGCATCTCGTGGGTCTCGATGATGTCGTCAACCCTGATGTCGTTGAAGCTGCCAAGGTTGATGCCGCACTCAAAGCCCTCGCGAACCTCGACGACGTCATCCTTGAAGCGACGCAGACCGGTGATCTCGACGCCCTCGGCAACCACGGCGCCATCACGGATGATCCGCGCCTTGGTCCCGCGCTTGAGCTCGCCAGAGCGAACCAGCGATCCGGCGACGTTGCCGAACTTGGAGGACTTGAAGACCTCGCGCACCTCGGCGGTGCCCAGCTTGATCTCCTCGTACTCCGGCTTGAGCATGCCCTTGAGGGCTGACTCGATGTCCTCGATGGCCGAGTAGATGACCGAGTAGAACCGCAGGTCCACGCCCTCGCGGTCAGCCAGCTCGGCAACCCGCTCTGCCGGCTTGACGTTGAAGCCGATGATGACGGCACTGTCAACGGTCGCCAGGTTGACATCGTTCTGGGTGATCGCACCCACCCCTCGGTGGATGATCCGCAGGTCGACCTCGTCACCGACGTCGATCTTGAGCAGAGCGTCCTCCAGCGCTTCGACCGAACCTGAGACGTCACCCTTGAGGATGAGGTTGAGGTTGTCCACCTTGCCCGCGGCAAGGGCTTCGTTGAGATCCTCGAGACTGATCCGCTTGCGGCGCTTGGCCAGGCTGGCCGCACGCTGCGCGGCTTCGCGCCGCTCGGCGATCTGGCGAGCCGTGCGGTCGTCCGGAGCCACCAGGAAGGTGTCGCCGGCACCGGGTACCGAGGTCAGGCCCAGCACCATCACCGGACGCGCCGGCGTGGCCTCCTCGACCAGGCCACCGTGCTCGTCAAGCATGGCCCGTACGCGGCCATAGCCACCACCAGCCACGATCGAGTCGCCGACACGCAGGGTCCCTGACTGGACCAGAACCGTGGCAACCGGGCCACGTCCCCTGTCCAGGTGAGCCTCGATGGCCACACCACGAGCATCCTTGTTCGGGTTGGCCCGAAGGTCGAGCCCTGCGTCGGCGGTCAGGAGCACCGCTTCCAGGAGGGCGTCGATGTTCGTGCGAGCCTTCGCAGAGACGTTGACGAACAACGTGTCGCCGCCGTACTCCTCCGCGACGAGGTTGTACTCGGTCAGCTGCTGGCGAACCTTGTCGGGGTTGGCACCCGGCTTGTCGATCTTGTTGACGGCGACCACGATCGGCACGCCGGCCGCCTGGGCGTGGTTGAGAGCCTCGATCGTCTGAGGCATCACGCCGTCGTCGGCGGCGACCACCAGGATCGCGATGTCGGTGACGCTGGCGCCACGAGCACGCATGGCCGTGAAGGCCTCGTGACCTGGGGTGTCGATGAAGGTGATGGCGCGCTCGATGCCCTCGTGCTCGGTGTAGACCTGATAGGCACCGATGTGCTGGGTGATGCCACCGGCCTCACCCAGGGCGACCTCGGAATGGCGGATCGCGTCAAGCAGCTTGGTCTTTCCGTGGTCGACGTGACCCATGACGGTCACGACCGGCGGCCGGGCCTGGAGGTCCTCGTCACCCTCTTCAGCAAGCTCGGCGTCGAGGTCGATGTTGAACTGACCCAGCAGCTCGCGCTCCTCGTCCTCCGGAGAGACGACCTCGACCAGGTAGCCGAGCTCGGCTCCCAGCACGCGGAACGTCTCTTCGTCCAGGGACTGGGTCGCCGTAGCCATCTCACCGAGGTGGATGAGTACCGTGACCAGGCTCGCCGGGTTGGCGTTGATCTTGTCGGCGAAGTCGGTCAGCGAGGAACCACGGCGCACCCGGACGACGGTCTTGCCGTCGCCACGTGGAACCGTGACACCACCGAGCGACGGGGCCTGCATCTGCTCGAACTCCTGACGCTTCGCGCGCTTGGACTTGCGTCCGCGAACGGGACGCCCGCCACCGCGACCGAAGGCACCCTGGGTGCCGCCGCGTCCGCCGGGCCCACCCGGACGTCCGCCGCCACCGCCACCTGGACGGCCGGCGAAACCGCCGCCACCACCGGGAGCGCCACCGCCTCCTGGGCGACCGGCGAAACCGCCGCCGCCTCCTGGGCGACCGGGAGCGCCACCACGGGCAGGACGCTCACCAGGGCGCCCGACCGTTGAACGATCAGGCATCATGCCGGGGTTTGGACGCGGAGCACCGGGGCGGGGACCACCCGCCCCTGCGGGAGCAGGTCGGCCGCCCTGGGGACGGGGCATGCCCTGGCTCGGCGCGAAGGGGTTGTTGCCCGGCCGGGCGGCGGCCGGAGGTGTCTCGCGGGTCTCGTGGGGCTCGCGGACCTCGCGCCCGCTCCGCATGCCCTGGCTGGGCGCGAAGGGGTTGTTGCCCGGTCGGGGCGCTCCGGGGCGAGGTGCGGGGCGAGCAGCGTCTGCGGCGACGCCCTCCCGGGCGGCAGGCGCCTGGGGGGTCTCGGTGAACGGCGTCCCGACGGCCGGGCGAGCCGGAGACGGCGATCTGGGACCTGGCGTCGGAGCAGCCACGCGGGCCGGAGACGGCGGCGGGCTCACCACGGCTGCGGCGGGAGCCTGGACGCTGGGCGCGACGGCGACGGGGGCGATGGGGGCGACGGGGGCAGCCGGGGCTGCCTCCTGCACGACCGGGACAGCCGACTTCTTGGCGCCCGGCTTCTTTGCGCTGTCCTTGCCATCCGCGGCGGAGTCACCAGCGGCGGAGCTCTGGACGGGGAACGTCTCGCGAATCTTGCGGACGACCGGCGGCTCGATGGTCGACGATGCCGACCGGACGAACTCGCCGCTTTCCTTCAAATGGTTGAGCAGAATCTTGCTCTCGACTCCAAGCTCTTTTGCGAGCTCGTAGACCCGGACCTTAGCCACGTTTCTCCTCTGTCTATGGCCCGGACAAATCGAGATGAAGCACGGGCCGTCTTTAGTGCTGGGTGTTGCTCATGAGTGAGTACTCATCGGGTGCTCATCAGCGTCAAACCCGCTTTCGGATTCAGGAATCATCAGGACGACGGACTGCTCACGTGCCTCGATGTACGCCGCCACGGCCGCCGCATCGAGAAGGGCCCTGACTCGCAAGGCCCGCCCGAACGCTTTGAGCCGCACGGCGAGCTCGAGACATTCCGGTGTCGGGTGCAACCAGGCTCCACGCCCGGCCAACCGGAGTCGCTGATCGACGATGACCCCGGCGATGTGCTCACCGGCGTCGCCCCGCTCCGCGACAACTCGCAGCAATGCGGATCGAACATCGCGACGACGGCAGCCCACACACGTTCTTGTCATGCCATGGGTTTGCCGCTGACGGATCCGTCGCAACCGATCGATCTCCACCAGTCTACCGCCTAGTGCTCATCCTCCGCACCAGCAGGCGCGGTGTCCGACCGGATGTCGATCCGCCAGCCGGTCAGCTTGGCAGCCAGGCGGGCGTTCTGGCCCTCCTTGCCGATGGCCAGGGAAAGCTGGTAGTCGGGAACGACCACCCGAACCGAACGCAGGTTGGGGTCGACGATGTCCACCGAGTTGACCCTTGAGGGCGAGAGCGCCGCTGCCACGAAGGCCCGTGGGTCTTCGGAGAAGTCCACGATGTCGATCTTCTCGCCGTGCAGCTCGGTCATGATGGCGCGCACCCGGGCCCCCATGGGACCGATGCAGGCGCCCTTGGCGTTGACCCCGGGGATGTTCGAGTGAACGGCCACCTTGGTTCGGTGCCCCGCCTCGCGCGCAATGGCCGCGATCTCGACAGTACCGTCGGCAACTTCCGGGATCTCGAGGGCGAACAGCTTGCGCACCAGGTTGGGGTGACTGCGCGACAGGCTGATCTGGGGACCGCGCTGGCCGCGCTTGACGCTGACCACGAAACACCTCAGCCGCTCGCCGTGGACGTACTTCTCCCCCGGAACCTGCTCGGCCAGGGGCAGCGACCCCTCGATGGCCCCAAGATCGACCATGACGTAGCGCGGATCGCTGCTCTGCTGGATGACACCCGTGATGATGTCGCCCTCGCGGCCATGGAAGTCGCCCATGATGGCCTCGTCCTCAAGGTCCCGCAGACGCTGCACGATGACCTGACGGGCCGTCGAGGCCGCTATCCGCCCGAAGCCGGCCGGTGTGTCGTCGAACTCGGGACCAGGGTCAGAACGCTCGTCAGTGTCGGGGTCGGTGACCCCATCCTCACGGGCCCAGACCGTCACATGACCGGTCTTGCGGTCGAGCTCCACGCGGGCGAGGCGACGTGCGCCTTCGGTACGGTGGTAGGCCATCAACATGGCCTGCTCGATCGCCGGAATGATGATGTTCAGCGACAGGTCACGCTCACGCTCGAGGCTCTTCAGTGCTCCCAGATCGATATCCATCAGCTGTCCTCCTGCGTGGTGGGGCGGGCAAACTCGACCTGCACCTGCGCTCGCAAGATGTCCGAGTAGGCAACAACGAGCTCTGCTCCTGGCGCCTGCTTGGTCGCGGCCACGAGCACCGTTGTGTGAGTCGGTCCTGCGCCGACCAGCCGGCCGAGGATCGGCTCGCCTGTATGCCGCGAGATCTCGGCGAGCCTGGTCACGTTGCGGCGGAAGTGGGCGGGTGTCGTGAGCGGACGGTCGACGCCGGGCGAGCCGACCTCAAGAACGTACGGCTCCTCACCCATGGCGTCAGAGGCGTCCATTGCGGCGCTGATGACGCGGGTGGCCTCGGCGACCTCATCAAGGGAGAGCGGGTCGATCGGGCTGGACTGGTCGTCAGGGTCCAGGCCGGAGAGATCACGGTCCAGCCAGGCGCGGACCAGCCGGCGCTTGCCCACAGGGGTCACCGTCACGTCCTCGACAACCAGGCCGAGCTCCCCCAGAGGGCCCGTAGACCCGGCAGTGCCCTGGAGGTCGAGCAGGACTTTGCGAATTCGTTCCTGACTGCTCACCTGCCGCCTCCGCTTTCCTGCTCTTCTCGAATGCCGCCACCTCGCGCGCCTGTTGCCCGCGGTGGTCGTCGACACCAGTCTGTCATCATCGAGCCCATGTCCGCGAACGACGGTATGCCGCACCCCTGGTCCCGCAGGGCTGTGTTGATCGCACTTGCGGCGGGGTCGGTTACCGCGGTGTCCGGATGCCGGGTGCAGCTCGAGGGCGGCAAACCGAGCATCCCTGCGGTCGCCGTGCGAAGGCGGATCAAGGACGAGAGCGCGCTGTTGACCGTGCTGGAGGAGACGAGGTCGCTGGAGTCGCTGGCCAACGCCGTCTCTGACGGGCCCGCCTCGATCGCCGGTCAGCTCGCACTGGTCCACCACACCCAGGCGGCGGTCATTGAGAGCTCGTTGCGACAGGGAGGCGTGGCGCAGGCACTGCTCGGCTCGTCAGCGACCTCAGTGCTGTTCCCCCGTACGCTCCACCCCCCGGTGCTACCCCTTGGCGTCCTGTCCGCCGCCGAGAGCGGCTCCCTGGGGGACGTGGCGCTGGCCGACCTTTCGACTGCCCGCGTCGCCCTGATCGGCTCACTGCTGGCTCAGCGGGTGGCAGCGGTGACATTGCTCGGCGGCACGGTCGTGCGGGTTCCCTCTTCGGGCCCGAACGGCGGCGCCGGGGTTCCACTGCTCGAGGCCACCCGCGCCGCGGTCTATGGGTTCGAGGTCGTGGCCGCACAGATGGACAGCCGAGGTATGGCACTGGCCGTGTCAACGTTGGCCGCTGTGCGCTCCGAGGCCTCCGAGCTGGAGAGCCTGGTCGGGCCTTCGGCCCCCCCGCCCCCCCTGGGCTACAGGTTGCCCTTCTCCGTCCTGGACGCGAACAGCGCCCGGCGCCTCGCGATGCACCTGATCAAGACACTGCTCAGCGCCCAGGCCGCTGCCCTGGAGCCAGCAGTGGGTGACTCCGACACCCTTTGCGCTGTCGTACGCCGGCTAGCTGAGAGCGAGTCCATCTCGTCGCGTTGGGGCGTTGCACCTGCTGCCTTTCCTGGCTTGACGTCACCTCGATAGCGGCGGGGTCGGCGCCTTCACATCCACCCCGGCACGGTTGGGCCATCGTTGAGCGTTGGACCGTGCAGAAGCCGGCCGTGACCGCTGCCGGCGCCCTTGACAACCTGGGAGACCTGCCTTGCCTCTCACGTCGCTGCGATTCCTGGTCGTCTGCATCGTCGTGGCCGTCAGCATTCCTGCAGCGCTGGTCGCCCTGTGGCGGCGAGCGCCTCGAAGCTCCCGCTGGGCCATCCCCGCGGTTCTGGTCTGTGCGCTGTTCGGGCAGGGTGCGGCCGTCGTCGCGGTCGCCGTCGACGTCAACCGCAACTATGGCTTCTACCCGTCCTGGGCGTCATTGTTCGGGACCGGCGCGGCATTGCCAGTGGTGGTGAATAGGACCCGCATCGGACTGAACGGCCAGACCTCCCCGCATCGACTCCTCCCGGGTGTGTCCGAACCGGCCAGCGATACCGGCAGCTACAGTCAAGTCACCCTCAAGGGCGTCCGATCCGGCATCACCAAGGCAGTGGTCGCCTGGTTGCCGCCGCAGTACAGCGACCATCGGTATGACCAAACCCGTTTCCCCGTCGTCATGGTCCTCGGCGGAGCTGACGTACGGACTGCAGATGTCATCCAGCGGCTCGACTTCGCCACGGTGGCCAGTGAAGAGATCCGTAGCGGCCGGGTGGCGCCCTTCGTCGCGGTCTTCCCAGAGCTCAACGTCGCGCGGCCTCTGGACACCGAGTGCACCGACTACCCCGGCTCCTTCCAGGCCTTCACGTGGCTCAACCAAGATGTCAGGAACTGGGTCACCTCAAGATTTCGGGTGACCAACGACGGCCGGAGGTGGAGCGTCATGGGCTGGTCAACCGGCGGCTACTGCGCGGCGTTGCTTCACCTGCGTTCGCCGGAGCGATTCGGCGCGGCGGCTTCGGTCGAGGGTTACTTCAACCCCGAGCCCGACTCGACGACAGGCAACCTGGCCCAGCTGCTCACCCAAGACCAGACCCTTGCACATGACAGCTCCCCGACGTGGCTGATCCAGAACCGGCCGCCGCGGTCGCTCCACCTGCTCGTCATGACCTCGCAACAGGACCCACAGTCGCGCCCCCAGTCGTTGCAGTTTCTGGGGCGAGTGCGAGACATACCCGGCATACAGCCTTATGTGGTCAAAGGGCTGGGCCACACGCTGGACGCCTACTCGGCCGTGCTGGCCCCGATCCTGGGCTGGCTGGCTGAGGTGGCCCACGCTTGAGGAACAGGAGATTCATGGCGACCCGCCAGCTCACGATTCTGTTCATGCCCGAGTCCGCCTACGGACCGACGAACCACTGCATCGGCCTTGGTGATGTCCTGCGGCGCCGAGGTCATCGTGTGGTCTTTGCCGCCGAGGCCTCCTGGAAGGGCAGGCTCGCGGCACTCGGCTTCGAGGAGGATCTGGTCGACCTGACGCCACCGGCTGATGTCGGCGAGGCGGCTGGCGAAGAACAGGACGCCGGGCAGTTCTGGAAGAACTTCATCCGGGACACAGCCCCCGAGTTCCGCAAGCCAACGGTCGAGCAGCTGGAGACCTTCATCCGGCCCACATGGGAGGCGCTCATCGACGGCGCTCACTACTGCGAGCCCCAGCTGAGGGCGATCCTCGAAAGGGTCCGGCCGGACGTCATCGTGGAGGACAACGTCGTCGCCTTTCCGGCGCTGCTCGCGGCAGGTGTCCCCTACGTGCGGATCATGTCCTGCAACCCCCTGGAGGTCCCAGACGTGGGCATCCCCCCGGCGTACTCCGGTCTTCCCGCCGATGACAGCAGCCAGTGGTCGTCCTTTCGCGCCGAGTATGACCGGACCCATCGCGGCATATGGGAGGCGTTCAACGCCTGGGTGGTGGAGAGGGGTGCTCCCCCACTTCCGGACCTCGAGTTTGTCCATACCTCGGAGCAGGCGAACCTCTACGTGTTTCCCGAAGAGGCCGACTACCCGCGGCACCGCCCGCTCGGACCGGCATGGCACCGCCTGGACTCCAGCGTCCGTGAGACCGAGCAGATGTTTGAGCTGCCTGCCGAGTTTCTCGAACGCCCCCCGGAGAGCGCCCTCATCTACCTCTCGCTTGGATCTCTCGGCAGCGCGGACGTGGACCTCATGCGGCGACTGGTCGATGTCCTCGGGGAAACCCCGCACCGCTACGTCGTGAGCAAGGGGCCCCAGCATCTCGAGTACGGCCTGGCCGACAACATGGTGGGGGCCGAGTTCCTGCCGCAGACAACGCTGATCCCGCAGGTTGACGTCGTGATCACCCATGGGGGCAACAACACGACCACCGAGTCGATTCACTTCGGCAAGCCGATGATCCTGCTGCCGCTGTTCTGGGACCAGTACGACAACGCACAGCGCATGCACGAGCTCGGCCTGGGCGTTCGTCTCGCGACGTACTCCTTCACCCGCCAGGACATGGACCGCGCGCTCGCGACTGTCCTGGATCCCGGTCTGGGCCAACGACTGAGCGGGATCGGCGAGCGAGTCCGAGATCGAGACGGTCTGCGCCAAGGTGCTGACATCATCGAGTCGGTGGCCCGAGGACCGGTCGGCTCCGTGCCACCCTGATGACCAACGGCAGGAAGGTAGTCCACGTTGCGCCTGGCCACCATCGCCGCCGCCCTGGTTGTGGCCCTCTGTGCCTCGGCCTCCTCAGGTTCTCGGCCATCGATCATCGCCGCGACTGCCGGCCTTCCCCCGGCACCCCCCGCCGAGGCCCGTGCTTACGGTAATGACATCTCCTGGCCGCAGTGCCCCAAGGGCGGCGGCGGCTATGGCCTGCCCGGTCCCATGGCCGGCGCGTCGTTTGTCGTCCTGGGCCTGACCGACGGGGGGTCCTTGCGAGCCAACCCGTGCCTGGCGCACCAGGTGCTGTCGGTCAAGGCCCGGCACCTGTGGACCGGTGCGTACGCCATCACGACGTACCCCACCCCCGCAGAGCTGACCCGTTATGGCGGCGTCGGAACCCTCTCTGAGCGGTTGGGACGTGTGGGTGCCGCCCAGGCTGACTTCAACCTGTCGACCATGGCCCGGGTGGGACTGCAGTCACCCACGGTGTGGGTAGATGTCGAGCCCAGAACACCGTCGCCCTGGTCGGCCAGCACCGTCAACAACAACGCGGTGATCGACGGCGTCATCGATCGCTACGCGGCGACCGGCATAAGGGCCGGCATCTACTCCTACGACAAGGCATGGAAAGCCATCACCGGCGGCCGGGTTCTGGCGGGGGTGCCCACCTGGGTACCCGTGGGGCACAGGGGACGCGATGTGGCCCGAACCACCTGCGCTGAAGCAAGCTTTGCCGGCTACCGGCCGTGGCTCACCCAGTGGACCGATGACGTGCGCGACTACAACCTCACCTGTCCGGAGGTCACCGCCCGGACGACCGTAGGGACCCTGGGCATCTACTCGCCGCCGGTCGCCGGTTACATGGCTATCCTTTTCGCGGCAAACTGAACGGATCGCAGGCGCGTCACGACGTCGACATTCTGCACTGACCAACGAGAAAGGCGACCGGATGGCGAACCGACTTGCCAGCTCTACGAGCCCGTACCTCCTTCAGCACAAAGACAATCCGGTCGACTGGTGGCAGTGGGGACCGGAGGCCCTGGCCGAGGCGGAGCGTCTCAGTAAACCCATCTTGTTGTCCGTCGGATATGCAGCCTGTCACTGGTGTCACGTGATGGCGCACGAGTCCTTCGAGGACCAGGAGGTGGCTGCAGTCCTGAACGACGGCTTTGTGGCCATCAAGGTCGACCGGGAGGAGCGTCCCGATATCGACGCGATCTACATGTCGGCCACCACAGCCATGACCGGACAAGGCGGCTGGCCGATGACCTGCATTCTCACGCCCGCAGGCGAACCCTTCTTCTGCGGCACGTATCTGCCCAGGCCCTCCTTCCTCCAGCTGCTCTCAGGTGTCACCGAGGCGTGGACAAGTCGGCGGGAAGAGGTCCTGGCGAGCGGCTCGCACGTCGTCGAGGTCCTGAGCAGCGCAACCACGATGGAAGCGGCGGAGTCAATGGGTCCGGCCGAGCTGGAGCGGGCTCAGGGGCTGCTGGCCGGCGGATACGACTGGCAGAACGGTGGTTTCGGCGGAGCCCCGAAGTTCCCGCCCTCGATGGTTCTTGAGTTCCTCCTTCGTCACATGGCGCGAACCGGGTCCGAGCGTGCACTTGGGATGGCGTCGCACACCTGTGAGGCGATGGTCCGCGGGGGGATGTACGACCAGCTGGCGGGGGGCTTTTCGCGCTACTCGGTGGACGCAGGCTGGGTCGTGCCCCACTTCGAGAAGATGCTCTACGACAACGCCCAGCTGCTCCGCGTCTACCTCCACCTCTGGCGCGCTACGGGTTCGGCTCTCGCGAAACGCGTCTCCGTTCAGACGGCGGACTTCCTGATGAGAGACCTGGGCACCGCCCAGGGCGGTTTCGCATCGGCTCTGGACGCCGACGCCGCAGGGGTCGAGGGTCTGACGTATGCCTGGAACCCCCAGCAACTCGTCGACGTGCTCGGCGAGGAGGACGGACGACGGGCCGCGACCCTGCTCGAGGTGACCAGCACCGGGACTTTCGAAGATGGCCTGTCGACACTGCAGCTTCGCAAGGAGCCAGACGATGTCCAGTGGTGGGACCGTATCCGCGGGCGGCTGCTCGCCGCGCGCAACCTTCGGCCCCAGCCGGCAAGGGACGACAAGGTGGTCACCAGCTGGAACGGGCTGGCCATCGCTGCTCTCAGCGAGGCGGGGGTCCTGTTGGAGGACCCGACCTACCTGCACGCCGCGAAACGGTGTGCGCACCATCTGCTTGACCTGCATCTGGTCGACGGCAGGCTTCGCCGGGCATCACGCCAGGGTGTGGTGGGTGCCGCCATGGGAGTAGCCGACGACTACGGCAACCTGGCCGAAGGCCTGCTCGCGCTGCACCAGGCCACCATGTCACCGAAGTGGCTGACCGCGGCAGGTGCTCTGCTTGACACCGCAATGGCCCACTTCGCCTACGCGCAGGGCGGTTTCTTCGACACGGCAGATGACGCGGAGCAACTATTCACCAGACCGCGCAGCGCCGCTGAGGGCGTCGAGCCGTCCGGCCAGGCAGCCATTGGCGGCGCCCTGCTCACCTATTCGGCACTCACCGGGTCCCCGCGCCATCGGGAGGCTGCCGACGCTGCTGTCTCAGCCTCCGCCCGACTCGCCTCCCGTGACCCGCGTTTCGCGGGTTGGACCCTTGCGGTGGCCGAGGCGATGGCAACCGGACCACGGCAGGTGGCGGTCGTCGGTGACAGGCCACCGGCAGAGGCGATGGTCCGGGTCGTGCGAGCCAGCACCTCCCCGGGGCTCGTCATCGCAAGCGGATCGCCCGATACGCCGGGGATCCCCCTGCTCGCCAACCGGCCCCTGGTCGATGGTGGCCCAGCCGCATACGTATGCCGTGGCTTCGTCTGTGACCTCCCCGTCACGACCCTCGACGAGCTGGAGTCAGCGCTGGCGCGGTATTGACTCCGCTGCCGAGATCAACTCGGAGGATTGTGGCTGCCTGAGCAGCCACGACCCTTCGCCATTCTTCAGACTCGCGTGCCGCGATCGCGCGAAGCTGCTCAGCTGAGCTGGCCGATGACGTCCAGGCCGATCTTGAGGATGAAACCACCCACAACAACGACGAACACGACCCGGACGAAACCCGCGCCCCAGGCCATGGCCGTGCGGGCGCCGACATACCCCCCGGTCAGGTTTGCCAGACCCATGAGCAGCCCGACCTTCCACATCACCGCGCCGGCCGGTATGAAGATGGCCAGGGCCGCCAGGTTGGTGGCGAAGTTGGCGATCTTGGCCTTGGCGCTGGCCCCCAGGAAGGCGTATCCGAGCAGGCCGACAAGGGCGAACACGAAGAAGGACCCCGTTCCGGGACCGAGCGCACCGTCGTACATGCCGACCAGGAAGCCGATGACGGTCGCTGCAAACACGTGGCGTCGGCCCGAGAAGCGCAGCTTGGTCTCCAGGCCCATCTTCGGGTTGAGCAGCGTGTAGGTCCCGACCCCGATCAGCACGACCAGGATGATCGGGTCGAAAGCAGCCTTGGGGATGTGTGAAGCGAGTATGGCCCCGATCAGCGAACCGCCAAAAGCCAGCAGTGCCAAGGGAATCACGGTCTTGGGGTCGGGCTTGACACGGCGGTAGTAGGTCACTGCGCTCACTGAGGTACCGCAGATCGAGCCGAGCTTGTTGGTCGCCAGAATCTGGACGGGTGCGGCCTGTGGGAACCCCAGCAACAGCGCCGGGAGCTGTATCAGCCCGCCGCCGCCGACGACCGCGTCGACCCATCCC
>JBDTYK010000027.1:0-17900 GCA_040005715.1 Actinomycetota bacterium | reverse complement strand
TACTACTTCTACATGTGCGACATGATCCCGTTCGCCGAGCACTGGCGGCTCTCCCTGGCGGAGGCCCAGCGGCTCCAGCACGACATCATGGGCTACCTGCCCGGTTTTGCCACGCCACGAGTGGTGTGCGACGTTCCGTTCGTCGGCAAGCGGTGGGTCCACCAGGTCGACTCTTACGACACCGAGCGCGGAATGTCGTTCTGGCGCAAGAACTACCGGACCTCGATCGAGACCGAGGACACTGAAGCCCTCTCGCGCGAGTTCGCCTACTACGACCCGATCTACACCCTCCCCGAGGCTGGTCAGAACTGGTGGCGCGAGCATGGAGAGGTCGACAAGGCCCACGCCGCCGCTGAGGCCAAGGCCGCGGCAAGCCGCGAGGCCTCGTTCGCCCAGCTCGTCTGAGGAGAGGGCGTCCGATCGGCCCCAGCCGTTAGCTGGTTCGTTTCACCGTTGGCGCCTGCGGGAGCGCTCGTGGTGATATCAACCAGCCAACGGGGGTGAGCCATCCGGCATCCGGGAGCTTGCCGGCGTCAGCCAGGTTGGCTGCCGTCGTCCTCGGTGCCGGTGTTCGTGGCGAAGAGCAGGTTCGAGATCTGAAGATGCACCTGTTCCACCTTGGGAATGTCAGGCAGGACCAGCCCGGCGTTTTCGGAGGCGTCGGAGATGATCAGGGTGCCGCAGCCAAGCAACCGGTCGATGATGTCCTTCTCGTAGGACACGTCGTTGATGCGGAACAGCGGGATGTCACGTCCGGAGCGATTCAGGATCCCTCTACGCGTGATCAGCCGCCGGTTGGTGACTGTGTAGGTCGAGGTCATCCAGCGCAGGAACGGGATGAGCACCCAGATGATCACCACCAGGGTGGCCACCACGGCGGCGCCGAGCCCCGCAACGGAGTTATGGGGCGCCAGCAACGCCGTGGTGATGACGGCGGCCAACACCAGGATCAGCAGTGCGACGGGCCCGATCAGCGCCTTGGGGTGGGTTCGCAGGCGCAGGACCACGTGCTCACCGTCGGACAGCAGCTTCTCGGAGATCCCCATGCTCGCATCGTGCCAGACTTGCTGTGCGCGGCGCAGGCGGGTGGGTGCGGCTCACGGCTTAGGTCCCTCAGCGATGAACGTGGAGCCGGACCGGAAGAGGTCCATAGCAGGTCCAGCCTCCGGTCCGCTGCGGCTGCGGCTGGTCACACCTGTCGTTGACGGCGCCCGGCTGGAGGTAGTCAGGAGCAGCGTTGGAGGCACGGTCAGCCGCGCCCAAGGACGCAGCAATACAGATGGCGAAGGCGACGATGAGCTTCTTCTGTCGGTACCACTTCGAGTCCAGCACCTTGCCCCCGTTCGTTGCGAGCAGACCTCAGACGCTAGCCGATCCCTGGCGAGTCGGTAAGCGGTATGGGCGGAGGGCGTAGCCAGCCTGGTGGAGTCGCGCAGGCTGTCCCCCGCACGCTGCCTGAGGAAGGATGCACCCATGATCCTTGAACACGCACAGCTTTCCATCCAACCTGGGCACGAGCTCGACTTCGAAGCCGCCTTCGCCGAGGCCAGACCGCTTATCTCGGCGATGCCGGGGTTCAGGAAGGTGTCATTGAGCCGGTGCATCGAGCGGCCGGGCACGTACCTGCTGCTGGTGGAGTGGGAGCGACTGGAGGATCACGTCGAAGGGTTTCGCCGGTCTGCGCAGTTTGGACGATGGAAGGAGCTGCTTCACCACTTCTACGACCCAGCGCCAACCGTGGAGCACTTCGAGGAGGTCTCGACCCCTTAGGGCCAGGTGTTGTGTTTGGGGGCGAGGTCTTGGCGCTGGTGATCGAGGTCCGTCTCAGTCAACGGGGTGGGGTCGCTCTTCCCAAGGGGTCGACAGCACGACTGTGGTGCGGGTCGAGACGTTGGCACCTGATCGCACCCGGGCCAGCAGGTCCTCGAGGTCTCCCGGCGTGGACACCCTCGCCTTGAGGATGTAGCTCTCCTCCCCAGCGACCGAGTGGCAGGCTTCGATGTCCGCGATGTCGCGTAACCGGTCGGGCACATCGTCCGGCGCTGACGGGTCCAGGGGCGTCACCGAGATGAAGGCGAGCAGCGGCATACCCATCGCGTCATGATCGATCACCGCGCGATAGCCCTGGATCACACCCTTGTCCTCGAGCTTGCGAACCCGCTGGTGGACCGCCGAGGTCGACAGCCCGGTGACCTTTCCGAGATCGGTGAAGCTCATCCGACCGTCCTGCGACAACAACCCGATGATCCGGCGATCCAGTTCCTCCATGGCGCAAAGGCTACTGACATTCCAGTTTCCGCCGACGGCACGGTGCTCTAATGACACGATGGCGCCATGACCCAGCGCCTGATGCTGCTCGACTCGGCCTCCTTGTACTTTCGTGCTTTCTACGGGGTTCCGGACCAGCGGCGAAGCCCGGAAGAGCCGCCAACGAACGCGATCCGCGGATTTCTGGACATGGTCGCGTCGTTGGTCGTCACCCATCGACCGACCCACCTGGTCGCCTGCTGGGACAACGACTGGCGCCCGGCGTTTCGGGTCAACGCCATCCCGACCTACAAGACGCATCGTCTCAGTGAGGGCAGTGAGGTCCAGGAGGAGAGCCCCGAAGACCTCACGCCCCAAGTGCCATTGATCGTGGATGCGTTGCGGGCGTTAGGGGTTGCGCGCATCGGCAGCGACGGGTACGAGGCGGACGACGTCATCGGCACCCTGACCCATCGTGCGCGCGGTCAACAGATGGTCGACGTCGTGACTGGCGACCGCGACCTGTTCCAGCTGGTGGACGACGAGGCTGGCGTCAGGATCCTGTACACCGCCCGAGGTGGGGTACGAGACCCGGACATCGTCACCCAGGAGTTCCTGCAGACCAAGTACTCGATCGGCACGGGACAGGCCTACGCCGACATGGCGACGTTGCGCGGCGACACCAGCGACGGACTGCCTGGTGTGGCAGGAATCGGTGAGAAGACGGCCGCTGCGTTGATCAACAGGTATGGCGATCTGGCCAGCCTTCGCCGCGCCCTCGCCGACGGTGACCCCCAGATCAAGGGCGCGCAGCGCGCCAGGCTGGAGGCGGCTTCCGCGTATCTGGACGTGGCGCCCACCGTTGTCCAGGTGGCTCTGGACGCTCCTGTGCCAGAGTTCGATGCCACGCTCCCCCGCCAGGTTGCCGACCTCACCCTGCTCTCATCCCTGGCCTCGGGCTACGGCCTCACCTCTCCCATCAACCGGGTGCTGAGCGCCTTCGGGCTCGGCGACGCCGGCTGACGTGAGGCCGGCTGACGGCAACACCGCCTGAGGCGGGAGCGGCAGCTGCCGTCGTGGCGGGTCAGTCAAGGCGGTCTGCGGCCACGACTCCGCGCATCACGGCATCCATGGCGCGTCTGGCGGTCACCGAAAGGGCCGGTTCTGGAGCCGAGTCACCTATCTGGCCAAGCAGATCGACGACTTGCTTGCAGCGGCGCACGAAGTCACCGGCAGCGATCTCGCTGTCGCGAAGAACGACCTCGAGGCGCTGACCGGCGGCCCAACGGTGCATCATCCAGGCCATCCCCGCATCGGGAGCGGTGGTCGTGGGCAGCGTGTGCGCACGCTCGCTGTCCTCGAGCTGGCTCCACCTTCCCACCATGGCGTCGAACGCCTCCCTGACGTCGTCATTGGGCATCCGGGGCGAGACCTCCCCGTCACTCCCTCGCGGTTCGTAGACCAGCGTGGAGACGATCGCCGCCAGGCTAGGGGCGTCAAGGCGCTTCCAGATCCCCAGTCGCAGGCACTCGGCGGTCAACAGGTCCTTCTCGGTGTAGAGACGTTTGAGGGTGTCGCCCTGTGCGGTCACTGCCAGGGCGCCCTCACTGAGATACCCCAGCCCGACCAACAGCTCGCAGATGCGCTCGAAGGTACGCGCCACCGAGCTCGTCCTGCCCTCGACAGTGCGTGCGACAGCGTCCGTCTCCCGGCGCAACCGCCACCAGCGTTCGGCCCAGCGGGCGTGGTCCTCACGCTCCGGGCACCCATGGCAGGGGTGGGCCCGCATCTGCCGACGCAGCTCGGTAACCCGCTCCCCCGGCCCGGAGTCACCACCGGAAGCTCGCCGTGGAGCTGACGCCTCGTGGGGCACCTTGATACGCATCGTTGCCGCAAGATCCTTGCGGGACTTCGCATTTCGCGCGTTGAAATGCTTGGGCACCCGCAAGCTCATGACGGGGTCGACGGGGGTCGGGACGTCGACGAGGGTGAGCCGCCGCACCCTGGCGTCGGAGGTCAACACAGTTGGCGAGGCACCCTCCTTCTTCCCGCCCCCGTTGGCCTGTATGACGATCGCGTAGTCCGAGCGCCGACCCCCCGGGATCTTGATGACATCACCGGGTCGGAGCTTCTCGAGGCTGATCGCTGCCTCTGCCCGTCGACTCGCCGATCGAGCCTTGGCGGCGTCCTTCTCGATGTCACGAATCTCGTTGCGCAGCCCGGCATATGCCGTGAAGTCGCCAAGATGGCAGGTCATCGACTTGGCATAACCAGCCAGCGCCTCCTCGTTGCGCTTGACGGTCACTGCCATTCCTACGACTGCGCGGTCAGCCTGGAACTGGGCAAAAGAGGTCTCCAGGATGTCGCGGGCCGCATCGCGCCCAACCTGACCGACGAGGTTGACGGCCATGTTGTAGGTCGGATGAAAGCTCGATCGCAGCGGATAGGTACGCGTCGATGCCAGACCTCCGACCGCAAGGGGGTCCAGACCCCGGTTGTAGAGGACGACTGCGTGACCCTCGATGTCGATGCCTCGCCGCCCCGCCCGACCGGTCAGCTGTGTGTACTCCGCCGGGGTGATATCGGCGTGGGTCTCGCCGTTGAACTTGACCAGCCGCTCCAGCACGACGGATCGTGCCGGCATATTGATGCCCAGTGCCAGCGTCTCCGTGGCGAACACCGCACGGATCCGGCCCGCCGTGAAGAGCTCTTCGACAATCTCCCTGAAGGTCGGCAGCATGCCGGCATGGTGGGCCGCGAACCCTCGGGTCAGACCTTCGACGAAGTCCCAGTAGCCCAACACGCCGAGATCCTCGTCAGCCAGGCCCCGGATCCGTTCCTCGACCGTGCGGCGGATCTGCTCGCCCTCAGCCGGCGGTATCAGCCGCACCCCGTTGGTCAGCAGCTGGCTGACGGCCGACGTGCAACCGACACGACTGAAGATGAAGGTGATTGCCGGGAGCAGTCCGTCGCGGTCGAGACGTTCGATCACCTGCGAACGGCTCGGCCCCCCGCCGAAACGCCCGCCTTGCCCCGACGGCCCAGGCCCCCTCTGGTGATCCTGGCCGCCCCCGGCGCCGCCTCCGGCGTTACGGCGACTGCGCCCTTTGGGCGGGCCGCCCCGGCGACCACGTCCCTCGGCGCCGCTGCTGCCCGCGCGTTCGAAACCGCCGTGCTGACTGGACCTGTCGCCTTCGCGGATGCGTTCCAACAGCTCGGGGTTGACCCGTGTCTGGGCCTCCGCCGGTATGTCCGAGGACTTCTCCTGGGCGAACAGGTCATACAAGCCCTGGCCGACCATCATGTGCTGCCACAACGGCACCGGTCGATGCTCCTCGACGATGACCTCGGTGTTGCCACGAACCTCACCGAGCCATGCACCAAACTCCTCAGCGTTGCTGACGGTCGCTGACAAGGAGATCACCTGCACGTCCGCGGGAAGGTGGATGATCACTTCCTCCCAGACCGCCCCGCGGAATCGATCGGCGAGATAGTGCACCTCGTCCATGACCACGAACCCGAGGCCGCGCAAGGTGGCCGACCCGGCATACATCATGTTGCGGAGTACCTCAGTGGTCATCACGACGACAGGTGCTTCACCGTTGATCGAGGAGTCGCCGGTGAGCAGTCCGACCTTGTCGATGCCGTGGCGGCGCACAAGATCGGCATACTTCTGGTTCGAAAGGGCCTTGATCGGCGTGGTGTAGAACGCCTTGCGCCCACTGGCCAGCGCCAGGAATACCGCAAACTCGCCGACGATGGTCTTCCCGGCACCGGTAGGCGCGGCCACCAGGACACCCTGGCCCGAACCAACGGCCTGGCACGCCCGCACCTGGAAGTCGTCGAGCGGAAAGGGCAAACCCCCGGCAAACGCATCGATCTGGGGTTGGGCGGCGCTCGGTGAGGTGGCCATGGCGCTCAGGCTACGTCAGGGAGCGGAGACGAGGACATTGAGCGCGCCGGGCACGTTCTGGCAGGTCATCGGGAGAGTAGCGAAGCGTTCTCCGTCGGCATAGCTGACGATGTCGGCGGCCTCGAGCCGGACCTCTTTGCCGCGCAGGATCTCCACCGCCGGGTGCCCGATGTGCGTGCCGCTGAAGACTTTGGGAAAGACCTTGAGAAACTCGATGATGGAGATCTCATGAACGACCAGGACGTCGAACATCCCGTCCTCGAAGCTTGCGTCCGGGCAGACCATCATGCCGCCGCCATATGACGGACCGTTGGCCACCGCGACCAGCATGGCCCGGGTCCTGTGTCGGACGCCGTCGACCTCAATGACGTACGGAATCGGCTTGAAGACTGGCAGTTCGCGGGCAATGGCCAGGTTGTACCGCATTCGACCGCGCGGCCAGGCCCAGGTGTTGGCGCGCTCGTTGACCACTGAGTCGAATCCTGCGCCCAGAACACCGGCGAACCATCGCGAGCTGCCGTCTGCGTCGGTATGTCGACCGGCGTCGATGGTGCGAACGGTCCCACTCGAGATCACCCTCGCGGCCGCCAGAGGATCCTTCAGGGGCAGGCCCAGTGCGCGGGCGATGTCGTTTCCCGTCCCGGCCGGGACGATGGCCAGTGCTGTCGCCGTGCCCGCGCAGAGGTTGACGCCGAGGTTGACCATGCCATCACCCCCCAGGACCGCCAGGACGTCCAGCCCCGAGGTGACCGCGTCCCCTGCGAGCTCACGGGATGCGTCAGCGGTATCGCCAGACAGGTCGATCACCTCGTGACCCTGTGCCTGAAGTCGCCCCGCCACCTCGGCGCCGATCTGGGCGCCCTGGCCCTTGCCCGAAGTGGGATTGATGACCAACCCGATGCGCTTGGTCACGTCCGCGGGCTAGAGGGGGCTGGCTTCGTCATCAAGCGAGCTGGCTGCCGCATCAAGCGGGCCAGCCTCGTCGTCAAGCGGGCTGGCCTCGTCATCAGCAACATCCGCCCACTTGGGTTGCTTACGCGCACGCCGACGGTCCAGGAGGGCGGCGACCCCCACTGCAGCGAAGTAGAGGCCGACCATGGGCATCGCCAGAACCAGCATCGTCCATGCGTCAGGGGTGGGGGTCATCATTGCCGCGAACACGAAGATGAGCAGGACGGCCACCCGCCAGCCCTTGAGCATGATTCGGGCAGGAAGAACGTGAGCGACGTTGAGGCCGACCAGGAACACCGGCAGCAGGAACGCGAGTCCGAAGGCAAGGATGAACCGGGTAACGAAGGTCAGGTACAGCGCTGCGTCCGGGAGGTTGGCCGCCCCCGTCGGGGTGAAGCCAAGAAGCACCTCCACCGCCTTTGGCACCGCTTGGGTGGCGAAGTAACAGCCCCCGAGGAAGAGGGGCACTGCGGCGCCGATGAACGCGATGGACGTGCGCTTCTCGCGCTTGGTCAGCCCCGGGACGATGAAGCCCCACACCTGGTAGAGCCAGACCGGGCTGGCCACGATGACACCGACGAACAGGGCCACCTGAAGCTGCACGGTGAACGGCTGGGTGATGCCCCCGAAGTTGATGTTGACCAACCCGTGGCGCTCTCGCGCCACCTTGCGCAGGGGTTCCATGATCTGGTTGAACAGCCAGTCGTACTTGACCCACCCGAGCACGCTGCCAACCGCGATCGCCGCAGCGGCGATGATCACCCGCCGTCGAAGCTCGCGGAGGTGGTCACCAAGGCTCATCCGCCCGCCGGCGTTGCGCTTATGACGCAGTATTGCCATGGTGCCAGCAGATCCTCAGGTGACGGACGGTTTGTCGCTGATGGGGTTCAGCTCAGGCCGGCGGCTGGTTGTGCGTCTCGCGTTCGGTCTGTCCGGCAGCCTGGTTCACGGTGGGATCTGGAGTGGGATGGACCGTCTCTCCCCTTACGGTGTCGCTGCTGGCCGCGCTGGGTGGCGCCTTTCCGTCCTTCTTCATCTCCTCGACCTCGGACTTGAAGATGCGCATTGAGCGCCCGAGACCCCGGGCCGCGTCCGGAAGTCGCTTCCATCCGAACAGGACCACGATCACCAGGAGGAGGACGACAATGTGCCAGCCCTCAAATAGACCCTTGCCCATGAAGAACACCTTCCATGATCGGATGACGACGTGCTGGAGACCAGCGACCTCTATCAGTCTACGTGTTTGACCCTCATTGGGTGGGAAACTGACGATGCCACCATCGCGCACGGCGACGTGCGGCTCGGGCAAGGTCCCACGTGTCGCGGGCTGCTGCCGCCCCGGAGAGCACGGCTAGCTGTCTCGGCCCGCTGGACTCAGCGAGCTCCTCGAGCTGGCGTTCAACCTCATCAAGACGCCGCTGGGCGATGACAAGCTCGGACCCGAGCTCCTTGGTCTGCCCCCACAGCCCCCAGGCCCGGGCGCTCAGGTAGGCCCCGGCAACCAAGAGCAGAAACGCCCAGATCATCACCCACCGCATGAGGCTCGACCCTACCCGCTTCGTGGGATCGAGGCGCCGGGCGCGGCATACGCGTCCAGGGCTACCTGGGCACCACGCTGAACCGCCACGGCAACCTCGGCGGGCTCGAGGACCGAGGCCTGAGAACCCAGTCTCCACATCAGTCGTCGCAGCCAGGCGGTATCAGCGGTGCGCAAGGTGATGACCGCACCCCCGCCTGGGGTCGGCTCGATGCTCTCGGTGGGGTAGTAGTCGCTCACCCACGTCGCCCCCGGTCCCAGGGCGACCCGCACGAGCTGGTCATCGGGGCGGGCGCTGAACACCCCTGAGTCCAGGTCGCGTGGCTCAGCCCCCGCTGGCGGAGTCCCGTCCTCTTCCAGGATCGTGAGGGTCTCGATCCGGTCGATGCGAAACAGGCGGACGTCCTCGGCCCGGTGGCACCAGCCCTCGAGGTACCACTGAGCGTCGAAGTTGATCACCCGCATGGGGTCGACGTCGCGTTCGGTGGACTCGTCACGGCCTGGGACGAGGTATCGCAGGTGAACGCGCCGATGGCCAGAGAGAGCCTGTTGGGCCAGCGCGAGGGCTTCCCTGCCTGTTCCTTCGTCGATCACCACCTGGATCCGTGCGCTCGCCGCCGCCGCCGCACCTGTGGCCGCCTCGAGCTTTGCCAGAGCGCGCACAACGGCGTCCCGCTCCCCGATCCCGGGAACCGCAGCCAGCGCGCGCAGCCCCACGATCAGGGCCAGAGCCTCGTCGACGCCCAGGCGCAGAGGTCGCTTGATCGTGTCGGCATTGCCCAGGAAGACCCTGCCGCTCTCCCACTCGGCCTCGATCAGATCACCGTGGTAGCCACCCGGGGTGCCGCACAGGAACAGCAACGCCAGATCGGCCTCCACCTGGGCGGGGGTCACCCCGAACTCGCGCGCAGTCTCCTCGATCTCGACTCCCTGTCGGTTCAGCAGCCACGGCACCATGGTCAGCAGCCGCGAAAGCCTGCTGGTGGCCGTCTCCGACGACTGTCGGGCCTGGCCGACCAGCGACGAGGTCTCTTTGGCGCTCATGGCCTTGCCCCTTCGGTGCCCGGCCAAGGGGCCAGAGCTCCGCTCAACCTGCGGATCACGGACCCCTTGAGCTCGGTGGGGCGCAGCACGAGTACGTCCGGGCCGAAGCTGCTGATCTCCTCGGCGAAGGCCTCAGTGTCGGTGAAGTCGAGGTCGAGCTGTGACCATCCGTCGTCAACATCCCCGATCGTCCGCGCCCGGCGGCGCAGGCTGTGACCGGTTCCGACACGTACCTGCAGCACCGCCGGCTGGGGGTCACTCTCGACGGCGACGGTGCGGATCATCGCCTTTGGCTGATGATCGGCCGGCACGTCGTATGACGCCGCCTTTCCCGCTGTGGCCACCTCACCCTCGATCCGGCCCAGCCGGAATACCCGCGGTGCGTCCCTGTCCGTGTCATAGCCGGTGAGGTACCAGCGACCATGCCAGGAGGCGATCCCCCACGGCTGGACATGACGGCGAGCCACATCGCCCGAGCCTGAGGTCCGGTAGGTGAACGACACCGGGACCCTTTCCAGCACGGCGTTCTTGACTGCTTCGAATGCGGGTTCTGCGGTCCTGACGCGAGGCTCAATCCCGATCAGGGAGGCGTCGTCGCGTTCTACACCGGCAGCCTCGAGCTTGCGCAGCGCCTGGGCTGCGGGTCCTGCGAGGCTTGCCTGTGCCCAGGCCCGGCTGGCCAGGCCGAGAACTGCCAGCTCGTCGGCGGCAAAGGAGATCTCGGGCAGGGCGTACTCTCGCCGGTCGATGCGATATCCGGGCTCGTCGTCGAACAGCGCGTCGACCGGCTCGGTCACCAGCGGAATGCCCAGGTCGCGCAGCTCGTCCTTGTCGCGCTCAAACATCCGGTCGAAGGCGTCAAGGGAGGCCGTGGTGCCGTACTGCGGGACTGCGTCTCGAATCTTGGCCTTTGACAGTGGCTGACGCGTGTAGAGCAGGCAGATCACCAGGTTGAGCAGACGCTCGGTCTTGACCGACGCGTTTGGCTGGGTCCTCATGAGGTGGACGCTACCTGACCGCGAAGCGCCCTGCCGGGCAGCACCACCACTACTGTTCGTGGCGTGATTCAGTGGCGCGAGGGAACAGTCGAACAAGTGCGGGCACGGTGGCCCGGAGCCATTGAGCTTGAGGTGGCCCTTCGCGGCTCTGCAGGGGGCACGATCCTGGCCCTGGCCTACAGCGACCTGGTTGGCGAGCCGGCGGCCGGCGACCGGGTTCTGCTCAATGTTGGTGCGTTCGAGCTGGGCCTTGGCACCGGCGGGATGGCCCTGGTCATCGCCATTCCCGACCGCCTGCCCGCCGATCCGAAACCTGGTCCCGGCCACATCGTGAAGGCTCGCTATACGCCCCTGCAGACCATGGTTCTCGGCGTCGACGAGCAGGAGAGCCCGCACCACGAGATCCTGCGCGATGCCGCCGGCATCGGAGCCATGCCCGTCATCATCGCCGACCTGCACTCCGCAGTGCCGGCGATCCTGGCCGGACTGCGTGAGTCCCGTCCCCAGGTGCGGGTGGCCTACGTCATGACCGATGGCGGCGCCTTGCCGATCGCCTTCTCGCGGACCGTGGCGGGGCTGTTCGAGGCAGGCTGGCTCGCGGGCACCATCACGGTGGGTCAGGCCTTCGGTGGTGACCTCGAGGCCGTCAATGTCCATACCGGCCTCCTGGCCGCAGCCCATGTTCTGCACGCCGACGTGGCGATCGTCGCCCAGGGCCCCGGCAATCTGGGGACCGATTCGCCGTGGGGCTACTCGGGCGTTGCGGCCGGTGAGGCGGTCAACGCGACCGCGGTGCTCGCTGGCCGGGCCATTGCCTCCCTGCGGGTCTCCGAAGCCGACGAACGCGCACGCCACCGCGGCATCTCTCACCACAGCCTGACGGCATACGGCAGGGTGGCCATGGCGCCGGCGGATCTGCCGGTCCCCTTGCTGAGCGGAGAGCTCGGTGAGCGCGTTCTCGACCAGGCTCGCCAGCTCGTCCGGGACAGTGCAGGTCGGCTTACGCTGCAGGAGGTCGAGACCGACGGCCTGGTCGACGCCTTGGCATCAACCCCAGTGTCGTTGTCGACCATGGGCCGCGGACTCGACCAGGACCGCGCCTATTTCGTATCGGCGGCAGCGGCAGGCCGCTTCGCCGCGACCCTGCTGGATCGTTGAGGCCGCTCCCGGCGCCGGGAGGATCAGCGGTGAAGTCGCAAAGATCGACTCAAGATTCGCTCGTTGGGTAGATCTCTGCGACTTCACCCCGTCGCGGGAGCAGTCGGGCAGGGATTGGGCCGCGTAGCGAGTCAAGGGAGCCGCTAGCAGGGCCAGCGGCCCTAATCCCTCCCAGGCGTGCCAGAACCCAGGCACGCCTGTCCCCCCGGACCAGATATGACGCAGGTATGCCGTGCCCAAGGTCTGAACACGGCATACCGGGTGGATCCTGCTGGGCTCGCTCAGCTCAGTGAGCGTCGACCAGGTCGACGACGAAGATCAGGGTCTCCCCCGGTTTGATCGCCCCACCGGCGCCGCGGTCACCGTAGGCGAGACCTGGCGGGATGGTCAGCTTGCGCCGACCGCCGACCTTCATCCCTGCAATGCCGTCATCCCAGCCCTTGATGACCTGACCGACGCCAAGCCTGAAGTCCAGCGGCGCGCCGCGGTTCCACGAGGCGTCGAACTCCTCACCGGTGGAATGTGCCACTCCGACATAGTGGGCGCTGATGGAGTCACCGGCCTTGGCCTCGACCCCGTCGCCCATCACGAGGTCCTCGATAACCAGCTCAGTGGGTGCCATGCCCCCAGGGAAGTCGATCTCGGGCTTGGTGGTGCCTGTGTCAAAACCCATAGTGGTCAACCTTTCAGTCGTCCCGTTCGAAGACGGGAGTCAGCTCGCGGCCAGAATGAAGAGCGGAGTCAGCTCGCGGCCAGAATGAAGAGCGGAGTCAGCTCGCGGCCAGAATGTCGATGACGAAGACCAGCGTGTCCTTGGGACCGATCAGCGGTGGGGAGCCCTTGGCGCCATAACCTTCGGCCGGGGGGACGACCAGCAGTATCCGGCTGCCAACCGTCTGACCGACCAGGCCCTTGTCCCATCCCGTAATGACCTGGCCCTTGCCGATAGCAGTGTCGAAGGCCCCGCCGTGGTCGCCGGACGCGTCAAACTTCTTCCCGTCCTTCCACAGCACTCCGGTGTAGTTGACCTTGATCGACTGGCCGGCCTTGACAACTGCCCCAGAGCCCTTGATCAGCGGCTGGATGACCAGCGTGGTCGGCGCGGCAGTCTTCGGGACCGTGATCACCGCTGCCTTGGCGCCATCAACGGTGGCGGTCGGGAGTCCGGCCTTGGGTGCGACCGCGGCGCCGGTGGCCGTCTTCAGCGGCGTGCTGGCCGAGACCAGGTCGATGAAGAACAGCACGGTGTCAGTTGGGCCAAAGCCGGCCTGCGCGTTGCCCTGGGCGCCGAACGCGTCAGCGGGCGGGATGGCAACCAGCAACCGCGAACCGATCTGCTGACCGGTCAGGCCCTTGCTCAGGCCGGGCAGCAGCGACGTGGACGAGAGGTCAAGGCCCGCGGTCTGCTTTCCGAAGCTGGACTCGATCTGCTTGCCGTCCTTGCCGTTGAACAGCAGGTAGTTGAACAGGATTGAGTTGTCCTTGGAGAGCTTGGCGCCCTTGCCCTCGGTGATGACCTTGGTGGTGGTCACCTTCACACTCAGTGGCTTGGTCTTGAAGGTCACTGTCGGAGCCGCGTTGGTGCCACCAACCGTAACGACGTCAAGAGCGTTGGCGGGGGTGTCAGTCTTGGCCGTGCTGCAGGCCGCAAGAAGAACCAGCGGCAACACTGCGACAGAAACAGCTAGACGGGATGGGCGCACGCGAAGACCTCGATCACTCGTAATGGATTTCCGACCAACCATAACGCGACCCTCTGGGTGGCCCCGAACCCGCGCCCCGATGGTGTGGTCGTGTCCCTGCTCGACATCAGCCGCCCAACACCGACGTCGACAAGGGAAAGGCGTCGATCACATGCTGGCGATCAACCGCTCGACGCGGGCGTCCACGCAGGCGAACGGGTCCTTGCAGAGCACCGTTCTTTGTGCCTGGTCGTTGAGCTTCAGATGCACCCAGTCGACCGTGAAGTCCCTCTTGTGCTCCTGGGCCGCACGGATGAAGTCGCCACGGAGCTTTGCCCGCGTGGTCTGGGGCGGCATGCTCTTCGCCTCGAAGATCTCGAGGTCGGAGCAGACCCGCGCCGCGTTGCCGTGACGTTGCAGGAGGTAGAACAGGCCGCGCTCCCGGTTGATGTCGTGGTACGCAAGATCAAGCTGGGCGATCCTCGGGCTGGACAGGGACAGGTCGTGCTTGGCGGCATAGCGCGAGATCAGCTGGTACTTGATCACCCAGTCGATCTCGGTCCCGACCATGGCCAGGTCCCCCGTCTCGATCGCCAGCAGCGTTCGGTACCAGAGGTCAAGAACCATCTTGTGGGTTGGATCACCGAGACCTTCGCGTTCCACGAAGGCCGTGGCGCGCTCGTAGTACTCCCTCTGGATCTCCAGGGCGCTCATCTCACGACCGTTGGCGAGCTTGACCTTCTTCCGACCGGTCAGATCATGGCTGATCTCCCGGATGGCCCGAATCGGGTTCTCGAGCGAAAGGTCACGAATGACGACGCCCGCCTCGAACATCCGGAGCACCAGATCAGCCGAGCCGACTTTGAGCATTGTGGTCGACTCACTCATGTTCGAGTCGCCGACGATGACGTGAAGCCGGCGGTACTTCTCGGCATCGGCGTGCGGCTCGTCCCGCGTGTTGATGATGGGGCGCGATCGCGTGGTGGCGCTGGAGACGGCCTCCCAGATGTGGTCCGCGCGCTGGCTGACGCAGTAGGTGGCACCGCGCGATGTTGCGGTGATCTTGCCGGCGCCGCAGATGATCTGGCGGCTGACCAGGAAGGGGATCAGGACGTCAGACAGCTTCTGGAACTCTCCGGCCCGTCCCACAAGATAGTTCTCGTGACAGCCGTAGGAGTTGCCTGCCGAGTCGGTGTTGTTCTTGAAGACATAGATCTCGCCGGCAATGCCTTCGTCGGCGATCCGTTGCTGTGCGTCGGCGACAAGTCCCTCGACGATGCGCTCCCCGGCCTTGTCGTGGGTGACCAGCTGTCGCACATCGTCACACTCGGGCGTTGCGTACTCGGGATGACTGCCCACATCGAGATACAGCCGGGAACCGTTACCGAGAAACACGTTTGACGAACGCCCCCAGGACACCACCTTGCGGAAGAGGTAGCGGGCCACCTCGTCAGGGGTCAGGCGTCGCTGTCCGTCGAAAGTGCACGTGACGCCGTACTCGTTCTCGATTCCGAAGATCCGACGATCCATGTCATCACTGTAGGTTGCCGGGACCACTTCCCGCTGAGCTAACGCCTTAACCTCCTCCCCTGCCGTGACAGGTGCGGGCCGAAGTGTTTGAGTGGTGATCATGAAGATCCTCGTGCTCGGCGGGACCTCGTGGCTCGGCGGCGAGGTTGCTCGGGTCGGACTCGAGCGAGACCACTCGGTGACCTGCCTGGCCAGGGGTGTGTCAGGGCAGGCGCCCCTTGGGGTGACCTTTGTCAGCGCCGACCGAGAAGAGGACTCGGCGTACGAGCTGGTACATGACCAGGACTGGGACGGAGTGGTCGACGTCTCGTGGCAACCGAGGTTCGTGCGGGGAGCGGTCAGTGCTCTTGCGGAGCGGACGGCCAGGTGGGTCTACGTCTCCTCATGCTCTGTCTACGGCGCGCACGACACGATCGGTGCCGACGAGTCCGCGTTCCTCCTCCCCGCCCTCACAGGCGACCACGCGACGCGGGACTCGTATGGCGAGGCGAAGGTTGCCTGTGAACGCCTGGTCCTCGAAGGCAACGGCAGGGACAAGACCGTGATTGCCCGGGCGGGTCTGATCGGTGGGCCGGGTGACCACACTGACCGGACGGGCTACTGGCCGTGGCGCTTCGCACATCCGGCCGCAGAAGACGGCAGTGTGCTTGTCCCGGTCGCTCAGGATGGCTTGACCCAGGTGGTGGATGTCCGCGACCTGGCCCGATGGCTGGTGCGCAGCATCGAGGACTCAGCAGCGGGCGTCTTCAACGTCGCAGGACCGGCGACTCCCCTCGCCGAGCATCTCCGCATCGCGCGCGCTGTCGCGGGTCATGCCGGGCCGCTCGTCGAGGTGACCGACCAGTGGCTGCTAGAGCACGACGTTCAGGAATGGGCCGGGCAACGGTCTATCCCTCTGTGGCTGCACACGCCGGGATGGGAGGGCTTCGGAGCGCGCAGCACGCAAGCCGCCGTCGGGGCCGGCCTGAGCTGTCGCCCCCTCGAGCAGACCCTGGCCGACGTCCTCGCCTGGGAGGTCGCGAGAGTTCGTCCTCGACCACGTCAGGCCGGACTCGAGGCGGAGGACGAACGCCAGCTGATTGAGGCCGCCAATGGCTGAGACACGCAGATCCACGGGGAGAACCGGTCCTCCCGGGAACCGCCCTCGTGAAAGTCCTGGCACATATGGGACGATTCACGATGTGACAGCCTCGCCGGAGACCCTTAACGAGGCCACGGTTGAGCCCACCCCTGCCACCGAGGAGCCCAGCACCGCGGCGTACGGGCTGTTGTCGCGCGCCCAGGCCCTCGCTGACGGACTCCGCGCGGAGGTTGAGGCTGAGGCGGCCACGCTTCGTGCAGAGGCACTCGCAGCCCACGATGAGGCCAAACGGCTGCACGCAGACGCGGCAACCGTGCACAATGACGCGCTCAGTGCAAAGCGTTCGGCTTTGGCCCGACTGCAGGAAGCCCGGGACGAGGCAGCCCAGCTCGTTGCCGACGCAGCGGACCAAGCGACCCTCGTGGCCGACGCCGCAGACCGAACCAGCGACGAGCTCCTTGCCAGGTCAACCGCTGAGGCCGAGGAGACCAGCCGTGCAGCGCGCACGGAGGACGAGCGGCTACGTGGTCTTGCGACCACCGAGCTTGAACAGGCCAGGGCACAGATCAGTTCGCTGGAGTCCCAGTCGGCGGCAGCCCTCGAGTCCCGAGAGACTCAGGTCAGCGCTGAGCTGCTCAGCCTCGGCGAGCAGGCCACCAAGGAAGCGGCCTCGATTCGTGCAGCCGCGCAGGAGTTCTCGGACAAGGCGATCTCACGGGCCAAGCTCGACCTGGAAGCAGCCCGTGCCACCGCTGCGCAGGAGCTCATGCAAGCACGGGCACAGGCAGCCGACCTGAGCTCCACGGCGGCAGTCGATGCCGCGGCCATGCGAGATGCTGCCACCGCCAAGGCGGACAGCGTTCTAGGCGACGCAGCCGACCATATGGACTGGGCTCAGGGTGCCGTTCGATCTCTGCTGTCCACGGCGCAGGCCAGAGCAGATCAGGAGCAGCTGGCCGTCCGCGAAGCCACGACAAGCCATCTGGTTGCCATCCGACGTCAGCTGCAGGACATCGTCGCGCGCGTCGCGTTACGTTCGCGGGCTGCGGTGACCGAGGCTTCCGCCGAGGCCGAGAGGCTCAGGGCCCAGGCCATTGCCGTGCTTGCGGCCGCCGAGAAGGATGCCGTTGCCACACGGGAACAGACACGTGCGCACTCCGAGAGAGTTGTCGCCGAAGCTGACCAGACCGCGCACGCCGGGCTGGAGCGCGCACAGCGCCGCCTTGACGAGGCCGAGCGCGGCGCCAAGATGCTGCGCGAACGTGCGGCATCCGAGGTGGCCCGCCTGCAGACCGAGGCACACGACCATCGCCGGGCTGTTCGCGACGAGGCCACGGCAACCTTGGCGGACGCAAGAGCCGACGCCGACACCGTAAGGGCCGAGGCTCGTGGTCTTCTTGAGGAGGCGCGTTCCGAGGTTGGCGCCCTGGCCGAGCGACGCGACGACATCACGAAGCAGCTGAGCTACCTGTCCGGCGTGATCGAAGCCCTGGCCGTGCCTGAGCACGCCGCGGCTGCAGCGAGAGGTGCCGCCACCTTCGACGGGACCAGCACCGAGCCCACGAACGCCGACGACCCCACGGACACCGACGACCCCACGGACACCGACGAGCCCAACGGCACCGAGCCCACGAACACCGACCTGACGACCG
The DNA here is from genome assembly GCA_040005715.1 of Actinomycetota bacterium. Lineage (GTDB taxonomy): Bacteria > Actinomycetota > Actinomycetes > Actinomycetales > Dermatophilaceae > UBA4719. Next base: position 107 of record JBDTYK010000027.1, on the reverse strand, counting down.
ACGACCCCACCATTGAACTCGCCGCCACCGAACTCACCACGACCGAGCCCACCGGCACCGAGCCCACCGGCACCGAGCCCACGAACAGCGACGCCACGAACAGCGAC
>JBDTYK010000026.1:0-17941 GCA_040005715.1 Actinomycetota bacterium | reverse complement strand
AAGACTTGTCCACAACCAAACTCGTTGCAGCACAGACCAATCCAGCGCGGCACGCCAGATGGCGCCCGAACTTTACGGCCCCGAACACCAGCCCGTCGGCATACTGCTTGGTCGGGCAACGAGCAAGAGGTACGACGTGTCCGGCGCAGGCTCGTCCACCTTGCGCGTCACCACTGCATTTCAAAAACCGGCTGCAGGTCATGCATCACAGTCCGTGCTCAGGTCGCGAGCTCCGCCTCGGCCTTCCGTGCAAGGTCCGCCCATTGCGTCTCATGACTAGGCGGAACCTGCACCCAAGCCTTCATCGGCCTGCCGGCCATCGGCTCGAACAGATGTGCGCCGTCCAGCGCCAAAGCCGCCGCATGGGCCTCGCCCTCAAGCTTGAACACCATGTCATCGCCATAGAGGCCGGCGAACGCCTTGCCTTCCCTGCGCTTCATGGACGGCATTCCGAACATGGAGGTGCCGACGATGTCCAGCTCGTTCTTCAGATCATCGACCAGCCGATCGAACCGGGCACGGCCCACCTCGGAGGGCTGGGCCATCTTCGGTGGTTGAGTCATGGTCCGACTCTAACGCCGTGTCTGCCACCAGGCCCGAGTTCTGATGAGCCGATGCCCTGCCCAGAACCGATGACCTGCCCGGAAAGGGGTCCCTCCTCAGAAAAGAGCACTCATGAGTGCCCGGCGGGCCTTTTGCACACGCTCGTCGTGGGTGCCGACCACCGCGAACAGCTCGATCAGGTGCTCCCGCACCATGTCGCGCTCATCACCTTCGGTCGCACGAACCATGTCGATCAGCCTCAGGAAGGCGTCCTCTACGTGGCCACCGAGAACATCGATGTCGGCCACCACCATCTGGGCCTCGATGTCAGTGGGCGCCGCGGCCGCGGCCGCGCGAGCAGCCAGTGGGTCGACACCGGTCGTACGCTGCATCAGCTTGACCTGGGCAAGACCCGCGACTGCCTCATCGTCAGCCGGATCTTGGGCCATTGCCTGCGTATACGCGGCCGCAGCAGCTTCCAGGTCGTCGCGCTCGATCGCATCGAACGCCTCCTGGTGCAACGGTGACAGCTCGGGCTCGGCCGCCTCCTCAGTCGCCGTCGTGGCCGCGACGCGTCCGGTGACGCCGTGCTCGGCGGCCAGCTTGAGCAGCTCGTCAAGGTACGACTGAACCTGTTCGACGGGCTGCACACCCATGAACAGCGGCACCGGCTGGCCGGCCACCAGGCCCAACGTCACGGGCACGGACTGGACCTGAAAGGCCTGCAACAAGCCAGGGTTGGCGTCGACGTCGATCGACACCACCTGCACACGTCCTTCGTAGGACCGCGCCACAGATGCGACCACATCGACGAACTCACGGGAGGCGGGAAGGCGACCTGACCAGAGGACAGCGACTGCGGGCACGGTCTGCGTCCCGGTGATGATGGCCTGGAATCCGCTGTCCGTGCCCTCGATGACAAGTCCGTCGCCTCCCGCCCCTCCAGCCGCGGGCGTTGCTGTAGGAAGAGCGGACAGGTCTACGGCGCCTCGAAGGGCAGCCGCACTGATCGGATGCGAGGTCATGGCCTCATTGTCGCTGATACGAGGCCCGATCAGGAGCCCGACCCTGCGACGACCTGCTCTGAGGCGGCGACCAGTCTCGCCTGCCCCGACGAGCGGGGCACGGCGAACACGACGAACTCAAGGGTCGTGATCGTGGCCGCCCGTGTGATCCGCTTCTTCCCGCTCAGCAGGACGAACTCCTTGTTCGCGGCGGTGTTGACCGCCTGGCCCGACTTGACGGCAAAGGAGTCTTTGCGCTCGAGAACGCCGAAGACCAGCGCGTCGCCGCTGGCCTGACGAACGGCATAGACCGAGCCGGGCACGACCTTGTGGACCTGGGAGAAGCGCGCCTGAGTGACCACAGCCTTGGCGATGCCGGCGGCCTTGGCGCGTACCTGTGCGTAGAACGGGTCGGATGCGAACAGGGGCTTGGCTACCGCCTTGGCGGGAAACGTCAACCCGGCCGCGTAGGCGCCCAGGAGGGAATTGCCATCCACCGCCAGTCCGGTGCCACCCGTCACGAGCGGCGAACCCTTGGCGAGTGAGTCGAAGGGCTTGAGCGAGGATCCCAGCAGCATCGTGGCCGGCGCGCTGATCTTGTACGGCGTGGCCGCGTCCGGGGACGTGAGTAGGTACAGGACCGGCAGCGGGCCCTCCGAGGCAACCGTCTGGGCGAGGATGACGCGTGGAAAGCCAAAACCGCGTGGCACAGCGAGAAGGCGCGGTTGTTCTGGCGCCAGGAGAGGCGAGACCTCCCCGGTCGGCTGCACCTTCGCCAGCTTGAGCCTGGCGTTCGCCGCCCGCAGACCGTCACCGGTGTAGGCCGTTCTGAGCGCGGCTCGCGCGGCAGCCCCATCTTGCGCCCCGACCTGTTGGGCTGCGGTGAAGTCCCTGGTGAGGATGCCTTTGGCCTGATCGAGCGTCAGCGGCACCGAAGCCTGGTCCACCCTTGGTGCCTGATGGATGCCAAGAACCCCGTGCACAGCGCCGCATCCGGTCAGAGTGAACAATGCGACCAAGGTCAGGGCGATGGCGCGAATACCTCTGGTCACCAGCTCATGTCCCATGTCGCGGTCCGGGTTGCATCGGGCCGGCGTCGTGGGGACGCGTGTGCCAGAGGTCGCCAAGCGCGAACGCGGCGATGATCGCGCCGATCACGGCAAGGGCGAGAGCCTCGAAGAACCAGGCCTGATCTGCCCAGGTCAGCGTCATCCTGACGTTCCGCAGTGCACTGGCATCACCGGATGTGACCATCGCGGTCTCCGGTCCGCTGCCCTGGTTGACCACGAGCTCGGCCGAGCCAGCACCCTTGGCCGAGAGCCGCCACACATCCGCCGAGCTGACGTCGCCGAGAGCCCCTGATCCCGAGGTGCGCAGATCCATGGTGCCGGATGCATAGTGCGCAGCGCTGACTGTGGACACGGCGGACCCCGCCAGAACAGCACGAGCATCCAGGCTCGGAGCCACCATGAGTCGCACCGTGCCGCCATCACTTCGCGTCGCCGTGATCCTCACGGGAACGTCCACAGAATTGAGCACACCATCCCCGACCACAAGGGAACCGGGGGTCTTGGCCGTGACGCTGAGCCGGGCCTCGCCAGAAGGGCCCAGCCTGATGCTGTTCGAGACACCGAAGACCGCAAGCGCCGCGCCCAGAACGACCACAACAAGGCCAAGGGCTCGTCGCAGTAATGCTGGCACGCTCAGTCCTCCTGTTGATGGTGGTCGTGTCGTCGACGACCTGTCAGCGGTCGGACGCCTCGGATCAGAACCGCGCCGGCTCCCGGTAGATACCCCAGACGTCGCGCAGCGCATTGCAGATCTCACCGAGTGTGGCCTCAGCCCGGACAGCTTCAAGCATGGCAGGGACCATGTTCTCCGATGTACCCGCTACGTCGACCAGGTGGCGGACAGCGGCCTGAACGGTTTCCTGGTCACGAGCACCCTTGCGGACCGTCAACATCGCCACCTGCTCCCGCTCGACCTCGTGGCTGACCCGAAGGATCTCGAGCTCATGACTGACCGACTCCGTGTGGCAGTTGACGCCAACCACCCTTTTCGCGCCCTTCTCCAGAGCGATCTGATAGGCGAAAGCCGCATCTGCGATCTCGGACATGAACCAGCCGTCCTCGATACCGCGCAAGATGCCTGAGGTTATTGGCCCAACCTCGTGCGCCACCTTGCCGTCCGGCCCCGCCACCCGACCCAGCTCCCCCATGGTGCGGATCTTGTCGAAGATCGCCTCGGCGTCAGCCTCGATCCGGTCGGTGAGAGCCTCGACGTACCACGAACCACCCAGGGGGTCGGCGACGTTGACCACACCGGTCTCCTCCATGATCACCTGCTGAGTACGCAGCGCGACCTCGGCCGACTGCTCGGTCGGCAGGGCCAGGGTCTCGTCAAGAGCGTTGGTGTGCAACGAGTTTGTGCCGCCCAGTACGGCGGCGAGCGCCTGCACCGCGGTGCGCACGACGTTGTTGATCGGCTGCTGGGCCGTTAGCGAGACGCCGGCTGTCTGGGTGTGGAAGCGAAGCCACTGCGCCTTGTCCGTCTTGGCGCCGTAGGTGTCGCGCATCCATCGCGCCCAGATCCTGCGAGCCGCACGGAACTTTGCGATCTCCTCGAAGAAGTCGAGGTGGCTGTCGAAGAAGAAGGACAGGCCGGGGGCGAAGACGTCCACGTCCATGCCGCGGGACAACCCCAGCTCCACGTAGGCGAACCCGTCGGCGATGGTGAACGCGAGCTCTTGCGCCGCTGTCGAGCCCGCCTCCCGGATGTGATATCCGGAGACCGAAAGGGGCTTGTATGCCGGGATGTTCACCGAGCAGTACTCCATCAGGTCACCGATGAGCCGCAGATGAGGTCCGGGTTCGAACAGCCATTCCTTCTGGGCGATGTACTCCTTGAAGATGTCGGTCTGCAAGGTGCCGTTGAGGACTGAGGGATCAACACCCTGCCGCTCTGCTGCGACCAGGTACATACAGAAGACCGGCACCGCCGGACCGCTGATCGTCATCGACGTGGTGACCTCACCCAGAGGTATGTCCTTGAAGAGGGTCTCCATGTCGGCCGCCGAGTCGATGGCGACCCCGCAGTGACCCACCTCGCCGAGGCTGAGGGTCTCATCGGAGTCACGGCCCATCAGGGTGGGCATGTCGAAGGCAACGCTGAGCCCGCCGCCCCCGCGGGCCAGAATCATCTTGTATCGCTCATTGGTCTGCTCGGCGTTACCGAAACCGGCGAACTGCCGAATCGTCCAGGGTCGACCGCGATATCCGGTGGCATGCAGCCCGCGGGTGAAGGGGAACTCCCCTGGCCAGCCGATCCGCTCAAAACCGGGGACAGCCGCTGCCACCTCCTCGTCGGAGCCGGGTGGACCATAGACAGGATCGACCTCTACACCTGAAAGCGTGGTGAAGTCGGCCTTGCGCACCAAACCCTTGGCCAGTGCGGCGTCATACCTCTCCTGCCAACGGGAGCGGCCAGACATCGAGACGTCGGCGGGCTGAGCATCCTCGGTCGTCATGATGACAAGTTACCCGCTTGTCGGCGATCTGAACGAAACGGCCTTTCACGATGAAGCGGCCCTGATCATCCGGAGCTCCGCCGCGCCGGTGCCCTCGTGGGCCTTCGTCGCGCCCTGGATCTCGAAACCGTGGCGACGGTAGAACCCCTGGGCGCGGCGGTTCTCCCGGAACACCCACAAGGTGACCGGCCGCTGCGCGATGACGGCGGTGATGAGCTGGTCCGCGACCCCGGTGCCGTGATGTTCGGCCAGCACGTTGATCCCATAGAGCTCCCACTCAGTGGGCGCATCCGCGTCGCGGGTCGGTCCGGCCGAGGCGAATCCGACGATCCCGCCATCGAGCCCCGTTGCCACGACGACGATCCCGTCGGCTTCGTCCATCTCGAACCGCAGCCTCCATCGCTCGGCCGACTTCACCGGGTCGAGCCCGGCGAGGTAGTCAGCTGGCAGATAGTCCGCGTAGGCCTCATGCCACACCTGGGTGTGGACCCGGCCGAGCCTCTCCGCATCCTGGCGGCGTAACGCCCGAACGAGATAACCGCCGTCCGTCACGAACCGTGTTGGCGGTCAATGGCTGCCTCCAGGCGCTGAACCTTGGCAGTGAGCTCGCCCTCAAACCCGGGGCGAATGTCGGCCTTGAGGACCAGGCTCACCCTGGGGCCAAAGGCTCCGACGGCCTCACAAGCCTGGCGCACGACATCCATACACTCATCCCAGGTTCCCTCGACAGAGGTGAACATCGAGTCCGTATGGTTGGGAAGGCCAGACTCTCGCACCACGCTTACTGCGGCCGCCACAGCCTCGCTGACCGAACCGGTGGAGTCGACAGAACCCGATGGCGCAACCGAAAAGGCGATGAGCATGGGCCAAAGCCTAAGGCAGAGCGGCGCCAAGAAGGTCACCGTCCACCGGCTCGCACTAGGGTCAGGCTCGTGAGCTGGCGTCCGCTGAGGAACTTCGACTGGAACTCGCGTTCGTGCGGGCTGCACGGGCATGCAACCTACGCTCCCACCGAGCCGGCTCTTGCCCTGAGACTGCAGGCAACCACTCCATCGGGCCACGCCTGGCGCTGCCTCCGGTGTGGCACGTACGTGCTGGGCCCCCCACGAGATTCCGGACCCGCCGACGGGGCTCCGATCGTCTTGCGTGGCAAAGCCCTTCGCGACACTTTCATCCTGCGCTTCCTTGCGGTAGAGCGCGGTATCCGGGGTCTTCTCCTGATCGCTCTGGCATACGGCATCTGGCGCTTCGACGGATCCCGTGAGGCCCTGAGACAGGTCTTCTACTCGTACCTACCGGCTCTCATCCCGCTGGCCGACAAGCTCGGCGTCGACCTGGAGGAGACCGGTCCCGTCCACCTGATCCAGGAGGCCTTCACCGCCAGGCACTCCACGCTGCTGCTGGTTGCGGTCGGCGTCCTGGCATACGGCGTTCTCGAGCTGGTCGAGGCCATTGGTCTCTGGTTGAAGAAGCGATGGGGCGAGTATGTGGCGGTCGTGGCCACCGCCATGTTCGTGCCGTTGGAGATCCACGAGGTCGTCGCCAAGGTCACCTATCTGCGCGTCTCGGCCCTGGTGCTCAACCTCTTCGCGATCGCATACATCCTCTGGACCAAGCGGCTTTTCGGGTTCCGTGGCGGTCACGAAGCCTTCGAGGCGGAACGCCGCAGCGACTCCCTGCTGGAAGTCGAGCAGGCCGCGAGCCGCGAGTCGGCCGAGGTCCCCTGACTCAGGTCAGGGCTGCAACCAGAACATCGGCCGCCTTGTAGGGGTCAGAGCTGCCGTCCACCACCTGGGCGGCGAGCTCGTCGACACTGTGGCCCTTGTTCAGGTCACCGATGCGGTCACGCAGCGCCTGGATGGCGATCGCCTGGATCTCGTGGCCAGCGCGACGTACCCGCCGGTCGCGAAGCGCCCCAGACTCCTCCATCCACCTGAAGTGGTCGTCGATCGCCGTCATGAGCTCCGCAATCCCGTCGCCGCGAGCAGCAACGGTCTTGAGCACAGGAGCGCGCCAGATGTTGGGCTCGGTGCGGTCCCCCAGACTGATCATGTGACGGATATCGCGTACGGTCGCGTCGGCGCCATCGCGATCGGCCTTGTTCACCACGAAGAGGTCACCAATCTCCAGGATCCCCGCCTTGGCAGCCTGGATGCCGTCACCCATCCCCGGCGCGAGCAGCACCAGAGTGGTATCGGCCAGCCCGGCCACCTCGACCTCGCTCTGCCCCACGCCCACGGTCTCGACCACCACAACGTCACAGCCGGCGGCATCCAGGACCCTCAGCGCCTGAGGAGTCGTCCACGACAGACCACCGAGATGTCCACGACTGGCCATGGAGCGGATGTAGACCTCAGGATCAAGCGCATGATCCTGCATCCGGATCCGGTCACCCAGCAGTGCGCCGCCCGAGAATGGCGATGACGGGTCAACCGCAAGTATCCCGACCCGCTTGTCCTGAGCTCTCAGGGCGCCGACCAGTGCGTTCGTCAGGGTCGACTTGCCCACGCCCGGGCTGCCGGTGACACCGATGATGTGCGCACGCCCAGTGTGGGGCGCCAGTGCAGCCATCACGTCGCGCAAGGCCGGGTGCGCGTCCTCGACCAGGGAGATCAGCCGGGCGACGGCACGAGGAGCACCCGCCCTGGCTGCATCAACCAGAGCGGGGACGTCGACTGGTCGACTCGCCATCAGAGCCCGCTTCGCGGTTCGGCCGAGCTGAAGGCTGCCTCCGAAGTCACGCTTTGGGGACGCGGACTATCAGCGCATCGCCCTGGCCGCCGCCACCGCAGAGCGCGGCCGCACCGACGCCGCCGCCACGACGCTGGAGCTCCAGCGCGAGGTGGAGCGTGATCCGGGCCCCTGACATACCGATGGGGTGTCCGACCGCGATAGCGCCACCGTTGACGTTGACCTTGGCAGCGTCGATCCCGAGCGCCTTGGTGGACGCCAGCCCGACTGCGGCGAACGCCTCGTTGATCTCGACCAGGTCGAGGTCAGCCGGCGTGATGCCTTCCTTCGCGCACGCCCTGGCGATGGCCTGCGCCGGCTGGCTCTGCAGCGTGGAGTCCGGGCCGGCGACGACGCCGTGGGCACCGATCTCGGCGAGCCAGGTCAGGCCGAGCTCCTGCGCCTTGGCCTTGCTCATCACGACCACGGCGGCAGCGCCGTCGGAGATCTGCGATGCCGAGGCGGCCGTGATGGTGCCATCTTTCCTGAACGCGGGGCGCAGCTTGCCCAGGGACTCGGTGGTGGTGTCCGCGCGGATGCCCTCGTCGGTCCTGAACTCGATCGGGTCGCCCTTGCGCTGCGGAATCGACACCGGGACAACCTCGTCGTCGAACAGCCCGTCCTTCCAGGCACGCGCCGCGAGCTGGTGGCTGCGCGCGGAGAACTCGTCCTGTTCCTGCCGGGTGAACTCCATGTCGCCGGTGTTGCCGGACTCCGTCAACAACCCCATCCCCTGGTCGGTGAACGCGTCCCAGAGCCCGTCGCAGTCCATGTGGTCGCGAAGGGTGACATTGCCGTACTTGTAGCCGGCCCGGCTCTTCTCCAACAGGTGCGGTGCGTTGGACATGGACTCCTGGCCACCGGCAACCACAATCTCGAACTCACCGGCCCGGATCAGCTGGTCAGCGAGAGCGATCGCGTCAATGCCCGACAGGCACACCTTGTTGATGCTCAGGGCGGGCACAGTCATCGGGATCCCCGCCTTGACCGCCGCCTGCCGCGCCGGGATCTGACCCGCGCCGGCAGTCAGGACCTGGCCCATGATGACGTAGTCCACCTGGTCCCCACGCACTCCGGCCTTGTCCAGGGCGCCCTTGATGGCCATGCCACCAAGGTCTGATCCTGAGAAGTCCTTCAGTGACCCCAGGAAACGACCCAACGGGGTGCGCGCTCCGGCGACGATCACGGACATGGGACGTTCGGTCATTGCAGTGCCTCCAAAGACGACTATGACTAGTGAACAAACCAGTCAGGGCTTGCTGACAAGCCCATCCCACGTTCACTCTAGCCGCGCCGTGTCGCCTGCCAAGCGCGGCCATTGACCCACCCGGGTGAAGCTGGCGACGCGGAGCCCGGAGCGGTTGTTGCACGCGTCTAGGCTGACCCACATGACAGAACACACGCCGGCCCTCTTCACTGCCATCGACCATGTCGGCGTCGCCGTGGCGGACCTTGATGCCGCGATCGCCTTCTACCGCGACACCTACGGCATGTCCCTTGTCCACGAGGAGACCAACGAGGAGCAGGGCGTTCGCGAGGCGATGATGTCGGTGGGCTCGTCGGGCTCGTGCGTCCAGCTACTCGCACCGCTCACGCCCAAGTCCACGATCGCCGCCTTCCTGGATCGTTCAGGCCCGGGAGTCCAGCAAGTTGCCTACCGCGTGGCCGACCTCGACGCCGTGTCCGGCACCTTGCGAGAACGAGGACTTCGTCTGCTGTATGACGCACCCCGGCGCGGCACCGCGGGCAGCCGGGTCAACTTCATCCACCCCAAAGACGCCGGCGGCGTCCTGGTTGAGCTCGTAGAACCGGCAGACACGGCCCAGATCCCGGACGAGACCCGCTAGATATACGCCGCAAGGTAGGTTCTGGGTCAGCCAGCCGCACGTCCGAGTTCCCGAGGAGTCCCGATGCAGGCAGTTCTGGATGCGATCCTCTCCGGCGACCGATCGCCTGAGACCTTCGCCGCGCTTCAGCTTCCGGCGAGATACCGGGCTGTCACCGTGCACAAGGACGAGATCGCCATGTTCGCCGGCCTCGCCAGCCGCGACAAGGACCCACGCAAGAGCCTGCACGTCGAAGAAGTCGACGTTCCCGAGCTCGGCCCCGGCGAGGCGATCGTGGCAGTCATGGCCAGCGCCATCAACTACAACACCGTATGGACCTCGATCTTCGAACCGGTGCCCACCTTCGGCTTCCTCGAGCGCTATGGCCGGATCTCGCCCCTGACCAAGAAGCACGACCTGCCTTACCACGTGGTCGGCTCGGATCTGTGCGGCGTCGTCCTGCGGACCGGCCCGGGTGTCAACGCCTGGAAACCTGGCGACGAGGTCGTGGCGCACTGCCTGTCGGTCGAGCTCGAGCACGCCGATGGCCACAATGACACGATGCTCGACCCCGAACAGCGCATCTGGGGCTTCGAGACCAACTTCGGTGGCCTGGCCGACCTTGCCCTGGTCAAGACCAACCAGCTGATGCCCAAGGCCAAGCACCTCACCTGGGAGGAAGCGGCCTCCCCCGGCCTGGTGAACAGCACGGCATACCGCCAGCTGGTCTCACGCAACGGCGCCGGCATGAAGCTGGGTGACGTCGTCCTCATCTGGGGCGCCAGCGGCGGACTGGGTTCGTATGCCACCCAGATGGCGCTGGCCTCCGGTGCCACCCCGATCTGCGTGGTCTCGAGCCCGGACAAGGCCGAGCTGTGCCACCGGATGGGCGCCGAGCTGGTCATTGACCGAAGCCATGGCACCGGCGAGGGCTACCGCTTCTGGAAGGACGAGACGACCCAGGACCCACGGGAGTGGAAGCGGCTCGGAAGCAAGATCCGTGAGCTGACCGGCGGAAAAGACCCCGACATCGTCTTCGAGCACCCGGGCCGAGAGACGTTCGGTGCCAGTGTCTTCGTCACGCGCCGGGGCGGGACAATCGTGACCTGCGCGTCGACGTCCGGGTTCATGCATGAGTACGACAACCGCTACCTGTGGATGAGCCTCAAGCGCATCATCGGCTCGCACTTCGCCAACTACCGCGAGGCCTGGGAGGCCAACGACCTGGTCAACCGCGGGCTCATCCACCCCACGCTGAGCAGGACCTACTCCCTGGAGGACGTCGGCCAGGCGGCCTACGACGTCCACCGCAACCTGCATCAGGGCAAGGTCGGCGTGCTGGCACTGGCCCCGCGGACCGGTCTCGGAGTTACGGACGAGGAGAAGCGGGAGGCCTTCCTCCCCGCGATCAACCGCTTCCATGAAGGCTGAGCGACGTGTCGGATCCGATGCTGAAGAGGTGGTCCGGCTTCCGGCGAGACCAGCGCGAGGTCCTGAACGTCGGCAAGACCCAGAGTGCCCCGGACCACGACACCGCGAATGACGGGCCGGCCGACCCCGACCTCCTGACAGGCGTCCCGCCCATCGGACCCGAGGCACCGGGGCCCGGGGGCCGTCGCGACTACGGCCCCGTCGGGCTGCCCCTCAACCGCCAGTCGCCGTTCTACGTCGGCTTCGTCGGCGCATTCGGCGTCCTGCTCGCCTATGGTCTCTTCCGGGCCCTGGGCCAGCTGACCCAGGTCATCACCCTGCTGATCGTGGCGTTCTTCCTCGCACTGTCCCTCAACCCCCTGGTCGAGTCGCTGACCCGGCGCGGGCTACGACGGGCGCTGTCGGTGACCATCGTCTTCATCGGGCTGGTCGGCGTGTTCACCGCCCTCGGATTCGTCGTGGTGCCACCGGTGGCTCAGCAGGGGGGCCTGCTCGCGGACAACGCCCCCAAGTACCTGGACGACCTTCTCAACAACACGTTCATCCAGAACTTCGACGGCCACTACCACCTGGTCGCGAGATTCCAGACCGAGTTCCAGAAGCTCGTCGCCGACGGCAACTTCATGAGTGGTGTCTTCGGTGGCGTGCTGGGCGCCGGCAAGGCGCTGGCCTCGGGATTCTTCTCCTTCCTCACCGTTCTGGTGTTGACGCTCTATTTCCTCTCGTCCCTGCCCAAGGTGAAGCACGCGGCATACGGCATGGTGCCCGCCTCACGCCGGGAGCGCGTCATGTCGCTCTCGGAGGAGATCATGCGTCGAGTCGGCGGCTACGCCATCGGCCAGGTGGCGGTGGCGACGATCAATGCGATCCTGAGCTGGGTCATGATGTCGATCGTCGGCATCCCCTACGCCGCGGTGCTTGCCGTGGCGGTGGGATTTCTTGGGCTGCTTCCGATGGTCGGCGCCTCACTCGGCGCGGCCGTAGTCGCCACAGTCGCCTTCTTCGACGACCCGAAGAAGGCAGCCATCGCGCTGATCTACTACGTGGTCTACCAGCAGCTGGAGAACTACGTCGTGGCCCCGAGGATCATGCAGCGCACGATCTCGGTGCCCGGTGCCATCACGGTGGTCGCCGCCCTCGCCGGGGGTGCTCTGCTCGGACTCCTGGGCGCCCTCGTGGCCATTCCCGTAGCTGCCGGCCTCCTGCTGATCTACGAGGAGGTCCTGGTCCCCCGGCAGCACCAGACGTGACCTCTCAGCCCGTCACCACGACGGGCGCCTGGGTGACCGGTCCCTCCCAGGTCGTCGGCAACGGCCCGGCGCCTGGTCGAACAGTTGCCACGATCTCGTCCAGCGCTCGGCGGACGTACTTCTCTCCCACCCAGAGATGCTTCGCCCCCTGGACGCCGACAACCCTGGCCTGCGGTATCTGGCTGAACAGCGAGGTGGCCTCCGCCGGTCGCAGGTAGTCGTCCAGCTCGGGCACCAGCGCAACCACGGGCTTCCCGGAAGCGCCCCACCCCCCGAGGTGCTCCGGGCTGCTGAACCGCAGCGCGGGACTGAGCAGGATGACGCCCTCCACCGACGGAATGTTCCCGTACATCAGTGCGAGATCACTCCCGAAGGACCACCCGAGCAGCCAGCGGTTCACCAGCACAGGGCCGCTCGCGAGCTCGGCAAACTCGACGGCCGCGGCGACATCAAGTCGTTCGGCACGACCCTGGTCGAAGAAGCCCTCCGAGGTTCCTCGCGGCGAGCTGGTGCCCCGGGTGTTGAATCGCAGGACGGCGATGTCGGCCAGCGCCGGAAGGCGGTAGGACGCCTTCTTCAGCACGTGGCTGTCCATGAAACCGCCGTGTGTGGGTAAGGGGTGCAGAGTCACCAGCGTGGCGACGGGGTCACGCTCTTCGGGAAGCGCCAGCTCGCCCACCAGCCGCAGGCCGTCGGCCGTGTGCAGCTCGATGTCGCGACGGCGTGCCGGGAGGATGGTGTTGGCCCGAATCAGATTCGCGCCGGCGACACTCATGCCCTTAACCCTGTCATCGAAACGAACCCCGAGGCTTGCGTCGACCACGAGCAGTCCAGCAGGGAGTGTGCCAGTGGCGACGGTCGCCCAGGCCGCCCATCCCCTCGGCTGGCCAGGCAACGACGTGAGGTATGCCGGGCGGAACCTCCTGCTGGCAGCCCGGACACCGGTAGGACTTGGTCGAGTCGGCGCCGGTGACCCTGCGGACAAACCACTCGCCGTCGCTGTGGCCCTCACGCCGTTCGACCCCACCGATGGCCCTGTTCAGGTCGAGCTCGGTCCCCTCAGGGCGTCGGCGATGAGATCTGGGCATGCACCAATTGTCGCAGGACAAGGGCTGGGCGAGAGCCAGCGCGGCTGCGCGGCCTTGCCCGGCGGCTGCGGAACGGGAGAGGCTGGGCGAGCGCCAGCGCGGCTGCGCGACCTTGCCCGTCGGCTACGGAACGGGAGAGGCTGGGCGAGCGCCAGCGCGGCTGCGCGGCCTTGCCCGTCGGCTACGGAACGGGAGCGACCAGATCTGCGAAGACGACGATGTTGTCCTCATAGTGGCGCGTTCTTGGGTTGAACGTCCCGCCGCAGGTGATCAACCGAAGACCGGCGTGGTCGATGTTGCCGTATACCGCGGTGGTGGGGAACTGGTCCTTCGGGTACTCCTGAACGCGAGTCACCCGAAATACCGGCGTGTTGCCGTCCTTTCGCGTAATGCTGACCCGGTCGCCGGGCTTCAGCTTGTGCACGTCGAAGAAGACTCCTGGCCCTTTCCAGTCCACGTGTCCGACGATGACGGCCGGACCCAGCTCACCAGGGGTTGGCGCACCCGCGTACCAGCCGGCAGGGAAGCCACTCGGCGGAACCTGCATGCTTCCGTCAGCCTTCAGCCCGAGCTCCATCAGCGTGGTGTCCACCAGAATCGCCGGAATCAGCAGCCGAACGGGCACGGACCTGCCCAGGTACGTCGCCTGCGTGACCCGGGATGACGGCGAGCCCGTAGGGCTGGGAGCCGATGCGGACTGCGGTAACGCTGATGGAGACCTCTCGCTGGAACAGCCAGCGGTCGCAAGAGCGGCTACCACGAGCAGAGTCGCGGCCCCCGCCCTCACCCTCAAGGGGGTCAGGCGTGGGCCGCGACTGCGCCAGTGGTGCTGCAAGCTTGTCCGAGTCTGATCAGCTGTTCAGGCGACGCCGGCGAATGGCAAAGGCAGTTGCGGCGCCGACACCGGCGAACATCAGCCCACCCGCCAACAGGGCCTGGTTGTCATTCCCGCCGCTCGTGCTGCCGTCACCGGAGGCAACTGAGCCGGCCGGAACCGCCGTGACCTGAGCGCTTGCCGCTGCAGTTGGCGCGACCGTCGGCGCAACCGTCGGCGCAACCGTCGGCGCGATGGTCGGGGTGGCGGTCAGCGTGGGGGTTGGCGTAGCGGTTGGGGTGACCGCGCACGGGGCATTGGTGATGGTGTTCGCCTGCAGCGTGACGGAGCCGGTGCGAGCGAGCAACCGGCCCTGGACCTTCGCGCCGGTCATCGCGCTGATGCTCGTGGAGGCCAAGATGGTGCCGACGAAGCTGGCAGAGGAGTTCAGCGTCGCCGAGCTCGGGACCAGCCAGAAGACGTTACACGGCGAGGCGCCGTTGATGAGACTGATCGTGCTACCCGAAGCTGCAGTGAGTGTGGCGGCTGACTGGAAGATGAAGATGGCACTCGGGTTACCGCCAGCGTTCAACGTCAGGGTGCCGGTGATGACAAAGACGCCGGAACTGTAGATCCCGGGGACCAGGTTCGACCCACCCAGCTCGTTGGGGACCGCAGTGGCCGGCGTCTGACCCGCGACGTTGGTGTAGGCCGTCCCGAGGGCCGCCTGGGCACCAAGTGCTACCGCGTCGGCCACGTGTGAGGCGCCGGTCAGAACCAATGGCGGCTTGCCGGTGAAGCTGGATCCCGGGGAGACACCCATGTCACCAGTGACCGTTGTCGCACCGGTATTGGTGATGGTTTGGCCAGCAAGGACGGCGAAGCTCGTTGCGGTGCCGAGCGGCACCGGGAGCGCCACTGCCTGGGCGCTGAGAGGGAGTGCGACCAGAAGACCCACGGCTGCCACCGAAGCGACGGCCAAGCTAGCTCGCCCCTTCTTCAGCACAGGAATGGACAACTTCATGATCGATCCTCTCGAAAGGTGGCCTGGTGCAGAGGCCGCAGGCGCCCTCACCGTACACGTTCGTAAGACATAAAGGGACAATTCGTGTGCCGAACTTCCCCCTGCTTTTCGGGCCACCCTGCCCTCTCCCAGCGACTCGTCTAGCTCTCAGGCGTAGGTGCGGAACCCACGCCCCACCTTGCGCCCGAGGTAGCGCGCCGTAACAAGGTGCTCGAGCAGCGGGGCGGGGCTGAACCCCGGCTCACGGAACTCGAGGTAGAGCTCACGCTGGATGGCCAGGGAGACGTCGAGGCCGACGGCGTCGAGCAGCTCGAAGGGACCCATCGGGTAGCCACAGCCCGTCTTCATGGCGCTGTCGATGTCATCCGCGCTGGCATAGTGCGCCTGGAGCATCTTGACCGCGTCGTTGAGGTACGGGAAGAGCAAGGCGTTGACGATGAAGCCCGACCGGTCCCCGCAGGTCACCGGGTGCTTGCCGATCGCGCGGCACAGGTCCTGAACCGTGGCTACGACATCATCCGCGGTCGAGATGGTGTGGACGACCTCGACCAGCTTCATGATCTGGGCGGGGTTGAAGAAGTGCAGGCCCACGACATCCTGCGGTCGCTTCGTCATGGTGGCGCACGCGATCACCGGCAGCGAGGAGGTGGTTGTGGCCAGGATCGCGCCCTCCTTGCAGATCTCGTCCAGGTTCTCGAAGAGAGCCTGTTTGACCTTGAGATCCTCAACGACGGCCTCGACCACCAGGTCGACCTGGGACAGGTCCTCCAGCGCCGTGGTGCCCGTCAGGCGCCCGGTTGCTGCATCTCGGTCGTCCTCAGTGAGCTTGCCACGCTGAACGGCCTTCTCCAGGCTCTTGGCGATCGCGGCCTTGACCGCCTCGACCTTGGCCTCGGAGCGCGCGACGTACGTCACGGCATACCCGGCCTTGGCGAACACCTCGACGATCCCGGTGGCCATGGTGCCGGAGCCAACGACGCCAACAGTTCTGACCACTCGCAGGTCACCGACGTGAGCACCCTGGACGGGGGTGAGGTGGTCGGCCACTACGGTGGAGCTGCCGGCCTCGTCATACGTGTAGAAGCCCCGGCCGGTCTTGCGGCCCTTCAGCCCACCCGTGACCATCTGCTTGAGGATGGGGCTCGGCGCATGCAGCCGGTCGCGTCCCTGCTTGTAGATCGTGTCCAGGATCTCGTAGGCGGTGTCGAGGCCGATGAGGTCCACCAGGGCCAGTGGGCCCATCGGCAGACCGCAGCCGAGCTGCATGGCCGCGTCGATGTCCTCCCGCGTGGCATAACGGCTCTCGAACATTCCCACAGCGTGGTTGAGGTAGCCGAACAGCAGCGCGTTCGCGATGAACCCAGCCCGGTCGCCGATAACCACGGGCGCCTTGCCAATTCGCTCAGCCAGCGCCTTGACGTCCTCGACGACACCGTCGTCCGTGACGACTGTGCGGATGATCTCGACGAACTTGAGAACCTGCGCGGGGTTGAAGAAATGCATGCCGACGAAACGACGCGGGTTCAGGGTGGCCACCGAGATCTCCGTGACGGACAGGCTTGAGGTGTTCGTGGCCAGGATGGCGTCCGGTCTCACGATCAGGTCCAGCTTGGCGAAGATCTCGCGCTTGAGATCCAGGTGCTCGGGCACCGCCTCGACCACGAGGTCACACTCGGCGAGGTCCTCGAGGTCGGAGGAGAAACGCACCCGCTCATGCAGCTCAACCTGCTCCTGCTCGCTCAGCTTGCCTCGGGAGAGCGCGCGGTCGGTCGAGTGCCGAAGGACCCTCTGGCCTTTCTCGAGGGCTTCTGGGGAGGCCTCGACCGCGACCACGTCAAGGCCGTTGCGGGCGAACACCTCCACGATGCCCGCACCCATGGTGCCGAGTCCGATCACGCCAACTGTTGCGAAGTCACGAGACATGAGGTCGAGTCTGCCAGAGTGAGTGAAGTCAGGTGATGCGCCCCGGTGCCGGCGCGGGGACTACTTCGCCCGGCGCGCGTCGTACTGACGAACCAGCACGCTGGACCAAGCAGATGGCAGGCTGTCGTCTCCGGCTGGGTAGGCTGCCCGCCGTGCGAGTTGTACCGACAAACCGGCACGCTGGACCAAGCAGATTGCGGGCCGCCGTCTCCGGCTGGGTAGGCTGCCCGCCGTGCGAGTTGTCATAGCGCGGTGCAGCGTGGACTACGAGGGCAGACTTCAGGCCCATCTTCCGTTGGCGACCCGGTTGCTCCTGGTCAAGGCGGACGGATCGGTGCTCATCCACAGCGACGGCGGTTCCTACAAACCCCTCAACTGGATGTCACCACCATGTGTGATTGCGGAGGTCCCTCCCGAGGATCACGAGCGCGCCGACGGCGTCGAGCTCGTCTGGGTGGTGCAGCACACGAAGTCCGATGACCGCCTCCGGGTGCGCCTGCACGAAGTGCTCCACGACTCGGCACATGACCTCGGCATTGACCCCGGCCTGGTCAAGGACGGTGTCGAGGCCCATCTGCAGCAGTTGCTGGCGGAGCACATCGGCACTTTGGGCGACGGGTACACGCTGGTCCGCAGGGAGTACATGACCGCGATCGGGCCGGTCGACATCTTGTGCAAGGACGCGTCGGGAGCAGCAGTTGCCGTCGAGATCAAGCGCCGGGGGGATATCGACGGCGTCGAACAGCTCACCCGCTACCTCGAGCTGATGAACCGTGACTCCC
>JBDTYK010000025.1:0-18505 GCA_040005715.1 Actinomycetota bacterium | reverse complement strand
CGGGGGGACGGCGGGCTTGCCGGCCGGGGGGACGGCGGGCTTGCCGGCCGGGGGGTTTGCGGGCTTGCCGGCCGGGTGGACGGCGGGCTTGCCGGACTCGGTCACGCCCGGGTTGGGCACAGCGGCGCAGTACGCGGCGATCTTCTCGACCCCGCGAGCCGCGGTGGCCAGGTTACGGAACGCGATCGAGTGGTCTGCCACCTGGCCTTCGGCCCGGACGTGACTCCAGGCAGTGCACAACCCGAAGGCTGCCGGGCCGCCTGCGGCGTCAGGTCCCACGGCTGGCGAACTGGTGCGGTGCGTAGGAGCCTTGGTGCGCTCGGCGGGACTCTTGCTGCCCTTGGCAGGGATCTTCGTGCCTTCCGCGTTCCCGCGGTCATCTGCTGCCGGGGCGCCGATGGAGGCATGCGCAAAGTTCTGCAGTCCCGAAGGCAGAACCCCTGTGTATGCCGCGGCTCCCACTGCCCCGAAGCTGATCGCTGCGGCCGTGAGTGCGACGCCGACCTTCCCACCAAGCGCCGTCCTGCGCAGCACTGCCCTCCTGCGTGGGGCTTGGTCGGGCTGGAAACCGGCAAACGTCTCTCGGAACGCAGCCATGGCTCGGGCCTGGCCGGCGCGCTCAACCTGGCCGCTGGGACCTGACCGAAGGGTTGCGAGGAGCTCGCTGACTCCCCGCAGCTCCTCGTCCACGCTCGCCGGGACTTGTTGCCCCGAGAGCATCGCCTCAAGGTGACCGTCCCCCTGATCAGAACGGTCACCTTGCACGGACCTCAAAAAATTTGCCATGTCACCCCCCGAAGCGCTCGGGCGGCTCATAGCGTTACACCCTCGGTGGCCATGATCTGCGCCAGCCGGCGCAGCCCCCGATGGGCGGCGACCCGCACCGCGCCCTGCCGGCGGCCGACCAGACGGGCCACGGTCTCCACGTCCAGGCCGGCAATGACACGCAACATGATGACCTCTGCTTGCAAGGGAGCAAGCCGCGCCACGATCGCCAGTGCCGCCTCGGTGTCAAGACTCTCCAGCACTTGCTGGGCCGGATCAGCGCCATCTCGCCCGTTTGGGAGGGTCAGGCCACTCGACTCGGACGCAAGCGCTGCTCGCCGCCTGGAGCGTCTACGGCCCTCGTCGATCGCACGCCTCCTGGCGGTGGTGAAGACCCACCCGCGCCAGGCCATCTCGTCGCCGCGAAAACGAGCCAGCCCGGCCACAACCGTGACCCACGCCTCGGCAGCCACATCCTCATCCACCTCGCCCGAGACGACTCTGAGGTAGCGAACCAGGGCTGGGTTGACGTCCAACCACAGACGCGCGAAAGCAGCCTCGTCACCGCGCTGGGCGCGGTCCAGGACGATGGCAAACTCCTCGCCGATCATTCCAGAGAGTATGGAGGAGCAAACCCGCAGCCGCAGGCGATCGATCCCAAGATCAGCCGATCGACCGATGCGACCAGGCCCAAGTTGGCCGTGACTCTCGAACCACTCAGCTTGACGGCTGCGGCAGCTGGCACTTGACCTTGGGGTTTACCCCAAGATAGTTCAACGGCCCTGCCACGATGGTCACGCCGATTGTTGCGGCGCCGGCGCAGTTGCGTGCTGGCGACCTGTAGTAGCCCCTCTGACCGGCCGCTACGGCACCGATCAGCAGCCAGATCACGACCAACAGGCCCAGAATCCTCATGGATGGCACTGTGCCCAGACGCGGGAGGAGTAAACCCCATAGCCGCCGTAGAGCGTGCCATGGTGGCAACAGATCAGAAGTTCGGCATTATATGGACGTGACCCTGACTCCCCCTCTCCCCACAGAGGCTCCGGGGGTTGTGGTCGTCGAGCCCCAACCAGGCGGACGGGTCCGCCGCCCGACAGACCTGATCGCCCTGACCTTTGCGCTCGCCGTGCTGTTCGTGGCGGTTGGCCTCGGCGACGTGGCGGTCGGGACGGCAAGCGGCCTCGAGCAGGACCTCATCGGGGCGGGCGGGGTCTTGCCCCGAGTTCTGCTACGGCTGTTCGGCTGGGCCGGTGGCATCGGGCTTCTGGTCGTTCTGGTGCTCCAGGGCGTCGACCTCGTGGTGCGCTCGCGACCCCGACAGCTGCTCGAGTCAGTCACCGCCGCCGGCAGCGGGGCCCTGCTGGCGTTGCTCTGTCAGCGGTTGGTTCTCGATGGGCACCTGGGTGCAGTCCTGGCCGCTCTGACCAAGGCGTTGCCCGACGGATCCCGCACGGCCCCGCTGGACGGGCTCCTCCTGGCCAGCGTCGCGTTCTTCACCGTGTCGGGCGTCGGTGGCCGATCGATCCTGAGAAAGGCCGCGGTCATCGTCGTCGGATCCGCGATCCTGTCCGGATTCCTCTCCGGCGGGGTCACGGCTCTGGCGCTTTTCGCGTCGGTGCTCCTTGGGTGGGCGGTCGGACTGGCCACTCGCCTGGCGCTGGGGGCGGCGTCGACCCGCCCACCCGGTGCTGCAGTCGCCGCTACCCTCCTCGGATGCGGGCTTGAGCTCAGCCGCCTGGAGCTCGTCGAACCAGGATCTACCGGAGGCCGACGGTATGCCGGGTCGGGGGCGGATGGGCCCCTGGACGTTCGTGTCCTTGACCGTGAGACCTTCGGCACCGCGATCGTGCGGCGTGTCGTACGGCGCGCACGGCTACGCGGCCCGTCCACGCGCGGCCCCTCCCTGACCGTTCGCGGTGCGGTGGAGCACCACGCCTTGATGACGATGGCCGTGGCCAGGGCTGGCGTCAGCGCGCCTGAGCTGCTCGCTGCCGCCGAGGTTAGCCCGTCAGCGGCAGTCTTGGCCTACCGCGTGCCCACTGGCTCGGCAATATCCCGAACCATTGGCGCCGCGATGAGCGACGACGACCTGGCCGCCTTCTGGCAGCTCCTGTCGCTCCTGCAGGGGGCCCGGATCGCCCATCGCGGACTCATCGTCGAACATCTGATGCTGGACGCGCACGGCCGGGCAGCTCTCAGCGAGGCAGGGACGGGCGACATTGCGGCGGCGGAGCTCTCCCTTCGTCTGGACGTGGCACAGCTCCTCACGACGCTGTCCCTGCTTGTCGGCCCCAAACGGGCCGTGGCAAGCGGTGCCTCGTCGCTGGGGATCCACACCATGGTGAAGGCCCTGCCGCTTGTCCAGGCGGTTGCGATGGACTCCTCGACCCGCACTGCCCTCCGGACGCAGAAGGGCCTGTTGCGGCGGGTCCGCGAGCAGGTGCTCGAGCTCGTCCCCGAAGGGGAGCCGGTCGAGCAGGTCGAGCTTCGGCGCGTGACCCCCCGCACCCTGGTGACGGTGATTGGCGGCGGCATCGCGGCATACGTGCTCCTGACCCAGCTGGCTCAGGTCAATATCGGACAGATTCTCGGCCAGGCACAGTGGTTCTGGGTTCTGGCCGTGCTCGGGTTCACCGTGCTGTCGATCACCGGAGCTTCACTGGTGATCACGGGAGCCGTGACCGCTCGACTCAGCTTCTTCCGGACCTGTCTCACCCAGCTCGCGGTCGCGTTCAGCGGGCTCGTGGCGCCCTCGGCTATCGGCAATATCGCCCTCAACATGCGGTATCTGCAAAAGGCCGGGGTTGAACCTGGGGTCGCGGGAGGAAGCGTCGGCCTGGCCCAGCTGGCCCAGTTCTCAAGCTATTTCGTCCTACTCCTGCTCTCCAGCGTTCTGGCCGGGACCGGGCAACAGGCTTCGTTCACCCCACCGCTTGCCGCCGTCATCGGTCTCATCGTCGCCGTTGCCCTTCTGCTGGTGGCGCTGGCCATTCCTGCCGGACGCAGGCTGGTCATCGCCCGGTTCCTGCCGGTCGTCCGCCGCGTCGTGCCCCGGGTCGTCGCGATCTTCCAGGATCCTCGCAAGGTGGTCACCCTCTTCGCCGGGGCACTGTTGCTGGACATGTCCTTCGTTGCCGCCCTGACCAGCGCCACCAGGGCTTTCGGGGCCACCCCATCTGTCCCCGCAGTGGCGGTGGTTTATTTCGCGGGGGCAATCATCGGCTCCGCGGTGCCCACACCTGGCGGCCTGGGTGGAGTCGAGGCAGCTCTCTCGGCCGGTCTGGTCGCGGTTGGCCTGGAGGCCAGCGTCGCCGTCTCCTCGGTCGTGCTGTTCCGACTGTGCACCTACTGGCTTCCCATCCCCTTTGGCTGGGCGTCCTTGAACTACCTCCAACGAGCTTCGGCCATCTGAGAGCGCCTCAACGTCGTCGTGGACCGCGGGTGACGCATTCGGACGGCCAAAGCCCTCGCGCCAGGGGCTCGTGACACTGCACAATCGAGTTACCGAGGGGACTGTTTCCGGCCCTCTGCCGAATGGCGCATCTGAAGGACGACCGATGGACGAGGCAGCGACCACATCGACCCAGCCCGACCCCGACCCGTTCGCCACCACCCGCCGGCGGCTCCATGGCATTGGTGAGTGTCTGATGGCGGGCCCTCAACGGCAAGCCGGGGGGCGGTTCACGTTGCGAGTGACGCCAGGCGGCTTTGCCACGACGGGGGGACCAGCTCTGAGGCTCGACGGCCACGACCTGGTCGTCGACGAGAGCAGGCGTGTCCCTGTTGCCGGGACGTTCGCCGCCTTGGCCGAGGCTGTGGGAGTCGACTTCGGCGCTCCCCCGGATGCCTATCCCGATGGCAGCGGGGCGAGCGCCACCGACGAAGTCACCCTGGATGACGCATCGGCCTTTCTCATCCAGGACTGGTATCTCAGGGCTGACGCTGCACTTCGGGTCATCGCGCCGCGTCAGACTCCCATTCTGTGGCCAGAGCATTTCGACGTGGCCATCCTGCTGGAGGACACGTCGTACGGTGCCTCCCCCGGTGACGGCGACCACGCCACCCCCTATGCCTATGTCAGCAGCGGTGAACACGACGACTCGGACTTCTGGAACGCGCCGTTCGGCGCCATCCGCGGTCGCGACCAGGTGCCTGGCATCGATGACCTCGTGACGTTCTGGCGGGACGCGATGGCGCGCCTCAAGAGCCGCTCGGAGTGAGCTGGTGACTCCTCTTACCTGACCGAGATCCGAAGCCGATAGGAAGGCTCGGGTCCACCTGCCACGGTCAGACCCAGGGCGTTGAAGGGCGCCAGGGACGCCGCCTCCTTGGGGTTGTCCTTGGCAACGAGAGTCAGCACCTTGGACAGGTTGACGTACACGGCGAAATTGGCTTGGCCCAAATCCGGTGTGACCTGTCGGAACGCCGCGTCGGCGCCCAGCCTGCCACCTGATGGGTCCGACATCGCAGCCGTGAGATCAGAGCCCGTCCCTACGAGGATTCCCTCCGGGTCGGTGAGCTTGCGCACCGTCAGACCGGGAACCGGTGCTGCGGCAAACACCTTAATGGCCAACGCAAGCGAGGCAGCCGAGTCAGCGGAGCGGGTCCGAACAGCGAACTGGGGCTGATCGCTGGTCCCGCCCACGGCAATGCCGGTCTCTGTGCCCAGCAGGGTCTCGAGATCGGTTGCCGAGCCCAGACCAAGCCGTTGCATCATCGGCTTGAGTCCAGTCGTGTCGCTGCCGGCGATGAGCCCGGCATACAGGGCAGCTGCGGCCTTGCCGAACCCGGTCGCGGTGGCCGCACCGAGGACGTCGGAGGGCAAGGATGACATCAGCTTCGTCTGGTTGACCCCGCCGGTACTGGTCAGGGGACCGGCACCCTTGAGCTCGATGCTTCGGCCAGTGAGCTCGAGGTACGACGGGTCCACATGAAGACCGCTCACGAACCTTCCGGTGGCGTTCTTGGGATCAGTTGTCCCCTGCAACCCCCCGAGGGGTCCGTTCTTCAGCTGGTCCTTCGGAATGGCCTTGTATGCGGCGGCCAGATCGACCCAGGCGACCCCGATCTGGTCGGATCCCAGCGACTTGACGTCGTCGGAGTATGTGGACCATGCGGGGAGGCCCAGCGGGCTGACCTTGCCCGCCTGGACCAATGCCGTTGCGTGGGCGGTGGTGTCGGACAGGACCACGTATCCGTCGGCGAAGGCGTAGCCCACCATCTCGACCTGGGTGGTGGCATTGGCAATGGCCTTGTCCAGGGCGGCCTTGGCTGCGCTCTGGTCGGTAAAGGCGATAGCGAGCGCAATCTCGGGCTTGCTGTCTGCGCCTCCGGCAGGGAATACACCGACCCCAATCCGGTCGCCGAGCCACGGCTCGACGTCCTTCTTGTAGTCCAACCCCCAGCTCCTGTTGCCGGCAAGAACCGAGCTGAAGATGGACTCCTTGACCGAGGTCTCCTTCGAGGAGACCTTGTCCTTCACCTTCGGGAAGCTGGATGCCAGCCGATACGCGGCCAGCTTCTGTCCGGCCGAGGGATTCAGATCCAGCTTGGCGAAGACGATGGCGCTGTTCGGGAACACATCCTCGGGCTGAGCTCCCCCACCACCCAGCATCTTCAGGGCAGTCATCCCGCCAAAGACCAGGGCGACGACCATCACCACAGCACCGGCGGCTCCGATCCACTTCCTGGAGCCCTGGGAGGACAGACCCGGCACCTCTTCAGACCTGAGGTGGACAGACTGTCCTTCCGTGTCGAACGACATCCTGGTACCCCTTGGTTGGTGGTCGCACATGGTCGGCAACTGGTCGACAACAGCAGTGTCCAGCAGGTGGCCAGCGTGTTCTCATAGATGGATGAGGAGATGACGGTAGGCGCCACGAAGGTGGCCCGTCAGCGAATCAACAAACAACGGGCCGTTCGGTGTGACGGGACAACCCAGACGGCTGGAAGTCGGCACCCCGGCACCCTTGACAGCACGGTGAGGGAGTACGTCATGAGCAGGCTCCGACTCTGGATCACCATGTCCCTGGACGGCTTCGTCGCAGGACCGGGGCAGGACGTGGACCACCCGCTGGGTGTCGGTGGCCTGCACCTGCACGACTGGGTGTTCCCCCTGGCCGCCTGGCGCGGGCCCCAGGGGCTCGAAGGTGGCGAAGTCAACGAGAGCTCCGCGGTGATCGAGGCGTCGATGGCCAACATCGGGGCAACTCTCATGGGCCGCAACATGTTCGGCGGAGGAACCGGCGCGTGGGGCGCGGACCCATGGGAGGGCTGGTGGGGCGACAACCCGCCATACCATCACCCGGTCTTTGTGCTGACCCACCATCCGCGCGAGCCGCTCGTGTGCCAAGGCGGCACGACGTTCACGTTCGTCACCGGCGGCATCTCGTCGGCGCTTGAGCAGGCCACCGCCGCCGCGGCCGGGAAAGACGTTTCCCTGGCCGGTGGAGCCCACGCTGCACGGCAGTACCTCGCGGCGGACCTGGTTGACGAGATGCGGGTCAACGTGGTCCCGATCCTCCTCGGCGACGGCGAGCGACTCTTCGAAAGCTTGGGTGTAGGCAATCCCCGACTCGTCCATGTCGAAACGTTGCCGGCACCTGGCGTCACCCACCTCCGTTTCGAGCGTCCTTGAACGACAACGCGACTCATCGCCTCTGCTCCAAGGGCCAGCGACAACGGCTTGGGCTGAAGCTCCGGATGTCCGGCATTCAGGTCGACCCTTGATACGGGAAAGTGAGGGTCGGCCGGCCAGCCGCTCCAAGGCCACAAAGTCAGGCGCTCCCTCGAAGGTGAAGGTCTGGACGATCAGCTCGGAGGGATGCACCTCATGAACGCCCCGGGCCCAACCACTGGGCGACGAGCTGGGGGTCGGTGTGCGCCCGGAACACCTTCCCTGGCGGAACGTCGAACTCCCGGGTGATCCGAACGAGTGGGACCTTCGGGTCGAGGGGCAGAACACCTCGATGCCCGTCGTCAATTCGTTGGTCGATAACGACAACGACAACGGCTGACCGCCCAAAGCGATCGGTCATCGGACCCCAGGGTCAGTGCGCCAGTCGGCGCCGGCCACCCGGCCGACGCCGACTGGCGTGCCATTTTGAGCCGCTTCGCGGGAGACACAAGCGGGAGGTTGAACGGTCGCGAGCCCTGCTCAGGTGAGCACGGCCTCCACCTGAGCCGTCATCCAGTCGACCTCGGACTTCTCGATGACGATCGGCGGTGCGAGCCTGATCGTGGACCCGTGCGTGTCCTTTGCCAGGACACCTCGGGCCAGAAGTCGCTCACACGCCTCTCTGCCAGTCATCAGATCCGGATCAATGTCGATGCCGGCCCAAAGCCCGCGAGAACGCACGGCCACAACCCCGTGACCGACCAGCGCATCCAGGTTCTGGCGCATCCCTTCCCCAAGCTTGGCGGCACGAGCCTGGAACTCACCGGTCTGCAGTAGTCCGACCACCGCATGACCGATGGCGGCTGCCAATGGGTTGCCGCCGAATGTCGACCCGTGGGTGCCAGGACGGATCACGTCCATCACCGCGTGCGAGGAGACCACCGCAGACACGGGCATGATGCCGCCGCCCAGTGCCTTGCCGAGTATGTACATGTCGGGAACGACGCCTTCCAGCTCGCAGGCGAACGTGGTGCCGGTGCGCCCCAGACCCGACTGGATCTCGTCGGCGACGAACAACACGTTCTCGCGGGTGCAGGCATCCCGCACGGCCTTGAGGTACCCGGGAGGCGGCACCTGAACTCCGGACTCGCCCTGGATCGGCTCGATGAGCACCGCGACCGTGTTCTCGTCGATGGCCGCCTCCAGCGCGACAGAATCACCGAAGGGAACGATGCGGAATCCGGGCGTGAACGGTCCGAAGCCTTCTCGTGCAACGGGATCCGTCGAGAAGCTCACGATGGTCGTCGTACGTCCATGGAAGTTGCCGTCGGCCACGATGATGTTGGCCTGGTCCGCGGCGACTCCCTTGACCTCGTACCCCCACTTGCGAGACACCTTGATGGCGGTCTCGACGGCCTCAGCTCCGGTGTTCATCGGCAGGACAACATCCATGCCGGCCAGCGCCGCAAGGTCACGGCAGAACGGACCGAGCTGGTCGTTGTAGAAAGCGCGACTGGTCAGGGTCAGTCTTTCCAGCTGCTCCTTTGCGACAGCGACCAGGGTGGGGTGCCCGTGCCCGAAGTTGAGAGCCGAGTATCCCGCGAGGCAGTCCAGGTAACGGCGCCCCTCGACATCGGTCACCCACGCGCCCTTGGCGGAGGCGATGACCACCGGAAGAGGGTGGTAGTTGTGGGCGGTTACCTGCTCGTCGAGCAGGATCTGCTGCTGCGAGAAGGCGATTGTGTCGGTCATGAATTGCTCCACTTTCCTCGTTGGTCAAACTGGTTTTGGACCTGCCGTTCGTCGCAGCCCCGCGTGATGATATCCCCCAGCGTCTCCTAGTCGCCCAGGGTCGCGACCAGGATCGCCTTGATGGAGTGCATCCGGTTCTCGGCCTGGTCGAAGACGATTGAGGCCACGGACTCGAACACCTCGTCGGTCACCTCGAGCGCACTGTGGCCGGTGGACCGGAAGAGCTCCTCGCCAACGATCGTATGGCGATCATGGAAGGCGGGGAGGCAGTGCATGAACTTCACGCCGGGGTTGCCCGTGCTCTTCATCAGGTCAGCGTTGACCTGGTAGGGGTACAGCAGCTCGATCCGTTCCGTCCACTTCTCCTTGGGCTCCCCCATCGAGAGCCAGACATCGGTGTACACGAAGTCGACGCCAAGGACGCCCTCGTCGACGTTCTCGGTTTGGGTGATCCGCCCTCCGGTCGCCTCTGCGATCGCGGAGGCTGCGGCAACGACCTCGTCGCTGTTCCAGAGTGCGCGAGGCGCCACCATGCGAACATCCATCCCCATCAGGGCACCTGCGACGAGCAGGGAGTTGCCGACATTGCTTCGTGCATCGCCGCAGAAGGCGAAGGCCATCTCGGCATCCGCCTTGGCACACCATTCACGCATGGTGAGCATGTCGCACAGCGTCTGGGTCGGATGCCACTCGTCGGTCAGCCCGTTCCACACCGGGACACCGGCAAACTCTCCCAGGGTCTCCACCAGCTCCTGACCCGAACCGCGGTACTGGATCCCGTCATACATCCGGCCGAGCACCCGCGCGGTGTCCTTCATTGACTCCTTGTGACCGATCTGGCTGCCACCCGGATCCAGGTAGGTGACGTGGGCCCCCTGGTCGAAAGCCGCAACCTCGAACGCGCAACGAGTTCGGGTCGAGGACTTCTCGAAGATGAGGGCAATGTTCTTGCCGCCCAGACGTTGGCGTTCGGTCCCTGACGCCTTGGCCGCCTTCAGGGTCGCTGCCAGCGATAGCAGCTCACGCCACTGCTCGGGGGTGAAGTCGAGCTCCTTGAGAAAGTTACGACCGCGAAGATTGGACGACATGCTAGATACCCTCTCGCTCGATCGGGCAGGCCATGCATCGGGGGCCGCCGCGGCCCCGCCCGAGCTCGCCTCCGGACACGGTGATCACCTCGACGCCGCTCTTGCGCAGGTGGGTGTTGCTGGTGACGTTTCGCTCGTAGGCGATGACCACGCCCGGGCTGACGGTGAGCACGTTGCACCCGTCATCCCACTGCTCGCGTTCGGCAGAGTGGACGTCCTGGGTGGGGGTCAGCACCCGAATGTCGTCCAAGCCCAGGGCGGCCGCAATGACCCGGTGCATGTCCTGCGGCGGATGCTCGGTGACTCGCAGCTCCATGTTGGTGTCCCCCGGCTCTATCGTGAAGGACGGCAACATGCTCAGTCCCTCGTACTTGGTGAAGGTCTCCTCGTCGACCATCGTCATGACTGTGTCCAGGTGCATGAACGCCCGGAGCTGGGGCAGGAGAAGGGCGACGATCCTGCGAGCCGACCCGGCTGCGAATATCCGCCGGGCCAGGCGCTCGACCCCTTGCGGTGTGGTTCGTTCACTGATTCCGACCAGCACTGACCCTCGCCCGATGACCAGGACATCACCCCCCTCCATCGTGGCAGCGCCGCCAGATGTTCCCTCCGACCAGTGGGGGAACTTCGCGTCCGCGAACATGGGGTGCCACTGGTAGATCGCCTCGTAGTGAAGCGACTCCCGCAACCGGGCCTGCTTGCTCATCGCGTTGATCGACACCCCGTCGTAGATCCAGCAGGAGGTGTCACGGGTGAACAGATGGTTGGGGAGGGGCTGGAGCAGGAAGCTGTCGTCGTCCATCGCGCGGAAGACCAGGGAAGGGGGCTCGTTGATCCACTCGAGCACCTCGCGCTTGGTCAGCCCGCCGATGAGGGTCTCGGTGAGCGACTTCGCGTCGAGGGCATCTACGGCAGTCCGGACAGCGGCAAGCGCGATGGGTCCGTAGATCCGTTCGTCGAAGACGTGGTCCAGGATGTACTGACGGGCGCGGGGAAGCGCGAGGGTCTCGCGAAGCAGCGCGTCGAAGTAGATGACCTCGACCCCGCGCTCGCGCAGCGTTGCCACGAAGGCGTCGTGCTCCTGCCTCGCCCTCTCGACCCACAAGATCTCGTCAAAGAGCAGGTCATGCTTGTTGGTCGGGGTCAGCCGCTTGAGCTCGATATCGGGCCGGTGCAGGATCGCTCGCCGCAGCTGGCCGACTTCCGAGTCGACGTGGAAGGTTGCCATTTCCCCATCTTGTCGTACAGCGTTGGCCGTAGTCACACACGACCCCGCTGGGCGGACACCCCTCCCGCATACCACCGCACGCGCCATGTCAGGTCGAACCACCCTGATCGGCCGCGGGCCACGCGCTGCGCTCTGCCGCGACGGGCGTTAGCCATGCCCCCAGCAGCGGAAAGACGGCGACCACCGCGAACGCCCAGGCAAAGCCGATTGAACCAGCAAGGGCGCCCACGAGCGGCGCAGTGGCGAAAGCCGCCACGTTCTGCATCGTGTTCTGCACTCCCAGTGCCCGGCCGGACCAGGCGCGACCGGCGAGCTCGGCGGTGGCCGTGAAGCCGAGCCCGTTGTCTGAGACCGAGACTATGCAAGCCACGGCCAGGGCGAGGACAACCAGCGATGCCCCGGTAGATGCGGTGAACGCCAGGAAGAGCATCGAGGCGAAGCCGGTCAGTGCGATAACTCGCATCGGGGCGAGGCGGCTTCCGGCGATATCGGACCAGTGGCCAGATGCCAGCCTGCCGCCCGCTCCTCCGAGCGCAACCACGGCGAGCAGCCGCCCGGCAGCTGCGGGGTCCCAGCCACGTTGCGACACGAGGTACTCGGCTGAGAAGGCCAACGTTGCGAACTGCGGCACCACCAGCAAGGCACTGGCACCATGCACCCGCCACAGGACGAGGCTGCGGTATGGCGACCGCGGCCGACTGCTCTCGGCACCCAGCTGATGCGGCGGGTCCATGGCTAGCACCGCAACGGCGGCGGTCACGACCAGGCAGATGACCGCGGGGACGGCGAGCGCAAGCCGGAGCCCGCCCCATCGCGCCAGGGACGGCAGCATCGCCGCCGCGATCGCAATGCCCAGAGGCTGGCCGGTCTGGCGGACTCCCATTGCGAGACCGCGCTGGTGGGACCCGAACCACCCCATCACGAGTCGGCCGCTGGCGGAGTTGACCGAGGCGCCTGCCGCGCCCATGAGAGCGAACAGGACGACCCGGTTGCCAAGACCCCCAGCCCAAGCAGCGGCGAGCCCAAGCAGGCCGGTCAGCCCAAGCCCGAGCGCGATGGCGAGACGCTCGCCATACCTGTCCGCAAAGGCACCCCAGGCAACGAGCGTGACCACCATCCCGAGCGACGGCGCCACGACCAGGGCCCCTCCCTGCGCCAGCGTGAGCCCCTCGGCCCGGCGCAGGAAGGGCAACAGGAACGGCAGACCGAAAAGCAGTATGGACGCCACCGCCTGCGCCGTGGTTCCGAGAGCCAACATCACCCATCGGCGTCGTGACGTCTGCGCGGAGCCGGGGTTGATCACCCGCTCGAGGTTAGACGTCGTCTGATGGACACGCCTCCGGGATGGTCGCCGCCCTCGCTAGCTGAAGAACGTGAAAGGGAGCTGACGAACCAGGTCGTTATCCGGTTCGCTGCCGGGCGGACGGACCACTCCGCACAGGGTGCAGAAGACAACCCAGTCCCCGTCCCTGCGCTCGCAGGCGAGGGTCAGCGGGGTGTTGCATGCGTAGCACGAGGACGTCACCGTTCTGGTTCGCTGACTTAGCAGGTCGCCAGATCCCGGTCGGGCTGACCCGTTGCGCGTGAAATCGGGTGGCAGGTACCGCATGGTCATATTCTCCACCAATTGTTCTGACATGTCTGCCCCAGATGTCGTACCCGCGAAGGTCCGACGAGCTCAAACCAAGCAGGGCCTTCCACCAAGCCCTACTGCCCCGATGGGTGATGGACCTGAGCCCGTTTCCCCCCATCCTGCCCGGCCCCCATGCCGACCTTACGGGAGCTCTCTGGCTGACTCCGATCCCCGGCGCTCTTGTGGCGTTTGGTTCGGCAGCCCTTCGTCGACGTGACGTGCTCAGCTAGATGGCCGCGCGAACGGCGGCCGCCCGACTACTCGTCTGCAGCGTGATGAATGGGGCCGGGCAGCGGGGACGACTGTGAGCCCCCCGTCACCTGGAACCGCCGGCCCGTGACGCTCTCGGGCTCGATCCGGATGAAGTGCGCTTTGGGTGACGAGTGCCATGGGAACAGCGGTAGCTCGAACGCGGCCAGCACGTCATACAGGCGAGTCACCTCTCGTGCGTTTCCCTTCACCACCACGCTCCAGGCACTTGCCGTCTCCAGGTCGTACCCGTCAACCTCGAAGGCGACCCAATGACCCAGTGCCCCGGCGAGCTTGGTCCCCGCAGCGGTGCGGAAGACCAGGCTTCCGCGGTCGACCAGGTGGTTGACCGGGAAGATGTCAGGTCGTTCGTCGACAACCACGGCCAGACGTCCCACAACCGCCAGACGCAGCAAGGCCCACGACTCAGCCGCAGTCAGCTCCTCACCGACGTTGATCAGGTCGCTACTCATAGGTCAAGTCTGAGCGAAGACGTTGCCGGGGGGGAAGGCCTAAGGTCCTGCCTCGTGCATCGCGGGGTCGGGCCCTGCTGGCGCCATCGCACACATTCCCGTGGTCGGTTGGCTGCCTGCGTGAGTGCTCGGCGCACCGTGATGGCGCTCTGGTGCTCAGCGCACCGAGACGGCCGGCATCAGCAGCAGCGCATCGGCCGGCACCCCCAGCACAGAGGTGAGGGCGGAAAGACCCGGGAACGTCGCACCCAGCACGGCGCGCGGATCTTCGCTGTTCTTCGCACGCCCTAGCCGGGCCAGGGGCGACAGCCGACCGGGATGGCGCACAGGGGCATCTGCCCGCAGACCCGCTCGCTGTCGGGCGATGCTCACCGCGTCACGCAGCCCGCCGAGCACGTCGACCAGGCCGATGTCGAGCGCGTCCCTGCCGGTCCACACCCGACCGCGGGCAACGCCCTCGATCTCGGCTACCGGACGGCCGCGGCCCCGGGCAACCTTGGCCACGAACTCCTCATAGATCGCATCGATCGTGGCGGCTAGTCGCTCGCGCTCGTCAGGAGTGAAACGACGCCGCGACGAGTACATCTGCGACCGGTCCCCGTGTGACACCGTCCCGGTCGTCAGCCCCAGGCGATCCAGCATCTCGCGCACGACCATCTTGCCGCCAAAGACGCCGATGGATCCCGTCAGCGTCGCGGGCAGGGCCACGATCGTGTCAGCAGGGCAGGCAATGTAGTACCCGCCCGATGCCGCAGCCCGACCCATCGAGGCGATGACCGGCTTGCCCGCGTCGCGCACGCGACAGACCTCGCGCCAGATCGTGTCGGATGCGACGGCCGAACCACCAGGAGAGTCGATGTGCAGGACGACCGCACGAACATTCTCGTCACCGGCCGCTGCCCGCAACGCCGCCCCGATCGTGTCGCTGCCCACCTGCCGGCCCATCGGAGCACGCCGGGAGCGCCCTGACACGATCACGCCGCGCACCTCAACCAGCGCCACGTGACCCCTGCGACGAGCAGGAGGATGGAGGCGGCGCTGCGGACGCCACCTGTCGGCGAACAGCAGCTCGGTATCGACGTCCACCAGCGAGCGCATAGCTGCGTACGCCTCATCTCGGTAGCCCAGGGCGTCGACCAGCCCTGCGTCGCGTGCCTCCGGCGCAGTGCGCGGCCCGGTGTCGGCGAGCTCGCGCACGCGCCCCGGTTCGATCCGCCGCCCTGCAGCGATGGCGTCGACCGCATCGGTGAAGATCGACTCGGCAAGTCGGTCAAGGGCCAAGCGATTTGCGGGCGTGAGCTCAGTGCGCAGGAGACGATCGGCCGCGCTCTTGAACTCATGGCGCTGCTCGAGCTCCGGCTCGATGCCCACCCGATCGAGCGCGCCGCGGACGAAGGTCGTCTCCACCCCGACGCCTAGCAGTCCGAGGCCGCCGCCGGGCTGCAACCAGATCTTGTCGAAGCCGCTTGCCAGCACATACGCCGACATGTCTCCCGAGCCCTCTCCGAAGCTCTCGGCCCATGCGAGCGTGGGCTTACCACTGGCTGCAAAGGCGCGAACACCAATGAGCAGCTCCTGCATCGTTGCCCACGGCAGCGCCCCGCCAACTTTGGCGATCAGCCCGACGACGTGACGGTCAGACCCGGCGTCGTGCAGGGCGCGCAGGACCGGCCCGAGCTGCTGGCGCCCTCGAGCACGTAGACGCGCAAGGGGCTCGTCCGAGCTCTGCGCGAAGGGGGCTTCGGTGAGGTCCAGCTCCAGCAGCAGGAAGGGCCGGTGACCTGGCATGGCGGGCATGTCCTCCAGCCTAGGTCGCGACCACCGGTCACGGCTGGCAAAGCACGATGAACTGCCCGCCGCAGCGGCGCCCGGTCAGTCTTGCTGCCCGATCCTGCAGGGCCGGGTCACCGGTGGATGTGCAGCGTGTGGGTACAAGGGGTCCTGTCGTCGTTGACCAAGCCTCGACAACACCACGACCGCTCCCCCTGACGGTTGATGACCACACGCAGGCTGGGGGTCTGAGCGGCTAGGTGCGTTCCGCGCCAGGAACCCTGACCGTTCGGGCGAGAAGCACACCTGTTCGGAGGACCCAGTTGTCCCACCAGATCACTGTTCGACCTCAGTGCGGCCTTCCGGCTCCCGCGATGGCAGCGGCGCAATGGAGTCCGGCGCAGGCCCACCGGTCACCGAGCTCGCCCCCCGGATGCGGATCTGTCCGTTGACGACCTGGACCGCAATTGGCGGCAGCGGCTGTGGTGGAGGTCCCTGGAGGACGTTTCCGGTGCGCGCGTCATAGACGCCGCCATGGCAGGGGCAGAAGAACTCGATGGTGGACGCCTCGTACTGGACCGGGCAGCCCAGGTGCGTGCAGACCGCAGAGAAGGCAACGAAGGTGTTACCGGAGGGGTGGACGACCCAGGCGGGGTTACCGTCGGTCGCCGTGAACGAGAGGGCGCGTCCGACCGGGATCGAGGACGCCGGCGCCACGACGATGTCCGGCGCCGGAGTGGACTGTGCCTGTGACGGAGCGACCGGGCCAACGGCGCTTGCAGCGGGGACCGTGGATCTGCCTCGAGCTCGACCGAGGATCGCGGTGATGCCACCACCAACGATCGCGAGCCCGGCGACGACACTTGCTGCAACCCCGCCAAGGACCAGGCTGCGGCGGCGCACCTGTTCACCTTCCCGGGCAGGCAGCGCCTCCTGGATGGGAAAGACCGGGCAACCGGCCAGCCGCGTGCACTGCCCGTCCGGTGCGAGCCCGCATTTCTGACCCCGTCCGCAGAGCCTTCGGAGCCTGGGAACATCGATGATGACCGAGGCGGCTTCGGGACCAAGTCGCAGGTCGCGCCGCGCGCGGCTCTTCAGCCATGCGTCGGCGCTCAGACCGCCGCCGGAGCCGAAGGCGAAGATCACCGACCACGCGAACAGGAACACGATATCGGCGCCGTAGTAGTACGGAGTGGTGTTCCAGCTGACCGTCAGGAAGAAGGTCAGCGAGAGGAATGCACCCCCGGCGGCCGCTACCCGGGTCCACAGGCCCAAGAGGGTCCCGAGTCCCACGGCAAGCTCTGCGAAGGCGATCACCAGGCTCACCAAGGTCGGCGCGTGAGCCGAGAGTGACAGCATGGGACCGATCGGGCTGCTGCCACGCAGCCGCAGCATCTGATGCACGGCAGATGAGGGGTTGTTCGGATCAAGGTAACCAGGATCGGCCAGCTTCTGCAGGCCGGCAAAGGTGAAGGTGACCCCGAGGAAGAGCCGTAGGGGCAGGAGGAGCCACTCAGGTTGGGTGCGCCGCCGAGACCACCCCGATGCTCGCTCGCGCACGGTCATTCCTGCAGTATGCCGTCGCCCCCCGCGGCTCGCGGCCGTTTCCGGACCAATTGACATCTCACCCGTCTGTGGGTTGTCAGGTGCCGGGGAAGGTCACCTAGGCTCAGATCACTGGAACGCACAGAGAGGCCAAGCTCGATGACCGAGGTGTCCAGGCGGGTCCGCGCGGCGGAGGCGGCTTTCGCGCCCGTGACCGACTTCTACTTCCGATCCCGTTACGCCCAGCGGCGTTTCGAGAAGGGCGTGGCCGACTTCACCTTCGGTAATCCGCATGAGATGCCGCTGGAGGGCTTCGTCTCTGCCTTGCGTGACGCGGCCATCCCGCAGGACAAGGACTGGTTCGCGTACAAGACCAGCGAGGAGCAGTCCCGCGACTTTCTCGCGGAGCACGTCGGCCGTGAGCTGCGGCTCACCTTCCAGCCGGAGGACTTTGCGCTGACCTCGGGCGCCTTTGGCGCAATCGCCCTCGCCTTCCGTCTGGTTCTTGACGCCGGCGACGAGGTGGTGTTCTCCGAACCGGCGTGGTTCTGCTACGAGCCCGCGCTGCTCGCGGCGGATGCCGTACCGCGCAAGGTGCAGCTGGACCCCGTTCTCTTTGACCTGGATCTTGTCGCGATCGAAGCGGCGATCACCAAGCGAACACGGATGGTCATCGTCAACACCCCGCACAACCCCACGGGCCGCATCTACGACACGGCGAGCCTGAAGGCCCTGGCGGACGTTCTCGAGCGGGCTTCGGCACGCATCGGGCGACGCATCTTCCTCCTCTCCGATGAGCCCTACCGGCGGCTGCGCTTCGATGGGCGTGACTTCACCAGCCCTGCCGCCATCTACCCGTGGACGTTGATCAGCTACAGCTACGGAAAGATCCTCCTGACCCCCGGCCAGCGGCTCGGCTACCTCGCCCTCTCACCGTTGATGCCGGACGAGCCTCGCAGGGCGATCCGTGAGGCCACTTTCTCAGCACAGATGGCCCTGGGCTGGACCTTCCCCAGTGCGCTGATGCAACATGCCATCCCCGACCTGGAGGAGCTGTCCATCGACCAGGCTGCACTCGCCCGGCGGCGCGACCAGCTCCTTGAGGCCCTGATCCGGGCGGGCGCTCAGCCGCTGGACCCGGAGGGGACGTTCTACCTCTTCAGCCGATGGCCGCAGGGCAGCGATCCCGAGGTCAGGTGGAACGCCCTCGCCGATCACGACGTCTTCGTGATGCCCGGGTCGATCCTGGGCGCACCGGATCACTTCCGCATCTCGCTGACTGCCTCGGACGCTATGGTGGAGAAGGCGCTGCCGGCGTTTGGCGACATCTAGTGGTGTGTCTCCAAAATAGATAGCCCTTTGACGGTAGGCTGTCAGGATGAA
>JBDTYK010000024.1:0-18721 GCA_040005715.1 Actinomycetota bacterium | reverse complement strand
GCATCCACGGCGGCTACGGCTACTCCAAGGAGTACGAGATCGAGCGGCTCTACCGGGAGGCGCCGATGCTGCTGATCGGTGAGGGCACTGCCGACATCCAGCGGATGATCATCGGTCGGCGCCTCCTTGAGGACTACAAGCTGCGCTGACTCCATCGACGAACCGCCGGACACCGCAGAAGCACCATTTGTGGCCAACTCTGGGCGCCAAACGGTGCTGAAGCGGTGTTCGGTCGGGCGTGGGTAGGCCAGAATGTCCTCATGAGCACTCAGCCAGGCATGTCAATGAGGGGCCGGGTCCCGGTCGGTGGGCTGATCCTTGAGTACCCGATGTCACTTGGGACCTATGACAAGTACGAGGCGGCCCAGAAGGCCGTCGACTACCTGTCCGACCACGAGTTCCCCGTGGAGAACTGCATGATCGTCGGTACCGACCTCAGGCTGGTCGAAAGGGTGACCGGCCGGCTGACGCGTGGGCGGGTCGCCGGTGCCGGCGCGTTGTCCGGGATGTGGATGGGGCTGTTTGTCGGGCTGATCTTCGCGTTGTTCGGCACCGGCGACACCACGGTGGCGATCCTGTCGACCGTGGCGTTCGGCGCGGTGTTCGGCCTCGTGTGGGCACTGATCGGGTATGCCGCGACCAAGGGTCAGCGGGACTTCACCTCAGTGAGCCAGGTGGTGGCTACCCGATATGAGGTGCTGGTGGAGCACAAGCTTGCCGAACAGGGTCGGACCCTTCTGGCGAACATGCCGGGCGGTCAGCCCCTCACCGCCTGACGCACGCCTGCGAGTACCTCTCGCCTCGGTCAGTCCTTGGGGATGTTTGCCATCCAGGCCTCGACATCGGCTGATGTGCGCGGCATGTCGGCCGAAAGGTTCTCGCAGCCATCTGAGGTGACCAGGATGTCGTCCTCGATCCGTACTCCGATTCCGCGGAGCTCCGCCGGCACCAAGAGGTCGTCGGCCTTGAAGTAGAGCCCGGGCTCGACGGTGAGAATCATGCCCGGTGTCAGCTCGGCACCCATGTACTCCTCGCGACGGGCCAGCGCACAGTCATGGACGTCCAGGCCAAGGTGGTGGCTCGTGCCGTGGACCATCCAGCGACGGTGGTACTGGCCGTGTTCCTTGTCCAGAGTGGTCTCGACGTCGACGCCATCAGGCAGCAGACCCCAGGCGTGCAGGTGCTCGGCGATGACCCGGATGGCCGCGTCATGGACATCGGAGAACTTTGCGCCCGGCCGGACTGCGGCGATCCCGGCCTCCTGCGCGGCATAGACGGCGTCGTAGACCCTGCGTTGCGCATCAGTGAACCGGCCGTTGACCGGCAGGGTCCGCGTGATGTCGGCTGTGAAGAGCGAGTCGACCTCGACGCCCGCATCGAGCAACAGCATCTCGCCGTCGGCGATGTCGCCGGTGTTCTTGATCCAGTGCAGGGTGTTGGCGTGGTTTCCCGAGGCGCAGATCGAGTCATACCCGACGCCGTTGCCCTGATGGCGGGCGTGAAGGCCGAAGACGCCCTCGACCCAACGCTCGCCACGACCGCGTTCGAGTGCTTCGGGCAGTCCTGCGATGACGGCGTCGAAGCCGATGCCCGTTGCCTTGATGGCCTCCCGCATCTGCCCGATCTCCCACTCGTCCTTGGCGAGTCGCAGCGTGGACAGGAAATGGGCGAGCTCTTCGTCAGCTGTGACCAGCGCCTCCGGCTCACCGGACACTGCAGCCTTTTGCCTGATGCCGTCAACGGCAGCCGTCAGCTCGCGGTCGGCATCGCGCACGAGGCGGACTCCGGTAGCGCCGACATCCTTGCTCACCGCGCCGATGAAGTCGTCGATGTGGCGTGCCGAAAGGTCGAGCTCGGCTTCGATATCGGCCAGCCCGGGACGGGCGCCCACCCAGAACTCGCCATAGCGGGAGTCCCCGAAGAACTCTTCGGTATCGCGGGCCGCCAGCGGGCGGAAGTACAGGATCGACTCGTGCGAGCCGTCCTCGAGCGGCTCGAGAACCAGAACCGCGTCAGGCTCGCGATCGGAGCCCAGGCCGGTGAGGTGGGCAAAGGCAGTGTGCGGGCGGAACATGTAGTCGCAGTCGTTGTTGCGGACCTTCAGGCCACCAGCCGGTATGACGAGCCTCTCACCAGGGAACGCGGCCGAAACGGCGGCCCGGCGACGTGCGGCATACTGCGCGACCTCAGCACGGACCGGCTTGGCCGTGGGTCGGGGGGCCCACTGGGTCGCCACGAAGGCACGGAACTCCTCGGTGACGGGCCGGCCGCGATTATCTGACTTGTGCTGTTCTTCGCTCACCCCGACATCGTGTCACGACAGTGGTTGTTGCCACATCGCGGCTGCAGCCGGACGAGGATTCTCCGGTGCAGGGTTCGCGAGACGACATGGGCCTGCCATTGAGAGCGCGCCATCGAGAGTGTCGATCACTCACGGACCTGCGCATGTCGTCGTCTGCCGCGGGGTCTGCCGTGGCACGATGGCGACTATGCAATTTGGGCGCAGTTACGAAGAGTTCGAGGTCGGCGCGGTCTACAAGCACTGGCCAGGCAAGACCGTCACGGAGTATGACGACCATCTGTTCTGCCTGCTGACCATGAACCACCACCCGCTGCACCTTGACGCCAACTATGCCGGGACCACCCAGTTCGGCCAGAACGTCGTGGTCGGCAACTACATCTACTCGTTGCTGTTGGGAATGAGCGTCCCCGACGTGTCCGGAAAGGCCATCGCCAACCTCGAGATCGAGTCCCTGCGCCATGTGGCGCCGACGTTCCATGGGGACACGATCTATGGAGAGACCACGGTTCTCGACAAGTGGGAGTCCACCTCCAAGGACGACCGAGGCGTGGTCCATGTCGAGACCAAGGGCTACAAGCAGGACGGCACGCTGGTCTGCATCTTCAGGCGCAAGGTCATGGTGCCCAAGGACAGCTATCTTCTGGCGCGCGGCGGCGAGCAGCCCGGTCGTCCGACGCTGGTAGAGCCTCCAGCCAAGGGCTAAGACGGCAGTCTTTGCGGCCTGCCCTTCAGGGACGTCGGGGACTGTTGGCCTA
Source organism: Actinomycetota bacterium (assembly GCA_040005715.1). Taxonomy (GTDB): domain Bacteria; phylum Actinomycetota; class Actinomycetes; order Actinomycetales; family Dermatophilaceae; genus UBA4719. The sequence goes on along the minus strand of JBDTYK010000024.1, from coordinate 15,664 downwards.
GCCTTGGGCCGTGCGCATCGACCTCCACACCCACTCAGTGGCCAGCGACGGCACGGAGCCGGCGGCCGAGGTCATGTCCTCTGCTGTCTCTGCTGGTCTGGATGTCGTGGCACTGACCGACCACGACACGACTGCCGGCTGGGAGCTGGCCGCCGCCGCGGCGAAGCAATACGAGATCGCCCTGGTCCGCGGGATCGAGATCTCCTGCCAGCACGGCGGCATCAGCATCCACCTGCTCGGCTACCTTCACGACCCGGCGTCACCAGGTCTGGTCCGGGAGCTGGAGCGCTCGCGGGAAAGCCGGATGACCCGGGCCCGACGCATCGTCGCCCTGATATCGCGTGACCTTCCGCTGGACTGGGGCGACGTCCTCGGACAGATCGAACCCGGGGCGACCATCGGTCGCCCGCACATCGCGGATGCGATGGTGGCCAAGGGGATCGTGCCGTCTCGCGACGTCGCGTTCCGTGACTACCTGTTCAACGGGTCGCCCTACTACGCCTCGCACTACGCGCCGGATGCCGAGCAGGCGGTCCGGCTCGTCGTCGAAGCCGGAGGCGTCGCGGTCATGGCGCACCCGTTGGCCCGCCTTCGCGGGCGCGTCGTGGATGACCGGGTCATCGAGGCGATGGCCTCTGCGGGGATGGCCGGGCTGGAGGTGCATCATCGGGACCACGACCCTGAGCAGGTGCGTCACGGACTGGAGCTGGCCGCTTCGTTGGACCTCTTCGTCACGGGTTCCTCGGACTACCACGGCGCTGGCAAGGTGAACCGTCTCGGCGAGAACCTGACCGATCCCGCCGTGCTTGCCCGGATCGAGGATCTTGCTACCGGCGTGAAGGTGCTCCGGCCTTGAGTCCGGTCTTCGTCGCGTGCTCCGTGCTGGGAGTCGGCTGGGCCGGTGGTCGATGGCCGCCGCCGCTGTTGCCTTCGGCTGCTGGACAGTGGCTGCTCACCGATGCCCTGTCACCCCGCGAAGCTGGCCTGCCACGGTGACCCAGGTTCCTGTGCAAGAGAGCTTCGGCGGAATGCCCCGGCGTCTCTACTCCGCCAGCCCCAGCAAGCTGTTGGCCTGGCTCGACTGTCCTCGGCGATATCGCATGCAGTACCTCGACCGTCCCAAGCCAGCGGCCCGGTCGCGACGGGCGCATACCTCTGTAGGTGTGGCTGCTCACAATGCTCTGCGTGACTTCTGGGATCTCACGCCGGTCGATCGCACCCCGGCCGCGGTGGAAGCCCTGGTGCGGCAGTCGTGGATCGACGTCGGCTTCCGCGATCCCGACCAGTCCGCTCAGTGGCGCGTTCGCACGACGGCGCGAGTCACGGCATACCTGCGGGGCATCGACCGCAACCAGCAACCGCTCGGTGTCGAGCGCACCGTTGCGCTGCGCACCGAGACAATCTCGGTGAGCGGTCGTGTGGACCGGCTCGACGACCGCGACGGACAGCTGGTTGTGGTCGACTACAAGACCGGGCGGGCGCGCCTCACGGTCGACGACGCACGCACCTCACTGCCGTTGGCCCTGTATGCCATGGCCGTCGGCGCCATGTTCCATCGCCCCTGCCGGCGGGTGGAGCTGCATCACCTCTCGACAGGAGAGGTGCTGGCCCATGAGCACACGCCAGAGACCCTGGCCCGCAAGATGGCCGAGGCAGAGTCGATCGCCTCCGACCTGCGCAAGGCCGATGCGGACTACGCCGAGAGGGGGGTCGGGTCGCCGCTCTTTGCGCCGCGGGTCTCGGCGATCTGCGCCTGGTGCGACTTCAGGGCTCACTGCCCGGAGGGTCAACGGGCCGGGCCCGAGAAGTCCGACTGGGCAGGGCTGGAGGCCGGCGGATCGGACGTGTGAGTCACATCACTTCCGGCACCAACCAGAATCGGCGTGTTCCACACCCGTCGCCACGCTGACACACTGTGCCCGACCCCAAGTTCCCCGGAGAGGCATCACCAGTGACTGCGACAACACGAACCCGCAAGCAGGACCAACAGCCGAAGCCTGACAAGGCGTCCGTGACGCGGTTGGGCACGATCGTGGCGGTGGCCAACCAGAAGGGCGGGGTGGCCAAGACGACCTCCGTGGCCTCGCTGGGCGCGGCGTTCGCCGAGCTCGGCAAGCGTGTTCTGTTGATCGACCTCGACGCTCAGGCCTGCCTGACATTCAGCCTTGGAGTGGACCCGGACGAGGTCGAGATGAGCATCAACGAGGTGCTGGTCAAGCGGGGAGTCAAGGCTCGGGACGCGATCATGAGCTGTGCGGACGGTGTCGACCTGATCCCGAGCGTCATCGAGCTGGCGGGGGTCGAGGCGCAGCTGTTGCCGCGGCCGGGCCGCGAATACGTGCTGCGTTCGGTCCTGGAGCCGATCCGGGCGGACTACGACGTGGTGCTGTTGGACTGCGCGCCTTCGCTGGGCGTTTTGACCCTCAACGCCCTGACGGCGTCGCAGGGCCTGATCATCCCGATGCCGTGCGAGATGCTCAGTCACCGTGGCGTTGGACAGCTCCTGGACACCGTCACGGACGTCAAGGCGATCCTCAACCCAGGGCTCGAGGTCTTCGGGATCCTGCCCACGATGTTCGACGGTCGCAGCAACCATGCCCGGGCGGTGCTGGCCGATGTCGGCGAGCGCTACGGCCTGCCGGTGCTGAGCCCGCCGATTCCGAAGACAGTTCGGTTCGCCGAGGCGCCGGCAGTGGGGCGCTCGATCCTGACGACCTCGCGACGGTCCAAGGGCGCACAGGCCTACCGCGACGTCGCCACCAGCTTGTTGCCACGCCTCTGACCACAGGCATGAGCAGACCCGCCTCCCCATTGGGGTGGCGGGTCAGCCAACTGATGGACCGCTCCTAAGCCTTAGGCCTGCGATGCGGCTGGAGCCGCCTTGTTCTCATTGCCGACCGCAGTGTTGGTCGTTGAAGGGTCGCCCTGACCACCACGGGTGCGTCGGCGGTTGCGGGTACGGCGTGGTTTGGACTCCTCGGTGCCCTTGGAGTGATCAGCGTTCTTCGGGCGATCGGCCGGCGGACGGTCTCGGCCTTCGGAAGGGCGCGTGGTGCGGACAGAGGGACCACCTGAGCGGCTGCCGCCGCTACGACCACCCGAAGAGCGGCCACGCTCCGGCGATGCGCCCCTGGCGTTCTTGCCCGTCTCGCCGAGGTCCTCGACCCTTTCGGCTCCCAGGCCCTCGCGGGTACGGCTGGCCTTTGGCAGTCGGCCGGTCGCGTTGGCGGGGATATGCATCTGCGTGAAGAAGTGCTCAGACGACGAGTAGGTCTCCTCCGCCTTGGGGATGCCTAGGTCGAGGGCCTTGTTGATCATGCCCCAACGATGCAGGTCGTCCCAGTCGACGAACGTGACTGCGACACCGGCGTTGCCAGCCCGGGCGGTTCGTCCAATGCGGTGGAGATAGGTCTTGTCGTCCTCAGGGCACTGGTAGTTGATGACGTGCGTGACATTGTCGACGTCGATACCGCGGGCTGCCACGTCGGTTGCGACCAGCACGTCGATCTTGCCATTGCGAAAGGCCCGCAGAGCTTGCTCACGAGCCCCCTGCCCGAGGTCGCCGTGGATGGCCGCAGCGGCGAAGCCCCTCTCGGCGAGGTCATCTGCAACCTTGGCGGCGGTGCGCTTGGTCCGGCTGAAGATGAGGGTCAGCCCCCGGTCCTTGGCCTGAAGAATGCGCGCCAGCATCTCGACCTTGTCCATCGCGTGGGCGCGGTAGACGAACTGCTCGACCGCTTTCACGGTGAAGCCGTCCTGCTCCTCGCCCATGGCCCGGATGTGGGTTGGCTGGGTCATGTAGCGACGGGCCAGGGCAACGATAGCCCCCGGCATCGTGGCCGAGAAGAGCATCGTCTGGCGGCTCGCAGAGGTCAGCGCCAGCAGCTTCTCGATATCGGGCAGGAAGCCCAGGTCCAGCATCTCGTCGGCCTCGTCGAGGACGACGCACTTGACGTGGGAGAGGTCGAGGTGACCTTGCTTGGCGAGGTCGATGAGTCTGCCCGGCGTACCGACGACAATCTCCACACCGCGCTGAAGGGCGCTGATCTGCGGTTCGAACGCGCGGCCGCCGTAGATGGTGAGAACACGGACCCCTCGGGTCTTGCCGGTGCGCTGAAGGTCGCTCGAAACCTGAACCGCTAGCTCGCGGGTGGGGGCCACCGCGAGGGCCTGCGGCTTGCCGGCGGTCTTCATCGTGGCAAATGCCTCGTCCTTGGGACTGACCACCCGCTGGATCATGGGTATGCCGAATCCGAGGGTCTTGCCGGTGCCGGTCTTGGCCTGACCGATGATGTCGTGGCCACCAAGGGCAACCGCCAGGGTCATCGACTGGATCGGGAAGGGGTGGATGATGCCCTCTTCCGCAAGTGAGGTCACGATGTCGGGGTGGACGTCGAAGTCTGCGAACGTGGGCTCGACAACCTTGGGCTCGGCTTTCGCACGAGCGGCGGCGGTTTCGGCTGGATCAGGCGCTGTGGTGTTTTCTTGGGGCTTCATGAAGTCTCTCGATCGGCGCGGGCCACCTGAGTGTCCGAAGGTTTCGGAGGATGCGGGCCGCGAAGCAAAGCGGGCCGATCGGAGTTCTTCGTGGGTGCAGTCCAGTCCATCTGGCTGCTCATTTGTGCCGACCGGGCACCGATGTCAGATCTCAGTCTACCGGTGCGCACTACTGTTTGCGTTCATGGACGACCTGGAACAGCCGAGAAGTCTCGCCGATGGTTCCGATCATGAGGATCAGGTCAAGGACACTGGTGGCAACCAGGGGGATGGGTTGTCTGCCGATCCCGCCTATCGGGCCGCGGTCATCGACCTGCTCGGGGCCCTTGCCTATGGTGAGCTGACTGCCTTCTCACGCCTTGCTGCCGATGCCGACCTGGCCCCGAACCAACCGGCGAAGGCGGCCCTGGCACGTGTTGCCGTGGCCGAGTTCCATCACTACGAGGTCTTGACCAATCGGCTCACTGAGATGGGCGTTGACCCCGATGTCGCGATGGAGCCGTTCATCGCGCCGATCGACCAGTTCCACGACCGCACCAAGCCAATCGGCTGGCTCGAGGGCTTGGTCAAGGCCTACGTGGGCGATGGCATCGCCACCGACTTCTATCGCGAGATCTCGGCCTACGTGGACAGCTCGACCCAGACTCTTGTCCGCTCGGTCCTGGAAGACGTGGGCCAGGCCGAGTTTGCGGTCAAGACCGTGCGAGAGGCGATTGAGGCTGATCCCACGGTCGGTGGACGTCTCGCACTGTGGGGTCGCCGTCTGGTCGGCGAGGCTCTGTCGCAGTCGCAGCGAGTGGCCGTCGAACGTGATGCCCTGGCCAGCCTCCTGGTCGGCGGACACAACCGTCCCGGTGCCGACCTGGCCGAGCTGGGCCGGATGTTCGTCCGCCTCACCGACGAGCACACCCGGCGAATGAGGCAGCTGGGCCTGAACGCCTGACCCTTGCTCAGCTCAAACCGCTTTTCGGCCCGAATCAGGGGCCTCAAACCGGCCTGAGCTGAGCAAAGCGGCCTGAGCTGAGCAAAGCGGCCTGAGGTGAGCAAAGGGTCAGAGGGTGCCGAAGCCCACGGAGCCCTTCTTGGACGCGCCGAGGTCGACGTAGCCGATCGTGGCCACCGGGACGATCACACGCCGGCCCGAAGCGTCGACAAGGTTGAGCACACCGCCAGACGTCAGGGCTTTGGTTACCAGGGCCTCGAGCTCGTCCGAGGACTGCTCGGACTCCAGCACGATCTCGCGTGCGACGTTGTGCACGCCGATCTTGACCTCCACGGGAAAGCCTTTCGTCAGGGTTGATCGTGCGCGACCCCAGGCATTATGCCCCGATCGTGTCGTTCCTTGCAGGCTAACCCGCGTCGGCGCCAGATCCTTCCCGTTCGATCTTGGGGAAGCCGCCCAAACCACGCCAGGACAGCGCTGCGACAAGTCGGGCCGCCTCGTCGCGCGGTATGGAGGAACCTTGCGACAGCCAGAAACGTGCAGAGATCTGTGCCATGCCAGATAGGGCCATCCCCAGCAGGTGCGCCTCGTCGTCGGGCAGGTCGGTGTCTTCCTTGATGACCTCGGCGATGGCCTTGGCAGAGTCCTCGGAGAGCTTTTCGACACGTTCGCGAACGGCGGTCTCGTTGTTCAGGTCCGACTCGAAGACCAGGCGGAACGGTGCGCCATCACGGTCCACGAACTCGAAGTACGCCGCGATCGAGGCGGCAACGCGCGCCTTGTTGTCCGTGGTCGACGCCAAGGCGGCTCGAACCAGACCCAGGAGCTCACCGGAATGCTGGTCCAGCAACGCCAGGTAAAGATCGAGCTTGCCCGGGAAGTGTTGATAAAGAACGGGTTTGGACACTCCGGCACGTTCAGCGATGTCGTCCATCGCCGCCGCGTGGTAGCCGTACTCGACGAACACCTCCTGTGCGGCACGCAACAGCTGGACCCGCCGGGCAGGGCGCGGCAGGCGTACGCCGCGCGCTTGGGTTTCGGGGCTGATGGGCACTGGCGGTGTCCTTTTCGTTGGGCCGGTTCACGTGGGCAGATGGCCTTGCGTCATGACCCGAAATCGGTGTGAAGCGGCGGGCGAAACGCATCCTACGCGCGGGTAACCTCATCACTATGGCATTCCCGCCCCTCGTCGAGCCATCAGCGCCGTTGTCCAAACAGGAGGTCGAGCGCTACGCGCGGCATCTCCTCATCCCGGATGTGGGCATGCAGGGGCAACGTCGCCTCAAGAACGCGCGCGTTCTGGTCGTCGGAGCCGGGGGGCTGGGGTCGCCGGCCCTGGTCTACCTCGCGGCGGCCGGGGTGGGAACGATCGGCGTGGTGGACGATGACGTGGTTGAGACCTCGAACCTGCAACGACAGGTTGTCCATGGGGTGGAGGACGTCGGCAGGCTGAAGTCCGAGTCGGCCCAGGAGACGCTGGCCTCGATCAACCCGCTGGTCAGGGTCGTTCGACATGACGTCCGGATCGACTCAACCAACGCCCTTGAGATCATTGGCGCGTATGACCTGGTCATCGACGGCACCGACAACTTCCCCACCCGTTACCTGCTCAACGACGCGTGCGTGCTGCTGGGCAAGCCCGATATCTGGGGGTCGATCTACCGTTTTGACGGGCAGGTCAGCATCTGGTGGGCGGCGCACGGCCCCTGCTACCGCTGCCTGTTCCCGGAGCCGCCGCCACCCGGTCTGGTGCCATCCTGTGCTGAGGGAGGCGTACTCGGAGTGCTCTGTGCGGCTATCGGGTCTGTTCAGGCTACTGAGGCGGTGAAACTCATTGTCGGCATTGGCGATCCGTTGATCGGGCGCGTGACGGTCCACGACGCGCTGCGGCAGAGCTGGGACACGCTCACCGTGCGCAAGGACCCGGAGTGTGTCATCTGCGGAGAGTCGCCATCGGTCACCGAGCTGGTGGACTACGAGGACTTCTGCGCTCTCACGCTTCCGGCAGTCGCCGGTATGCCGGGCGGCTCGGTCCCAGCCGCAGCAGCCACCGTCGTACCACTGATCTCGGCGCGTGAGCTGGCCGCGCTCCTGCCTGGTGCCGGTATCCCGTCGCCGGTTCTGCTGGTCGACGTGCGCGGCAGCGAGGAGCGGGCGATCGCGAGCATCCCGGGCGCCCGTGCCATCCATCTTGATGAGTTCCGTTCAGGTGCGGCGGTTGCCGAAATTCCGTTCGACCAACCGGTGGTGATCCACTGCAAGGTGGGTAGCCGCTCGGAGGAGGCCTCACGGATCCTGATCGAGGCTGGACATCCGGACGTGCGGAACCTGGAGGGCGGAGTGCTGGCCTGGGTGCGCGACGTCGACCCTTCCCAGCCGACCTACTGAGCCGGAGCAAGGTCCAAACCATGGCTGCAACCGACGGTGAGGCACCGGCATACGAGCTGGCCAACAATGAGCTACCCGAGTACGCGGAGGGGGTGCTCGACATCGTCGACCAGATCCCGGAGGGGATGGTCCTGGCCTATGGAGACGTCGCCGAGATGCTCGGGCGGGGTGGCCCCCGACAGGTCGGAGCGGTGCTGTCCCGTTACGGGTCGTCGGTGTCCTGGTGGCGGGTGATCCGCGCCAGCGGCCAGGCCCCCGATGGTCTGCGCGACGAGGCGCTGAGCCACTGGCGCGAGGAGGGAACGGCCCTGGTCGCAGGCTCGCTCGCCGGGCGGCGGGTGGACATGAACAAGGCCCGGTGGGACGGCAGGGGCGGTCGTCCCCGTTTCGTCCAGGACGACACGTCAGTGAGGTGATGGCCGGCCCTTCGCGCTGAGTGTGTTCACCGTTACACCATCTATTGGCCCGGACTGGGGTAGTCTCAACTCCGTAGTTGCTGTGCATCGCACGTCTTGAACGCTTGCGGCCGTTGTGCCGGGGGTGCGCTTTGTTCCTGATCTGGAGCGGACGACGAACACCGCGACGATCGGACCCGGCTTTCGGGATCGACAGAGCACTCTTGGAGGAAAAGTAGTTATGGCAACAGGCACCGTGAAGTGGTTCAACGCTGAAAAGGGCTTCGGCTTCATTGCTCCCGAGGACGGCAGCGCCGACGTGTTCGCGCACTACTCGGCCATCGCCAGCAGCGGATACCGCTCGCTCGATGAGAACCAGAAGGTTGAGTTCGACATCACCCAGGGCCCGAAGGGCCCGCAGGCGGAGAACATTCGCCCGCTCTGATCTCAGCCTGCAGAACTTGTTCTGCAACAACGAGTGCCCCGGCCATCGGTCGGGGCACTCGTGCGTTACAGGGCTCTTGCCGGGGCTTTGGCCACCGGTGTCGGCCGGTCGTGATGGACTCTGCCGGTGCTGACATTGCGACGGGCCCCCAGCCTGGTCACCCAGGCCCCGAGGCTGGATGCCGCACAGGCAGCCGCAGTCGCCCACCGGTCCTCGGTGCACCCGGGCGGCGCGCGCCCAGGCAGAACCGGATCCGTGCTTCGCGTCCTCGGCGCCCCGGGTACGGGCAAGACCTCCACCGCCATCGAGATCGTGGTCGACCGCGTCCACCGTGACGGCATCGAGCCCGACCAGTGTCTGGTCCTGACTGCCTCCAGGACTGCTGCCGCCGAGCTGCGGGAGCGGATCACCGCCCGGATCGGCGGCACCACGACCGAACCGCTGGCCCGGACCCACCAGGCGTTCGGTTTCGGCATCCTGCGGCAGGCGGCCGCGCTGCGCGGAGACCCCAGTCCCCGCCTGCTGAGCGGACCTGAGCAGGATGTCATCCTCCGTGAGCTGCTCGCCGGTCACGCCGCGGGAGAAGGCAAGGCACCCGGCTGGCCGTCGGACGTCCAGGCCGCCCTGGCAACCCGGGGGTTTCGCACAGAGCTGCGGGAACTGCTCATGCGAGCCGTCGAAAGAGGCCTTGAGGCGGGCGATCTGGTGGCACTGGGCGCGGCACACGAGCGACCTGACTGGGTTGCGGCAGCACAGGTTCTGGCCGAGTACGACGAGGTGACAGCGCTCTCGCGCCCGGGCTCCTACGACCCGGCGTGGATCCTGGGCGCAGCTGCCGACCTGGTTGAGGAGGACGCCGAGGCGCGGGATCGGCTCGGGTCGCTGCGCCTGATCGTGGTGGATGACGCCCAGGAGCTCACTCCTTCGGCAGCCCGGCTCCTTGAGGTCGTCCGTGCCCCTCATGTGGACCTGGTGCTGATCGGCGACCCCGACGCTGCGGTGCAGACTTTCCGGGGCGCCGACCCGCGGATCCTGGGAGCAGGGCACGCGCGCTTTGGTGACGGTCCGACGATCATCCTGGCGACGTCATACCGCCAGCCGCAGGTCCTGCGTTCTGTGGCCCAGCGGGTGACCAGGCGCATCGGCGCAGTCGGTGGCGGAGCCCACCGTGAGCTCGAGCAGGTACGGGCCGGCGGACGTTCAGATGTTCGTCTCCTGCGCGCAAGCTCGCAGGAGGCTGGGTTGATCGCCGCAGAGCTGCGAGCGGCCCACCTGCTGGAGCACGTGGCATGGTCCGAGATGGCCGTGATCGTGCGGGGGCAAGGACGGACGAGCACCTTGCGCCGAGTGCTCATGGCTGCCGGTGTGCCGGTGGCAGTGCCTCCCACCGAGGTTGCGGTCCGCGACGAGGCGGCGGTTCGGCCCCTGCTCGCCCTGCTCGAGGTGGCCCTGAACGTGGCGACCGGGCGATCCGATCCGATTGAGCCCCAGATTGCGGTCGACGCCGTGCTTTCCCCAATTGGCGGGGCCGACGCCGTTGGCCTGAGACGCCTTCGCAGAGCCCTACGTCGCGAGGAGCTCGACAGTGGAGGCGGGCGCAACAGCGACGAGCTGCTCGCCGAAGCCCTTGTTGCGCCAAACAGGTTGGCGTTGCTGGGTCCTGAAGGGGCGCCAGCGCGGCGGGTTGCCAAGGCAGTCGCTGCCGGTGTGAGCGCGGCGCGCATCGTCGTGGACGAGGGAGGCCCTCGCTGGGCACCGAAAGCAACCGCTGAGAGCGTGCTGTGGGCGATGTGGGACGCAACCGGGCTCGGCGAGACCTGGCGGCGGGTGGCGCTCAGCGGAGGTCAGTCAGGGGCGCGCGCCGACCGGCACCTCGATGCTGTTGTGGCCCTCTTCGATGCCGCCGCCAAGTATGTCGACCGGTTGCCGCAGATGGGGCCACGTGAGTTCCTCGAGCACATCCGTGGGCAGGACGTTGCCGGCGACACGCTCGTTGCCCGTGCCCCCCAAGATGACGCCGTTGCCCTGCTCACGCCCGCTGGGGCGGCCGGAAGGCAGTGGCGGTTCGTCGTCGTCGCAGGCGTGCAGGAGGGCGTCTGGCCGGATCTGCGTCTGCGTGGCTCCCTCCTGGGCTCAGAGCGACTTGTTGACGTGATGACCGGTCGGGGGCAGTCGCTGCGTGCTGCCCAGGCCGCAGTCCGCTATGACGAGACCCGCCTCTTCCTGGTCGCCGTGAGCCGGGCCTCCGAGCGGCTGCTGGTCACTGCCGTGCGCAGCGACAACGAGCAGCCATCGGTCTACCTCGACATCGTCGACCCACTGGAGGAGTCCGGCTTCGGGGACGAGCTGAGGCCCTTCAGCGACGTGCCGCGCCCGATGACCCTTGCCGGGCTGGTTGCCGAGCTTCGACGCGAGGTGGTTGTCGCGGCAACCGTGACCGAGCGGCATACGGCTGCTCGAGCGCTGGCAAAGCTGGCGGCCGCCCGCGTTGCGGGCGCCGACCCTTCCTCGTGGTGGGCGATGACGGGGTTGAGCGACGATCGCCCCCTGCGCGCTCCAGGCGTGGGCGTGTCGGTCTCACCTTCGCGCATCGAGGCGTTCAGCGACTGCAGCCTGCGGTGGTTGTTGTCAGCCTGCGGTGGCGACGGTCCCAGCGTCGGCGCGGCCAACATCGGCACCTTGATCCACGACATTGCCGCCGAGCTCGGGGACGTGGACGAGGCCAGCATGAGCGCCGAGGTCGAGCTTCGGTGGGCCAGGCTGGGGCTGCCCGATGGCTGGGTGTCCCGCCGGCAGCTTTCCGAGGCACAGAAGATGGTGTCCCGACTGGCCCGTTACTTCGAAGAGTCAGCCACCAGCGGGTGGGAGCGGGTCGGGGTCGAGCTCGACCTGCAGGTCCAGATGGGTCGTGCGTTGTTGTGTGGCCGGGTCGATCGCCTGGAGCGAGATGGCAAGGGTGCACTTCGGGTCGTCGACCTGAAGACTGGTTCCAGTAAGCCCTCCAAAGCCGAGCTGCCGCACCACGCCCAGCTAGGCGCCTATCAGGTGGCGGTCGAGCAGGGGGCGTTCGCCGACCTTGGCATGGTCTCCGCCGGCGCTGCGCTGCTGCAGGTCGGCAAGGCTGCCGGTGTCAAGACCACCCTGCAGGAACAGCCGCCCCTGTCGGCGGACGACGACCCGGGGTGGGCGGACGAGCTGGTCACCAGGACGGCAGAGGGCATGGCCGGCAAAGACTTCCTGGCCAGGATCGGCCCGGCGTGCACCTTCTGCGCGGTCAGGTCCAGCTGCCCGGTCCAGCCCGAGGGCAAGGTGATCTGATGCCGGGTCAGTCGATGCAGCACTCAGCGCAGTCGATTGCCCGCGCCCTCGGTAACCCCGTGCCGACCGCCGAGCAGCTCGCGGTCATCCAGGCGCCGATGCGTCCGCTGCTGGTGGTGGCCGGCGCCGGATCGGGCAAGACCGAGACGATGGCGTCGCGTGTTGTGTGGCTGGTCGCCAACGGCCACGTCGAACCCGACCAGGTCCTCGGCCTGACCTTCACTCGTAAGGCGGCCACCGAGCTCGCCGAGCGAATTGCCCGTCGGCTTCGCCGGCTTCGCCACGTGGGCATGTGGACCCCTGCCCCCGACCAGGACGGTGCCGAGGTGCTGGGTGGCACCCCAACGGTCTCCACCTACCACTCGTATGCCGGCCGCCTGGTGCGCGAGCACGCCCTCCGCCTCGGCGTGGAGCCCGAGTCGCGGCTGCTTTCCGAGGCTGCCGCCTGGCAGTTCGCTGCCGAAGTGGTTGAGCGTTACGACGGATCCATGGATGACGTCCCCTTTGCGGCCTCGACAGTTGTCAATGCGGTCGTCGACCTTGCCGGCGAGATGTCTGAGCACCTCCTGGTGCCAGGGGATCTGGGCGCGTTGATCGACCGGTTCGAGGCCACAGTCAGCGCTCTGCCGAAGGGCGACAGTCGCGCGCGCGACCTCCCGAAGGGTGTTGCCGAGGCCATGAAAGCGCTGAAGGCCCGGCGTCAGGCGTTGCCCCTGGTCGAGGGCTACCTTGCGCTCAAGCGCAGCCGGGACTCGCTGGACTTCTCCGACCAGATGGCCCTCGCCGCGACGTTGGCACAGGGGTTCCCCGAGATCGGTTCGATGGAGCGTCAACGGTTTCGGGCCGTGCTGCTCGATGAGTTCCAGGACACCAGTGAGGCGCAGCTGGTGTTGCTGCGGCACCTGTTCGTCGCTGTGGGCGAGTCCGTGCCAGTGACCGCGGTGGGCGATCCCAACCAGTCGATCTACGGCTGGCGCGGAGCGAGCGCCACGACCTTGACCCGCTTCCCTCATGAGTTCGCCGATGCCGCACGAGGGGCCGATGTGCTGCCCCTTTCGACCAGCTGGCGCAACGACAATGCCATCTTGTCCGCGGCCAACATCATCTCCGGCCCACTGCGGCGCAAGTCAGCCGTCGACGTAGAGGTGCTCCGTCCGCGGCCCGACGCAGGCGGCGGACGACTGCTCGCTGCGCGACTGTTGACCACCGAGGCCGAGGCAACGCACGTCGCCGGCTGGATCGCGGGGCACTGGCTGGATTCGGGAGGCCATCCGAGCGGAGTCTCGGCGGCGGTGCTGTGCCGCAAGCGTTCCCAGTTCGGTGCGGTCATCGAAGCACTGGAGCTCGCCGGGCTGCCCGTGGAGGTGGTGGGGCTTGGTGGGTTGCTCAACACACCCGAGGTGTGCGACATCGTGGCTCTGCTGTGGGTGGTCCAGGATCCGACGCGTGGCGACCAGCTGATGCGTCTGCTCACCGGACCCTTGTGCCGTCTCGGAGCCGCAGACCTGGACGGGCTCGCGGTCTGGTCCCGGGTGCTCCAGCACCGGCACTCGACCCGGCCCGGTGGCGCGGCTCACGAGCTGGTCAAGGACCAGGCTCCCGAGAGCGCCGACCATCTCAGCATCATCGAGGCGCTCGACGAGCTGCCTTCGGAGGACTGGGTCAGCACCGGCGGATCCCGCATCTCGGGGGTGGCCCTGGAGCGTCTGCACGGGCTGAGCGTGACGATCCGGCGCCTGCGATCGTTGACCGGCATGCCCCTGGACGATCTGGCAGGCGAGGCCGAGCGCGCGCTGGGTCTGGACATCGAGGTGCTGTCCCGCCCCGAACACACTCCCACGACGGCCCGCGCCCACCTTGACGCGTTCGCTGACGTTGCGGCCAGCTTCTCGAGCTCTGCCGATCGGCCGACCCTGGGTGGTTTCCTGTCCTGGCTGGACGCCGCCCGGTCCGAGGAACGGGGACTGGACAAGGGGTATATCGAGGTGTCCACGGACGCTGTTCAGGTGCTCACGGTGCACGCCGCGAAGGGTCTGGAATGGGACGTCGTGGCCGTCCCCGGGTTGGTCGAAGGCACCTTTCCGGCCCGATCGAGCTCGGTCACCGCCTTCAAGGACGGGGCTTGGAAGATGAGTCCGCCCAGCGACAAGGGCTGGATCGGGGGGCTTTCGGGGGTTCCGTATGACCTTCGCGGAGACAGGGATGGTCTGCCCGTGCTCCGATGGAGCTCCGCAACTGACCTCGCTTCGCTGGAGGCGGAAGTCCTCGACTTCACCCGGTCTGGTGGCGAGCACGGCATCGACGAGGAGCGCCGACTCGCCTACGTGGCCTTCACCCGGGCTCGTCGTGAGCTGCTGCTGACGGCCCCGGTCTGGGCCGAGCCCACCACGCCCCGGATTACCTCCAGGTTCCTCACCGAGCTCGTTGATCACTGCACCGTGGGGTTGAGCACCTGCCAGTGGGAGCCGATGCCTGAGCCTGATGGCATCACCAAGGCCGTCAACCCACGCCTTGGCGAGCCGGTGAGCGCCATCTGGCCGGCTGATCCGATGGCCGCAAGACGGGCACAGCTCGGCGATGCCGTGCAGGCTGTGCTCGACGCCGTCGCTGAGCTCGACCTCGGCAAGGAGCTGGACGACCCGGTGACCCTCGCCCGCGTCCGGGACGACGGCCCGGGAGATGGTCCCAGCCCGGTGGGGCCAGAACGCGACCTCGCGATTCTGCTGGCCGAACGTGACGCGGCTGCCCGCCCTGCTGGTATCGAGGTCAGGGTCCCACGACACCTGTCCGCCTCCGCCGTGGTGTCCTTCGCCGATGATCCGCAGGCTTTTGCGCGTGATCTTCGCCGTCCGATGCCCTCTGCACCTGCGCTGGCAGCTAGGCGTGGCACCGCTTTCCACGCGTGGGTTGAGCAGCACTTCTCGCAGGCGGCATTCGTCGACGTGCTTGACCTTCCGGGCAGTGCCGACGACGGTCCCGTGGGCGACCACGAGCTGCCGCTGATGAAACAGCTGTTCCTCGCCAGCCGATGGGCTCACTGCACTCCAGAAGCCATTGAGATCTCCATTGAGACGACGCTCGCAGAGATCGCGATACGGGGTCGCATCGACGCTGTGTTCCCTCGGCCAGATGGCGGGTTCACGGTTGTGGATTGGAAGACCGGCGCCAAGCCCTCGGGCGAGAAGGCCATGGTGCGGGCCGTGCAGCTCGGGGCATACTGTCTGGCCTTTGCCCGTCTCCGGGGCCTCGCGCCGGACCAGGTCGACGGGGCGTTCTACTACGCCGGTACGGGTGAGACCGTGTTTCCGGATCTTCCGGACGAGGAGCAGCTGGCGGCCCTCATGGTGTCGATCCCGGGCTAGGTGCTCGGGGGCAGTTCCGGTTTGTGCTCGGCGGCCGCGCGGTCCCGTGCCCCGCCTGCGGGACGATCCGACAGCTCGGAGGGGTCAGATCCCTCCCCGCTGGAGGTCAGTGCCGACACCTCATCAGCGTCCAAGGCATTCACCGGTCGGTCGGGCTCCATTTCCACCGGTCGGTCGGGCTTTGTCGCCGCTGGCTCGTCGGGCTCCGCCTGCACCGGTCGGTCGGGCTTTGTCTCCGCTGGCTCGTCGGGCTCCGTGTGTACCGGTCGGTCGGGCTTTGTCTCCGCTGGCTCGTCGGGCTCCGTCTGTACCGGTC